>JBBSKF010000028.1:0-28070 GCA_038256525.1 Mycobacteriales bacterium | reverse complement strand
GGCACGACGATGTCGGAGAACAGGATCGCCGCGTCGACGCCGTACCGCCGGACCGGCTGCAGGGTGATCTCGGTGACGAGGTCAGGAGTCGCGCAGGCGTCGAGCATCTGGTTGCCCTCGCGCAGCCGGCGGTACTCCGGCAGGGCGCGCCCGGCCTGCCGCATGAACCAGACGGGGGTGTGCGGGACGGGCTCGCGGCGGCACGCCGAAAGGAACGCCGACTCGGCGGGGGCTGGGGTCATCGCCCGCCCATCGTCCCACGGTTCGGGCGGCGCGCCTTCCGGGTTCTGTCGGACCCTCGTGGCACGGTCAGGATCACTCGAGGTGAAGGAGGTGGCAGGGATGTCGATGGTGCTGGTGGGACTGCGCTGGTGTGCCGGCTGCGCGGACGAGCGATCCTTCGAGGTGCCCCCGTGCGAGGACGGTCACGGCCTGGACTGCCTGGACCTCGCGTGCGTCGAGTGTGGTCACGCGATCGTGGTCGGCATCTTCACGGCCGACGCGGTCGTCGTCGAGGTGAGCGCCGCCGCCTGAGCACTCTGGCCGACCCTCCCTGATCATCTGGCGTGCAACCCCGGCGTGTCGCGCGCGAAATTCGCCAGATGATCAGGGAGGCACTCGTCAGTCGCGGTCAGCTGTGCCGGACGTCGATCACCACGCGGGCGGGATTGGCAAGGCGGAACACCCGGAACGGCGCCTCGCGGGCCGTCCCGACAAAGGCTTGGTACTGCCCCTCGAAGGTGGCGCCGAGCACGACGTCCTCGATCACCGTCAAGCCCGCGGGAAGGGTCGGGTCGTCGGTCTCCTCCTCGACGCCGGTGTCCATCGGATAGCCCACGCCGGTGATGTCGATCGCGAGCGTCGCGGCGCCGCCGACGTCGACGCGATCGCCAGAGCCCTGCTGCGCCGGATCGTCGGTGTATTCGACCCGCCAGCCCGGCTCGCCGGCCACCTTGCCGGCGAGCTCGAACACCACGCGGTCGTAGCCGTCCTGCCTCGCCACGCGCACCGCGACGACGCTGAGCGGCCCCCCGGTCGGCTCCTCGGTGTCGACGGCGGTGTTGGCCGGGAACGCCTCGGCCGGGGCCGTCGGCTCGGACTGCGCCGCTGACGGCTGCGTCGACGCCGACCCGGGCGACGACGGCGGGGACGCTGTCGACGCGGTCGACGGGTCGGGCGGGCGCAAGACCGGGTCTTCCTCGACGCCTCCGCAGCCAGCGACGGCGACCAACAGCACGGCACAGAGGGCGATTCGCGGCACACGCAGCATGGTCTCGATCATCCTCGTCGACGGGCTCCTCGTCACGCTCGACAGGCCGTCACCCGGCGGCCAGCAGCACCACGCCGATCAGGGCGAGCACCACCCCGACGAGCTGGACGCCGCCGAGACGCTCGGCCTGGAAGCGTCGGGCCAGCAGCACCGTGGCGACGGGGTAGAGCGAGGCCAGGACGGCCGAGACGCTGACGAGCTCGGACTGCGAGGCGAGCGCGTACGCGCCGTTCGCGCCCACGTCGAAGACCCCGATCGCCACCAGCAGCAGCAGGTCACCGCGTCGCACCCCGATCTCAGCCCCACGGGTCCGTACGAACGCCAGCAGCAGCACCGTCAGCACGCAGACGCTGGCCAGGCGCATCGTGAGCAGCGTCATGACCACCGCGCCGACGGTTCCGTCCTCGCCGCCACTCGCGTCGGCCACCAGCACGAGGACGGCGCCGAAACCGAGCGCCGCCACACCGGCGAGCAGCAGCGGCACCGCCCCGCCGCGACCCCGGCCGGACAGCTCCGGCCCGCTCGCCAGGACCACACCGACCACCGCGACCGCCATGCCGGCCAGCTGACCCGGACCCGGACGTTCGCCGTCCAGCAGCGACAGCACGATCGGCACGACGACGCCGAGTGCGGCGATCGGCGCCACCACGCCCATCGTCCCGATGGCAAGCGCCCGGTAGAACGCCCCCAGCGCGACCATGCCGGTCAGGCCGGCGAAGATCGCGGGCAGGACGTACGCCCGCGGCTCGTCGAAGGCGCCGATCACCGCGGCGAGCGGGACGAGCCCGAGCAGGGCGACGAGCTGCTGGACGCCCAGGACGCTGACGACCGGGATGCGGCGGGCGGCGGTGCCGCCCAGGTAGTCGGCCGTCCCCCAGAGCAGGGCCGCGAGCAGCGCGGACAGGGCGGCCATCCGGTCACGCTATGTGCCTCGCCACGACGGCCCCGGCGCGTCACCGTGTCGGCTGACCGAGAATGCGACCGCGGCGACGTACGTTTCGACGGTGACCGTGTCGCTGGAGCCATCGGGGGTGCCGGAGCCCTTTCGCGCCGCCCTCGTCGGACTGCGTGACGCGATCGCCCGTCCCGATCGGCCGGGGCTCGACCTGCAGGAGGTTCCGGCTCCCAAGCGCCTTGCACCGCATGCCTTTGCGGTCTCCGCCGAGATCTCCCGCGACGACGAGCCGGTCGCGAGCGGGCGCTTCGTCGTGCTGCACGACCCGGGCGGCCAGGACGGCTGGCGCGGGGACACCCGGGTCGTCGCCTTCGTCTCGGCCGACGTCGAGGCCGAGATGGCCGCCGATCCGGCGTTGGCGCGGGTGGGGTGGAGTTGGCTCACCGAGTCGTTGCAGGGCCGTGGCGCAAGCCACACGGCCGCAGGCGGCACGGTGACCCGTACCGTCTCCTGCCGCTTCGGGCAGATCGAGGACGCGGACGAAGCCAGCGAGGTCGAGGTGCGGGCGTCCTGGACGCCCCTGCCGGACGCCGACGGTGGGCTCGACCTGCGGGTGCACCTGCTGGCGTGGACCGATCTGCTGTGCGCGACGGCCGGGCTGCCGCCGCCCGGTGTGCTCGCGCTGCGCAGCCGCTGAGGCAGGCCGCTCAGGACAGCGGGGTCCGCTCGCGCTGTTCCGGCACGCCGGGGACAGCGACGCCGGACGACAGCGGCAGCCGCAGCAGCAGCACCGCCCCCGCCCCGGGGGAGCTCTGCACCTCGACGGCGCCGCCGGCCAGCCGGGCCCGTTCGCGGAGCAGGTCGAGCCCGACGTGCCGGCCGCGGTCCGGGCCGACCGCGGCTGGGACGAAGCCGGGCCCCTCGTCGCGCACGCTCGCCAGCACCGCGTCCCCGGTGATCTCGAGGCAGACGCTGGCGTCGTCCACCTCGGCGTGCTTGACGACGTTCAGCAGTGCCTCCTGGAAGAAGCGGTAGAGCGTGACAGCAGCGGCGAGCGGCAGTGGATGCGTCGCCTCGGGCCACTGCAGGTGCACGCGCAGGCCGTAGCGCGCCTGCATGTCCAGACGCAGCCCGACAACTGCCGCGGCCAGGTCACCCTCCTGCAGTGCTGGGGGCCGGGTGCGGGCTATCACCGCGCGCACCTGCTCCTCGGCGTCCTCGACGTAGTCGCTCAGCATCGCGAGCTCCGCCGCACTGGTCGGCTTCGCGTGCAGCAGCCCCCGTGCGAGCATCAGTGACTGAGCGACCGTGTCATGCAGATCGGCGGCCAGCTGGCCGCGGGCGCCCTCCTCGGCCGCCACCAGACCCGACAGCAGCTCGACCACGCCTGCGCCCGCGGTCCGCGCCGTGACCCGGTGCCGCTCGCCCAGGTCGTCGGCCACTCGCACCCGCAGGTGCAGGGCCGACAGGATTCGGGCCAGCTCGGCCAGCTCGCTGGTCACCCGCACGCTCGCCGGCCGGTGGCCGGGTCGGCCGATGGGCGCGGACGGCTCGCGCAGCCGCAGCGCGGCGTCGGCGTGCAGGCCCCGCAGCCCCGCGGCGAGCCGGGCAGCGCCGGTCACGGCGCCGAGGCAGAGCAGCAGTCCGACCACCGCGCCGGCAGCCAGCGCCTCGACGGCTGTCGCGGAAAGGCTGCCGAGCGCCCACAGCGCCCCGGCCGAGACCGCGATGCTTGCGAGCACGCTTCCGGCGCACCACAGTCCGGCCCAGACGGCGAGCGGCAACGCGGCGCGGTGGCGGTTGATGCCGGTCAGGGCCGTCACGACAGCACGCCGGTGTTGGTCCAGTCGGCCGCCCTCGGCCGCGGCGGCACGGCGCTGGCCACGGCTGGCGGCGGCCGGGTGCCGGTCGCGGCGGTCGCGCCGAGCAGGCAGGCAACGGCCTGCTCCACCAGGTGGAGCTCGTCCACGATGTCGTCCACTGAGCCGGCCGACTCGGCGAGACAGGCCAGCCGATGGGCGGACTCGCGAAGCAGAACCAGCGCCGGCGTCTCGGCCCCCGGCCGGTCGGCCAGCTCAGCGACCGAAAGCCACGACTCGGCCTGCCCGATCAGCACCTCGGTGAGACGCAGCTCGTTGCGGTCGAAGGCGGTCGCGCCGGCGCAGCGCCGCGCTCGCAGCACCGCGAGCGGGCTGTCGGACGGCCCCAGGACCGCGCTGACGTACGGCCGGCTCGCGTCCCGGCCGACGCTCAGGCTCCGCTCGCCGAGCGCCTTCATGACCCACGGCTCGTCGAACACCGACGCGCCCGCCCGTCGTCGTTCCCGGATGCCGGTCTCGTCGCCGGCGAAGCAGACCGGGCCGTCGGCGGCGAGCAGCACCAGCTCCACGTCGGCGCCGCCGAGCAGCCGGGCGGCTGCGGTGACCACGACCTGCGCGGACGTGTCGTAGGAGCGAACACTCTCACGCTCCTGACCGCGGGCCAGCTCCGCGAACAGCCGGGCCTCGGCGCTGTGGGAGCTCTGCCGGCCGTAGGACGACCACAGCAGCGCGAGCGGCACGACCAGGCCCAGCAGCCCCAGCGGAGCCTCGTGCATCAGGTATCCGGCCAGCAGCCCGATCGAGCAACTACCCGCCGTACGCAACGCCGATTGCGGGGCGCTCGAGACGACGAGCGAGCGGAAGGGTCGCGAGGAGGTGAGCGACACGGCCAGCGCCACCGAGCTGTCACTGACGAGCCAGAAGACCGCCATGCCGGCGCCGGCCGCGAGCAGCCCACCGCCGAGCGCCCCGGCGAACGCCTGGGCCAGGGCGGTGGCGACGACCAGCTGCGCCACGTCGTAGTCCCGCTTGTGCCGCGGCTGCTGTCGGACCCTCTGGGCGAGGACGACGCCGGCACCGACCGCCAGCACCGTCCAGGCGCCGGACCCCAGCACCAGTCCGGCGGCCAGGGCGCTCTCGGTCAGCGGAAAGCAGGAGCGGTGGCCACCACGCTGGAGGTGGACGGCGGCCACCTGCGAGCCGGCGACCGCGAGAGCCAGCACGGGGACGTACCAGAACGGCACGGCGCCCCAACCGGTCACCAGGGACACCGACAGGGCGAGCAGCAGACCGAGGGCGGCCAGCAGGCGGACGACCCGCGCGGCTCTCGGCACGGTGGACCTCCTTCCGGCCGGGGCATCTGCACCCCATCGGCAGCCCACTGACCCAGGTGGAGCCTTTGCGGCTGACCCTTTCGGCCCAGTGACCGGCAGCGGGGCTACAGAACCCGACAGCTGTGGCCGAAGCAGCACGAGAACGGCGTCCGTCCCGGCCGCTGATGCCCGCACACAGCACAGACAGGCGGAGGCAACGGTGACAGCCGGTACTGACAGCGCCATGCAGAGCATCCCGGTGCAGGGCGGCAGCGCACCCTCACGCGCGTTCACCGCCATGGTCGTCGACGACCACCCCCTTGTCCGCGAGTCCATGGTGGCGCGCCTGCGGCTGCTCGGAGCCACCGAGGTGGTCGAGGCGGCAACTCTCGCCGAGGCCCGGGCGCGCGCCCGGCAGTCCGGCCCCCGCGAGCTGTGCCTGCTCGACCTGGGCCTGCCGGACGGCAGCGGACTGGACCTGCTGGCCGACCTGCGGGCCGGCGGCTGGAAGCACCTGGTGGTCCTGTCGGCCGCCGACGACCCCTACTCCGTGCGCGCCGCGTTCGTTGCCGGAGCACAGGGATACCTGCTCAAGTCCGCCTCACCGCTGGTCGTCGCCGACGGCGTGCGCCGGGTGCTCGACGGTGCGGTCTACGCCGACCCGTCGGTCGCCTCCCTGCTGGCGGCGGGGCTGCGTGGCGGGCCGCAGGACGGCGGTGTCAGTGAGCTGTCCGGCCGGGAGGTCGAGGTGCTGCGGCTGGTCGCGGACGGGCAGTCCAACAAGCAGATCGGCGGGTTGCTGGGCCTGTCGGCGCTGACCGTCAAGAGCCATCTGGCCCGGATCGCCCGCAAGCTCGGCACGGGCGACCGCGCCGAGATGGTGGCCATGACCATGCGCGCGGGAGCCATCCGCTAGCCGCCGACTTTCGCGGCTTGACGCGTTTACCCCCACTTTGGGGGTACTCACGCGTAATCTTCGTCCTGTGACGACGACCCTGCCGGGTCACGGGGAGGGGGTGGCCGGCCAACAGCCCGCGATACCGGCTGGATCCGTCGACCCCGATGTCGAGCTGCTGCTGCGCCCGCGCGACGGGGTTCCACCGGTCACTGAGACGGCCGCAGCGCTCGCCGAGGTCGTCGCCCGTTTCGCCGCGGGCACCGGTCCGGTCGCCGTGGACGCCGAGCGCGCCTCGGGTTACCGCTACTCCCAGCGGGCCTACCTCGTGCAGCTGAGGCGGGCCGGTGCGGGGTCGGCGCTGATCGACCCGATCGGCTGCCCCGACCTGTCGCAGCTGTCCGCTGTCCTGCAGGACGACGAGTGGGTGCTGCACGCCGCGAGCCAGGACCTCGCCTGTCTCGTCGAGGTGGGGTTGGCGCCACCCCGGATCTTCGACACCGAGCTCGCCGGGCGGCTGGCGGGCCTCGAGCGGGTCGGCCTCGGGGCCATGGTGGAGAACGTCCTCGGCCTGCGCCTCGAGAAGGGGCACTCCGCCGCCGACTGGTCGACCCGACCGCTGCCCGACACGTGGCTCGTCTATGCCGCCCTCGACGTGGAGGTGCTGCTCGAGCTACGCGACGCCCTCGAGCTCGAGCTCCGCACGCAGGGCAAGCTGGAGCTGGCCCAGGAGGAGTTCGAGGCCGTCCGTGTCGCGCCGGCGGCCGGTCCGCGCACCGATCCGTGGCGGCGCACGTCCGGGATCCACCGGCTGCGCTCGCGCCGTCAGCTGGCAGCGGTCCGGGCGATGTGGGAGGCCCGTGATGCCATGGCCCGCCGCCGCGACATCGCGCCCGGGCGCATCCTTCCCGACGCCGCCATCCTGGCCGCGGTCACCGCGGCGCCGGCCAGTGCAGCTGCCCTGCTGGAGCTGCCGGTCTTCCGGGGCCGCTCCACGCGGCGCCACGTCGACACCTGGTTCAGCGCGCTGCAGCAGGCCGCCGCCCTGACCGAGGACCAGCTGCCGCTTGCGGTGCTGAACGGCGACGGGCCACCGTCGGCGAACCGCTGGGCCGAGCGCGACCCGGTCGCCGCTCGGCGCCTCGCGCGGGTCCGGGCCGTTGTCTGCGAGCTTGCCGCGCAGCTGCGGCTGCCGCCGGAGAACCTCGTGCAACCGGAGGCCGTACGACGGCTGGCCTGGACACCGCCGCCCGCCCCCACCGAGCAGTCGGTGGGGGCCCGGCTGCGCGCGAGCGGGGCCCGTCCCTGGCAGGTGCGCACCGTGGCCGCCCGCCTCGCCGAGGCGCTGCCGGACCCGGTCGCGGCGGACCCGGTCGCGGCGGACCCCCCTGGTGCCTGACACCGTCCTCTACACCGAGCGGCTGGTCCTTCGGCCGCTGACCCCGGCGCTGGCCCGCGACCTGCTCGCCGCACCCTGCGAGCACGGCTTCCCCGGTCCGGACGACCTCGATCTGCTCGTCCGCACGGCCGCCACCGACCCGGCCGACGTCCGGTGCACCTACCTGCTGGAGCATGAGGGACGCCCGATCGGCACCCTCGGCGTCGCCGGGACGGTCAGCCCCGACGGCGACCAGGAGCTGGGCTACGGGCTCGCGCCCCCTGCCCGCGGCAACGGCTTCGGGACCGAGGCGGTCGGTGCGCTCTGCGCCGTCCTCGAGCGGGAGCCGGGCGTGCGCCGGCTCACCGCCGAGGTGCGACCGGGCAACGAGGCCTCGCGCCGGCTGCTGCAGCGGCTGGGCTTCGGTGAGGTCGGCGGGGGCTCGACGGGTCACCTGCTGTTCGCCCGCGCGGCGCCGGGCCACGCCCCGGTGCTGCGCCGGATCGCCGGCAGACACGTCTGCTGAACCGTAGGGTGGGTCGTGCCCACCCCCTCCGCCTGCCGAGTTCTGATCACAGCGGCGTTGCTCCTGCTGCCGGCAGCAACCGTCCTCTCGGCGCAGGCGGCGGCACCGGTCGGTGCGGTTCCTACGGCAGTGTGCGGGCCGGGCTCGCTGCCGGAGACCGACCTGCAGGGCCGGATCCCCCCGGCCGACGTCGCCAGCGGACGGGCCGCGCGGGGATACACCTGCAACACCGAGGAGGTCGGCAGGTTCGCGAGCAGCGCCGGCTGGCGCGTGCTGCGCTACGGCGACTGCGCCTACTACAACGGCGAGCCCGGCGGGCTTCCGCTGGCTCTGGTCAGCAAGCCGCTCGAAGCCGGGACCCACGTGTTGGACGTGAGCGACCCGACCGCCCCGGTGGAGACCGCGTTCCTGCGTACTCCCGGGATGCTGTCCCCGCACGAGTCCATGGACCTCAGCCCCGGACGCGGGCTGCTGGTCGCCGCGGTCGGCAACGCCGCGACGCTGCCCGGCACCCTTGACGTCTACGACGTCGCGACCGACTGCCGGCGGCCCCGACTGCTGGCCTCGGTCAACCTCGGCGGCCTGCTCGGCCATGAGGGCAGCCTGTCCCCCGACGGCCGGACCTACTACGTCGGCTCGACCATCGGCAACACGCTCACCGCCGTGGACCTGAGCAACCCGGCGCTGCCGACTCCGATCGCGGTCACGGACGTGATCTCCCACGGCATGTCGGTCAGCGCCGACGGCAACACGCTGTACGACGCGGTCGCCTACGGCCCCGACGCCGGCCTGGTCGTCTACGACGTGAGCGCCATCCAGGCCCGCGCGCTCGCGCCGGTGCTGGTCCCTCGCGCCGGCTTCGAGGTCCTCGGCAAGGTCAGCTGGCCCAACATCGGCATCCCGCAGTCGACCATCCCGGTGACGATCGGCGGCCGGCCGTTCGTGATCGAGAACGACGAGTTCGTCGACACCCTCGGGGACGGCGACGTCGGTGCCTCCCGGCTCATCGACGTGAGCGACCCGCGGTCGCCGCGGGTGGTGTCCGAGCTTCGACTGCAGGTGCACGAGCCGGAGAACCGGGCGATCGTCGCGGACGACACCTCGGCGCTGCTCGGCGGGCCCTACAGCGGCCACTTCTGCAGCGTGCCGCAGCTGGTCGAGCCCGGCATCGTGGCCTGCAGCATGCTGCGCTCGGGGGTCCGCGTCTTCGACATCCGCGACCCGGCCGCGCCGCGGGAGATCGCCTACTTCAGCCCGCCGGCCGGGCAGGACAGCGCGATCGAGGGGAGGGGGACGTGCTCCTGCCTGCACACCGGCTCGACCGTCGCGTTCGTGCCCGAGCGGGGCGAGATGTGGGTGAGCGGTCAGGAGACCGGCTTCCACGTCGTGCGTTTCACGAACGGGGTCTGGCCGTTCGCCGCGCCGGCGGCACCGCAGGACCCCGCCCCGGTCGCCGGACCGGTTGCCGCGGCGCCGGCCCCACCGGCACGTGCCACCGGGCCGGTCGCCGCCGCGCCGACCACCGCGCCGGCCTCCGGCGCCCGACTTCCGGCGACCGGCCCCTCGGCTCTGCTCGCCGTGGCCGCCCTGCTGCTGGTCGCGGCGGCCGGGGCGGCGCGCCGGCGTACCGCCTGAGGCCCTGAACCCTCCCTGATCAACTGGCGAAGATCAGGGTTGTTTCGGTGCCCGCGGACGCCAGATGATCAGGGAGGCGCGAGCGCCGAGCATGGCAGTGGGTGACCGCACTCCCCCTCGGAGCACAGCCACCCACTGGACTGTCATCGTGCGTCCGGCGCCGCGTCCGCGAAGCGTTTCCGGCGCGAACGGTCAGAACGGACTACGCCGGGATGACCCGTTCACGGGCTGCGCGGCAGCTCGACCGTCACGGTCAGGCCCCCGTCGGGATGATGAGCGGTGGCCGTCGCCGTCCCGCCGTGGACCTGCGCGACGGCGCGCACGATCGACAGGCCGAGGCCGGCGCCCCGACGGGCGGTACGCGCCGTGCCGTGCCGACGGAACGGCTCGAACAGCCCGTCGACCTCCTCCGGCGGCACCACCGCGCCGGAGCTCGACACCGCCAACCGGGCCCGACCCTCGACCGTGCCGGTGTCCACGCGCACCCAGCCGCCGACGACGTTGTGGCGTACGGCGTTCTCGACGAGGTTGCCCGCGAGCCGCTCGAGCAGCCCCCGATCGCCGAGCACGCCGGCCGGGCCGTAGGACGTCTCGACGCGCAGCTCCCGCTCGCGCACCTCGGCGGCGACCGCCGCGAGCGAGGACTCGGCGACGGCCGGCAGCTCGACCCGTTCGCGCAGCGGCAGGCCGTCGACCTGCAGGCGATCGCTGCGCGCCAGCAGCAGCAGGCTGTCGACCAGCCGGTCGGCGCGGATGCTGGCGTCCCGAACCACGACCGCGGCGGCGCGCAGGTCCTCGATCCCCGCATCGGGGTCGGCGAGCGCGACGTCGACCTCGGTGCGCATGACCGCAAGGGGGGTGCGGAGCTCATGGCTGGCGTCGGCCACGAAGCGGCGCTGGGCCTCGAAAGCCGCCTGCAGCCGAGCGAGCATGGCGTCGAAGGTGTCGGCGAGCTGCTTGAGCTCGTCCTGCGGGCCGGGCAGCGCGATCCGGGCGTCGAGCCGTTCGGCCGACAGCCGTTGCGCGGCCGCGGTGATGTCCTGCAGCGGCCGCAGCACCCGACCGGCGAGGAAGTAGGACAGCCCGACGCCCAGCGCGCCCAGCACCGCGAGGGCCAGCAGCCCCTGGTGCAGGACACGACGAAGCGCCTCCTGGCGCAGCGAGTCCTGGAAGGCGCCGAAGGTCAGCATCTCGCCGCTGGGCAGGCGCACGCCGATGCCGCGGATGTCGAGAAAGCTGGCCGACAGCGCCCGGTCGACCAGGACCAGTGAGAGCACCAGCAGCAGCAGTCCGACGGTCACCGCGACCGCGCCGTAGACCAGCGTCAGCCGCCAGCGCAGGGTCGTACGGGACGGTGTCCGCGGCTCGGCGTCGATCATCCCGGTCGGTCCTGCTCGAGGCGGTAGCCCGCGCCGACCACCGTGAGCACGACCCGGGGTTCGCCCAGCTTCTTGCGCAGCGTCATCACGGTCACCCGCACGGTCGTCGTGAACGGGTCGGCGAACTCGTCCCAGACCCGCTCGAGCAGCTCCTCGCTGGAGACGACGGCGCCCTCGGCCGCGAGCAGCACCTCCAGCACGCCCAGCTCCTTGCGGGTCAGGCCCAGGTCCTGACCGTGCCGGGTCGCCGTGCGCCGGGCGGGGTCGACGACCAGACCGCCCGGCCCGTGCAGCACCGGCGGTGCGGCGGGAGTGGCCCGCCGGGCCAGTGCGCGGACCCTCGCCACGAGCTCGGAGAAGGCGAACGGCTTGCCGAGGTAGTCGTCCGCGCCGAGCTCGAGTCCGGCGACCCGGTCCTCGAGCGTGCCGGCCGCGGTCAGCATCAGCACCCGGGTCAGGGAGCCCTCCCGGGCGAGCCGCCGGCAGATGTCGTCGCCGGAGCGACCGGGCAGGTCGCGGTCGAGCACGAGCACGTCGTAGCGGGTGATCATCGCCTTCTCGAGGCCGGACTCCCCGTCATAGGCGGTGTCGACCGCCATGCCCTCTCGGCGCAGACCGCGGGCGACCGCGTCGGCGAGCGGCACCTCGTCCTCGACCACCAGCACCCGCACGAGCGGCACGCTAGACGAGAGGGTGTGTGGTGCACGTAGGCCGGCACGTCACCCGATCGGCCCAGCCTCAACGGCGTCCCGGGTGGGTATCGTCCGAGACGTGCAGCCACCCACCCTTCCCGAGCTGCGCCGCGGCGTGCTGTCGGTGTGCGTGCTGTCCGATCTCGACCTCGAGCCGGCCGAGCACGGCGTGGTGCTCACCAGCGATCCGTCGGTCACGGTCTCGTGGACGCAGCTGCGCCGGGCCCTTGCCGGACACGACCCGGAGCAGGCCGCCGGACGCGCCCGGCTCACCTCCTGGCTGCTCGCCCGCCGCTGGTGCGCCGACGCCGGCCGGGCCGCGGTGGAGCTGGCGCTGCGCCCCGTCGGCCTGCCTCTGGACCACATCACGCACCCGGGCCTGGACTGGGTCCAGGAGCGGGTGATGGGCGACGCCCTCGACCTGGGCCTCGGCGCGGTCGGCCTCGACCCGGCCGACCCGGACCGGGTGGTCCTGCTGCCGGCCAGCGTGGTGGACGCGACCGGCATCGACTCCGACGTCGTCTGGCTGCGTGTGCGCGCTGACTTGGAGCGGCTCGGGGGACTTGCGGCGGAGCGCGCCCGACAGGACCCGAAGGGCGTGCTGCGGCCGTTCGGCGACTGCGACGCGGTGACCCTGCTCGGTGCCCGCAGCCTGCGAACGGCCTTGGCCCAGCAGGACAACGGGCTCGGTGCCGCGGTCGTCCCCATGCTGACGCGCGGCTGGACCCGGCTCGCGCAGATCGACCCGGCCTTCGGCCCGGCCGCGGCTGCGGCGACCCCGGCCGAGCAGCGGGGATTCGCCCGGCCGCTGCTGCTGACCGCCGACGAGCTCACCCTGGTCCCCGAGGGCGGCCGGCCCGAGCGGATCGTGCTGCGCGAGGCGGCGGTCGACGCGCCGTGGTCGCGGGACGTGCTCTACCGCTGAGGGTCAGCGCGCCGACTCCCTGCTCGACTTCCCCTGCGCGATGACACTCCGGCGCGCTTGCGGGATGTCATCCCGCAGGGGAAGTGGGCCTGAAGGGTCGGTCCGGCCGGTCGGCGTCGTCCCGAGGGGACAGCACCCCGCCCTGCCTCGCGACGGTCTCGACGAGCCGGCGGGCCACCTCCTGCGCGGTGAGCCCGACGTCGGCGAGGGTCTGCGCGCGGCTGGCGTGGTCGAGGAACCGCTGCGGGATCCCGATGTCGCGGGCGGGCACGTCGATGTCGGCGTCGCGCAGCGCCTGGCTGACCAGCGCGCCGACCCCGCCGACCCGCCCGTTGTCCTCGACGGTGAACACCAGCCGGTAGTCGCGGGCCAGCTCGATCAGCTCGGGCGGCACCGGCGTGACCCACCGCGGGTCGACCACGGTGACCCCGATGCCCTGGTCAGCGGCGCGCTCGGCCACCTCGAGGCCCAGGCCTGCGAAGGCGCCGACCGCGACGAGCAGCACGTCGTCGCCGGGTGACCGGCGCAGGACGTCCACCACCCCGAGCCGTTCGACAGCGGGGATGTCCGCGCCCACAGCGCCTCTCGGGAAGCGCACGGCCGTCGGCCCGTCCGCGACGGCGAGCGCCTCGCGCAGCTCCTCGCGCAGCGTCGCGGCGTCGCGGGGCGCCGCGAGCCGGATGCCGGGCACGAGCTGGAGCAGCGACAGGTCCCACATGCCGTTGTGGCTGGCGCCGTCCTCACCGGTCACCCCGGCCCGGTCGAGCACGAAGGTCACCGGGAGCCGGTGCAGCGCGACGTCCATGAGGGTCTGGTCGAAGGCCCGGTTGAGGAAGGTCGCGTAGAGACAGACGACGGGGTGCAGTCCCCCCATCGCGAGCCCGGCGGCGCTGGTGACGGCGTGCTGCTCGGCGATGCCGACATCGAAGGTGCGGTCGGGGTAGGCCTCGGAGAAGGCCCGCAGCCCGACCGGCTGCAGCATCGCGGCGGTGATGGCGACGACGTCCGGTCGCTCCGCCCCGATCGCGAGCAGCTCTTCCCCCAGGACCCCGGTCCACCCACGGGCGCTCACGTGAATGGGCTTGCCGGTGAGCGGGTCGGTGACCGGCGCGACGCTGTGCAGGCAGTCGGCGTCGTCGTCCACCGCCGGCTGGTAGCCGAAGCCCTTCACGGTGACGGCATGCACGATCACCGGTCCGCCGAAGGCCTTGGCCCGTCGCAGGGCGGCCTCCATGGCGCCGATGTCGTGGCCGTTGATCGGGCCGACGTACTTCAGTCCGAGGTCCTCGAACAGCACCTGCGGCTGCAGCAGGTCCTTGAGCCCGCGCTTGAGACCGTGCAGCGCCGTGTAGACCGGCGTCCCGACGACGGGGGTGCGGGCCAGCGTCGTCTTGATGGTGTCCAGCGCCCGCTCGTAGCCCTGCGTCATCCGCAGCGTCGCGAGATGATCGGCGAGCCCGCCGATCGTCGGCGAGTAGGACCGCCCGTTGTCGTTGACGACGATGACGATCGGGTTGGGCGTGGCCGCGATGTTGTTGAGGGCCTCCCAGCACATGCCGCCGGTCAGTGCGCCATCACCCACGACCGCGACGACGTGCCGCCGTTCGCCGCGCAGCCGGTAGGCCTTCGCGAGCCCGTCGGCGTAGGACAGCGCGGTGGAGGCGTGGCTGTTCTCCACCAGGTCGTGCTCGGATTCGGCCCGGCTGGGGTAACCCGACAGGCCACCCTGCTTGCGCAGTGTCTCGAAGGCCGCCCGGCGCCCGGTGAGGAGCTTGTGGACGTACGCCTGGTGTCCGGTGTCCCACAGCACCTTGTCCCGCGGCGAGTCGAAGACCCGGTGCAGCGCGAGGGTCAGCTCGACCACACCGAGGCTCGGCCCCAGGTGCCCACCGGTGCGCGAGACGGTGTCGACCATGACGTCACGGATCTCGGCGGCCAGCAGCGGCAGCTGCGCTGGGGGAAGTCGCTGAAGGTCCGCGGGACCGTGGATGTCGTCGAGCAGACTCACGCGTCCTCCGCTTCCGTATCGCCGGGCTGGCTCCCCCGAGTCTAGATGCGGCGGTCACAGACCCAACGGATCACAGGCGGGGTACGTGCCGCTCGCCCCGCAGCGCCGCGTCGACCAGCGCGATCTCCCGGCCGACGACGACCAGCCGCCGCCCCTCCCGGTCGTAGGCCGCGAGGGCCGCCTCCACCGCGTCCACCGGCACCAGCCCGGACAGCTCCGCCCGGGCGGTGCGGATCCCCTGCCGGGCCGCCTCGACCGCGCTCTCGACGTGGCCGGCGGCGAACCGGGCCAGCACGACCGGGTGGCGGCGCAGCACCTCGTGGGCCCGGTAGTCCGGGGGGCACAGGTCGAACAGCCAGCCGACCGCGCTGCGCTCCCAGTCAGGGGCTTGCGGCGGCAGCACCGCCGTCGGCCAGCCGGGCGGCACGAGGTCGCGTCGGGGATCGCGCACGTGGTGAACGCTAACCCCCCAACCCGGTGATCCACGCGGCCGTTGAGGTGGTTCCGGCCGCTGGATCCACCTCGAACTCCCCGTGGATCACGCCAGGGTCGGTTCCCTCTCCGCCCGGCCCCCCTCCTGTTGATGCCCGGGTCAGACGGTGGCCCCTGCCAACGCCGCCGCGGCGGCCGGGCGGGCCACCTCGTGCCAGGCGTCGACGAGCGAGAGCCGGGTGCGCCGCTCCAGCAGATCCGCTGCCGTCAGGGCGCCCTCCGCGCACACCCCCCAAGCCAGCTCGACGCCCAGCACCGGCACCCCCGGCGCGACCGGCTCGAGCAGGCGCGGGTCCCGCGCGGCGAGCGCCGCCACGTCAGCGGCCTCCGCGCCGTACCGTCGGGAAAGACGCGCCGGAGCCGGGCGGGCCGGCCCCACCGCGCCGACCAGCGGCAGCCGCGTCGTGCGGCACGGCCGGTCGGTCAGCCGGTCGACGGCGTCCTGCGCCATCCGGCGGTAGGTCGTCAGCTTGCCGCCGAGCACCGTCCACATCCCGTCGTCACCGAGGACGACCGCGTGCCGGCGGGACAGGTCGGCTGTGCGGCCCTGCACACCGGCCAGCAGGGGACGGACGCCCGCGAACGAGCCCACCACGTCGGCCCGGTCGAGCGGCACCTCGAGGCCGCGGGACAGCGTGTCGAGCAGGAAGCCGATCTCGTGCTCCTGCGCCCTGGGCACATCCGGCAGCGGGCCGTCGAGCGGGTCGTCGGTGAGCCCGACGTGCACGATGCCGTCGCCGTGCGGCAGGGCGAACACATACCGGTTCGCCTGTCCGGGCACCGGCACGGTGAGCGAGGCTGCCGGGTGTCCGAGCCGCGCGGCGGGAAGCACGATGTGCACGCCCTTGCTGGGGCGCAACCTGGTCTGCGGGGCGAGCTGGTCCGCCCACGCGCCGGTGGCGTTCACGACGGCGTGCGCCGACACCCGCAGGGTCGCTCCGGTCCGTTCGTCACGCACCAGCGCCCCGGTGCCGTCAGCGCTCAGCACGGCGGCGTAGGTGATGATCCGCGCGCCGTAGGAAGCGGCCGTACGCGCCAGCGCGACGACCAGGCGCGCGTCGTCCTCGAGCTGGCCGTCCCAGTTCAGCAGCCCGCCCCGCAGCCCGTCCCGACGCACGGCCGGCAGCAGGCGGACGGTCTCCGGCGCGCCGAGCCGGCGTGGGGCGGGAAGGGTCGCCCGGGAGGTGTGCGCCATCCGGCGCAACCCGCCCGCGACCCGCTGCCCGGCGTCGAACAGCGCTGCGTCGCGGCTCCGAACGTCACGACCCAGCGGCAGCACCATCGGCAGTGGTCGGACCAGGTGGGGGGCGGTCGTGGTCATGAGCACCCCCCGCTCGCGCGCGCTGTCCAGCGCCAGCCCGACGTCACCGGTCGCGAGGTAGCGCATCCCGCCGTGCACCAGCTTGCTCGACCAGCGGCTCGTACCGTGCGCGAGATCCACGCGCTCGACGAGCGCGACCGACAGGCCGCGGGAAGCGGCGTCGAGGGCCACCCCGCAGCCCGTGACGCCACCGCCGATCACCAGCACGTCGACGGTCTCGCCAGCCAACCGGTCGAGGTCGCGGGCGCGGCGCTCGGCGGTCAGGTGCGGCCCGGTCATGGTCGCAGGTATCCCTCGAGCAGCCGGTGCAGCTCCGCGCCGGTCTGCTCGCTCTTGTGCTCGGCGGCGATGACCCGCGCGGAGAAGACGAACGACTGGGCGGTGAGCAGCAGGCAGGTGGCCAGCAGCTGCGGGTCACCGGCTCGGATCGAGCCGTCCTGCTGACCGAGCTCGACCTGCTCGGCCACCTGGTCGACGGCGGCACGCTGCGAGGAGCCGAAGCGGTCGACCACCAGCGGCAGCAGCAGCTCGGGGTCGAGGTCGAGCACCTTGCACCACAGCGGGTGCACGGCCAGCTGCTCGACGACGCGCACGCCGGCGCGAACGAGGCGCTCGCGGGCGGTGGGCAGCAGCGCGACCTGCTCCCGAGCCTCGTCGAGCAGGCCCAGCAGCTCGTCGGTGAGCAGCGCGGCGACGATGGCCGACAGGTCGCCGTACTGCCGGTAGACCGTCATCCGGCTCACGCCGGCGCGCCGCGCGACATCGGCGAGGGTGGTCCGGCGCAGGCCGACCTCCAGGATGCAGCCGCGCGCGGCCGTCAGCAGCGGATCCTCCATGTGACGTTGTGACGGCATGTGTCACACTGTACGCCACCGCTCGTGGTAGGGAGGGGCGGTGCGCAGGCTTCAGCTGGTCGTCAACCCCTCCGCCGGCGGCGGCCGGGCCGGCGCCCGGCTCCCGGCCACCGAGGCAGCGCTGCGCTCGGCCGGGCACGACCTGGTGGTCACGACGACCCGCTCGCTGGAGCACGCCGATGAGCTGACCGCAGCCGCCGTCGCCGACGACCGCGTCGTCGTCGCCATGGGCGGCGACGGCATCGTCGGACGCGTTGCCGGGGTCGTCGCGGCGACCGGCGGGGTGATGGCGGCCCTACCCGGCGGCCGGGGCAACGACTTCTGCCGCGCCGCGGGCATCCCGCCGGATCTGCCCGCCGCCTGCGCACTGCTGTCCAAAGGACAGGTCCGCGCTCTCGACCTCGGGATCGTCACCAGCGCCTCAGCCGAGACCGCCTTCCTCGGCATCGCCTCGATCGGCTTCGACAGCGAGGTGCAGGAGCGGGTCCTTCGGAGCCGGCTGCCGCTCGGACAGCTGGTCTACGTGGTCAGCTCTTTCGCCGCCATCGCCGGCTGGCGACCCGCACTGTTCTCCGGCAGCATCGACGGCGCCCCGCTCGAGGTGCGCGGCTGGGCGGTCGCGGTGGCCAACTCCGGGGTCTACGGCAGCGGCATGCGGCTCGCGCCCGACGCCAGCATGGAGGACGGCTCGCTCGACGTCGTCAGCACCGCCGCGACCGGCCGGCTGCGCTTCGCGAGCTCGCTGCCCAAGGTGTTCCGCGGGACCCACGTGAAGGACCCCTCGGTCACCGTGCAGCGCGGGCGGGTCGTGGAGCTCGCCGCAGACCGGCCCTTCCGCGTCTTCGCCGACGGCGACCCGGTCGGGACGCTGCCCTGCACCGTCACGGTGCGCCCTGGTGCCGTCCGCGTCGTCCTGCCCGTGATGTCAGGAAATCGATCTCCCTGAAGCACCTGCCCGAAGCGCCAGTGGATGTCATCCTGCTCGGCAACCTCGCTCCACCCGGGGGCGGGACCATCGCAGGGGACTCCACGACCATGCACAGCTCTCGCCGTACGGCCGCATGCCTGGCTGCCATGACCGTCCTACTCGCGCTCGCGGCCACCCCGGTGCAGGCCGCAGGAAGCGCGTACGTCGCGCTCGGCGACTCCTACTCCTCCGGGACCGGAACGCGCAGCTACCTGAGCGACGGGACGTCCTGTCAGCGCTCGGTCTACGCCTTTCCGTCGCTGATCGCCAGCAGCAAGGGCTACGCGCTGAACTTCCGAGCCTGCTCCGGGGCGACGGTCGCCGACGTGACGAACCTGCAGCTCGCCTCTCTGGGGGCCTCGACGGCGTACGCCTCGATCACCGTCGGGGGGAACGACGCCGGCTTCTCCTCCGTGCTGACCGAGTGCGCCAAGCCCGCCTGGGGCAGCAACTGCAACGGCGCCATCGACCGGGCCCAGAGCATCATCTCCAACCAGCTCCCGGCCCGACTGGCCACGCTGTACGCATCGATCCGCGAGCGGGCACCGAAGGCGACGGTTGTCGTCGGGGGTTACCCGCGCCTGTTCAACGGCGAGGACTGCAACGCCTTCACGTGGTTCTCGCCCACCGAGCAGTCGCGGCTGAATGCGACAGCCGACCTGCTCAACGCCAAGATCTCCACGGCGGCGAGCAACGCCGGACTCGGCTTCAGCAATCCCACCTCTGCCATTTTCGGGCACGCCGTCTGTGACGACACCGAGTGGCTCAATGGCCTGTCCAGCCCGGTCGAGGAGTCCTATCACCCGAACCGGCTCGGGCACTCCTCTGGGTACGCGCCGCTGGTCGGATCTGTGCTCACGGGTTCGAGCGTCGCGGTGACCACCCGGACGACGCAGTTCGCGGAGGACTCGGCCGGTCAACTCGCGGCGCAGCAGCGGCCGCACGCCGAGAAGGACCGGACGATCCGCCCGAAGCCGTTTCGGGCCCCTGACCTGAGCAGCCCCGAGATGCAGAAGGCGGCCGCCCGCGCAGGTGTCGACCTGAACAGCCGGGCGAGCATCGACGAGGCCGACCGGACATACGCCGCGCGGCAGGCGCAGGCACGCTGACCGGAAGCGGTCGCGCGCTCCCTGGAGATCAACGGGTGGGGGGAGTCAGGACGTACGCGGCGGCGGCTCGCCGAAGTGGTCGAGCAGCCTGGCGCGCGGGTCGCCACCGGCGGCGACGTATCGGGCTGACCCACAGCGTGCGATTCGCGGTGGCGAGTCCGGCGAGCATCCGGATCCTTGCGCAGCAGTGACGAGCGGTGCGACAGGTGCAGCGCCTCCAGGCCGAACCACGGCGGCAGCGACGGGGCGACCGGCTCGGTCCCCCCGGACCAGGCGAGCAGCTGCGGTGCGACGGCATCGGCATAGCCGCGCCGGGTCCACTCGCGGCAGTTCTCCAGCCCGTAGCCGACCAGCGCGGGCACGAAGCCGCGCCACATCCGTACGGCAGGGTGGTTCTTCCAGGCGTAGTCCGGCCAGGTGAGCGCGCGCAGGATCTGGAAGGTCTCCACCCGCTGCTTGCCGAGTCGCCGGTCGTCCAACACGAGGCAGCTGGCGCGCAGGTCGGGATAGGGCAGGAAGGTCTGCACCTACAGGCTTTTCCGCTCCGGTTCGCCCAGGCCGAGGCCCTTCGCGGTCTGCCCGAGCACACCGGCGATGTCGGTCGGGACGAACCACACCTTGTTCGCGTCGCCCTCGGCGATCCGCGGGAGCATCTGCTGACGCTGGTAGGCCAGCACCGTGTCGTCGATGCCCGCCGTCTTGATCGCCTCGACGACCAGTGCGATCGCCTGGGCCTCGCCCTGCGCGCGCAGCAGCATCGCCTCCCGCTCCGCCTGGGCCCGAAGGATGGTGGCCTGCCGGTCTGCTTCGGCGTTGAGGACCACCGACTGCTTCGAGCCCTCGGCGTTGAGGACCACCGAGAGCTGCTGGCCCTCGGCAGTGAGGATCGCCGCCCGCTTGCCGCGGTCAGCGCGCATCGCCTGCTCCATCGCGTCCCGGATGGTGGGCGGCGGCTCGATGCCGCGGATCTCGACCCGGTTGACCTTGACGCCCCACTTGCCGGTCGCCTCGTCGAGAACAGCGGCGAGCCGCTCGTTGATGTGGTCGCGACCGGTCAGCGCCTCTTCCAGCTGCATGCCGCCGACGACGTTGCGCAGCGTCGTGACGACGAGCTGCTCGATCGCCTGTACGACGTTCTCGATCTTGTACTGCGCGGCGGCCGGGTCGGTGATCGAGTAGTAGATGACCGAGTCGATCCCGACCACGAGGTTGTCCCTGGTGATGACGGCCTGCGGTGGGAAGCCGACGACCTGCTCGCGGATGTCGGTACGCACGCGCACCCGGTCCAGTGCGGGGACCAGCAGGTGGATGCCGGGCTCGAGGGTGCGGCTGTACTTCCCGAGCCGCTCGATGACGAACACTGACGCCTGCGGCACGATCCGTACCGTCTTGAACAGGACGAGGGCGACGATCGCGGCGAAAAGGAAGACGACGACGGCTGCTGCATCCATGGGATCCGGCTCTCGGAGAGGGGGTTCAGGACAGGTCGGGCGAGTAGACCAACAAGGTCGCACCTTCCACGGCGGCGACGCTCACCGGCGCCCCGGACTCGATCGGGGCATTGCCGGCGTAGGGCCGGGCGCGCCACAGCTCGCCATTGATGCGCACCTGACCGGAGTCCTCGCTGACCCGCTCGACCACGACCGCGCTGGCGCCGGTGAGCACCCGCGGGTCGGTGCGCTCGCTCGTCCCGCCGCGGTCGAGGGCCTTCTTGACGGGCGGGCGGACGAAGACCAGCAGCGCCGTGCTTGTCGCGGCGAAGGCGACCAGCTGCGCGGCGGCGCCGAGCCCGGCAAAGGCGACGGCGGCCGCGGCGAGCGCGCCCACTCCCACCAAGCCGAGCACCAGAGTGAGAGTGAACACCTCGGTGAGGATCAGCACGACCCCAGCGATCAGCCAGAGCAGGTCGGAGTCCACACTCCCGGACCCTAGTCTGGCGCGGGTGCTGCGCGACGAGCCGATCCGGACCTTCAAGGCCCGCCGCCGGGTGACCGCCGGGCAGGCCGCGGCGATCGAGCGGCTGCTGCCGACGTACGGGATCGACGCCGGTCTGCCCTTCGACCGGGTGGCGGTCTTTCGCCGCAGCGCACCGCTCGTGCTCGAGATCGGCTCGGGGATGGGCGAGGCGACGGCGGCGATGGCCGCGGCCGACACCGCCCGCGACGTGCTCGCGGTCGAGGTGCACACACCCGGCGTCGGCAGCCTGCTGCGCCGGATCGAGCAGGCCGGTCTGACCAATGTGCGGGTGGCCGAGGCCGACGGCCTCGAGGTGCTGAGCGAGCTGATCGCCCCCGGCAGTCTGGACGAGGTACGGGTCTTCTTCCCCGACCCGTGGCCGAAGCTCCGGCACAGCAAGCGCCGGTTGGTCTCCGCGGCGTTCGCCGACCTGGTGGCCGACCGGCTACGTCCCGCCGGCCGGTTGCGGGTCGCGACCGACGCGGACGCCTATGCGTGCGTGGCGCTGCGGGTGCTCGGCGACCACCCGCGCTTCGAGGTCGTCTCCCGCGAGCGAGGCGACCGGCCGGTCACCCGGTTCGAGCAGCAGGCCCTGGACGCCGGCCGCGAAGCCCACGACATCGTGGCGGTCAGAAGGCCGGTGGGGTGAGCACCGCGACCGTCTCGACGTGCTCGGTCATCGGGAAGATGTCGAACGCCCGCAGCGACGACAGCTCCCAGCCGACGTCGAGCAGCACCCGGAGGTCGCGGGCGAACGACGCCGGATCGCACGCGACGTAGGCCAGCCGGCGCGGCCGCATCGCGGCGAGGGCGTGCGCCACCGCAAGGCCGGCGCCGGCCCGAGGCGGGTCGAGGACCACGAGGTCGAAGCGGCCGGCGCCGGCCAGCGTCGCGGCCTCGATCGTCGCCGTGCGGACCCGGACGTGCGGGAGATCGGCGGTGTTGCGGGCGGCGTCGGCGCAGGCCCGCGGGTCGGACTCGATGGCGAGCACCGAGCCGGCCGGGCCGACCTTCTCGCCGAGCAGGGCCGCGAACAGCCCCACTCCTGCATAGAGGTCGAGCGCCCGTTCCCCCGGCTGCGGGTCGAGCCCGTCCAGCACCGCCTGGGCAAGGGCGGTCGCGGCGCCGGGATGGACCTGCCAGAAGCCCGCCGAGGAGATCTCGAACGAGCGGCCGAGGACCTGCCGCCGGATGCCGTGCGGGAGGCGCATGGGCCGCCCGTCGACCACCACGCCCGCATCCACGGCCGGCACCTGGAGGCGACCCCGGTGGCCCTGGTCGCGGCTGGTCACCGACACCACCCGCTGGGCACCGGCCGCGATCACCTCGACGCCCGCCGCCCCCGGCCAACGCAGGGCCTCGGCCCCGACCGCCTCGACGTCGGGGCTCGCGATGAGGCAGGAGTCGACCGGCTCCAGCTCGTGTGAACGGTGCCGTCGCAGCCCGGCCCGGCCGGACGGCGCCACCGCGAACTGCACCCGGGTGCGCCAGCCCAACCCGTCGGGTGCGCCGGGCACCTGCTCCACCTCGATCTCGCGGTCGAGGCCGGCCAGCCGTTGGAGCTGCTCGGCGACCAGGGCAGCTTTGAACCTCCGCTGCGCCGGCAGCGAGACGTGCTGCCAGTCGCAGCCACCGCAGCGGCCCGGCCCGGCATAGGGGCAGGGGCGCTCGACCCGGTCGGGAGAGGCCTCGATCACCTCGACGGCGTCCGCGCGAAGGAACGAGGTCGTGCTGGCGGTCACGACCGCGCGCACCCGCTCGCCGGGCAGGCAGTGCCGGACGAACACCACCCGGCCGTCGGGCGCCCGCGCGATGCAGGAGCCGCCGGCCGCGACCGCGCCGACCTGCAGCTCGAGGCTCTCCTCGGTCACCGCGAGGACGACCGGCGCGCCGCCCCCGGCCCCGAACGGTCCGCGGTGTCGTCGTCGGCCAACCGCTCGGAGGACCGCAGCTGGTAGGCGACGCTCGTGACCATCACGCCCGGCTGGAACAGCAACCGGCCCTTCAGCCGGAGGGCGCTCTGGTTGTGCAGCAGCGTCTCCCACCAGTGCCCCACGACGTACTCCGGGATGAACACCGACACGACGTCACGCGGGCTCTGCAGGCGGATGTGGCGGACGTAGTCCAGCACCGGCCGGGTGATCTCACGGAAGGGCGAGTCGATGATGGTGAGCGGCACCGGTAGCTCCCGCCGGTCCCACTCCTCCTGCAGCGCCGCCGACTCCGCCGGGTCGACCGACACGGTCAGGGCGGTGAGGTCGTGCGGGCGGGTGGCCCGGGCGTAGGCCAGTGCGCGCAGCGTCGGTGCGTGCACCTTCGACACCAGCACGATCGCGTGGTTGCGACTGGGCAGCGCGACGGCCTCCTCACCGGCCTCGAGCTCCTCGGCCACCCTCTCGTAGTGCCGGTGGATCGCCCGCATGATGACGTAGAGGATCGGCATCGCGATGAGCACGATGTAGGCGCCCCGGGTGAACTTCGTGACGATGACGATGACCAGGACGAGCCCGGTCAGGGAGCCACCGAACGCGTTGATGGCCCGGCTCTTCAACGCCGCGCGGCGCTTGTCCGCGGTCAGCTTTCCGCTGGCCAGGAGCCGGTTCCAGTGTCGGACCATACCGATCTGGCCGAAGGTGAACGAGGTGAACACCCCGATGATGTAGAGCTGGATCAGCTTGGTGACGTTCGCGTCGAAAACCAGGATCAGCAGGGCCGCGAACGCGGCGAGCAGCAGGATGCCGTTGCTGTAGACGAGCCGGTCGCCACGGGTGTGCAGCTGGCGCGGCAGGTTGCGGTCCTGCGCCAGGATCGAGCCCAGCAGCGGGAAGCCGTTGTACGCGGTGTTCGCCGCCAGGATGAGGATCGCCGCGGTCATGGCCTGGACGTAGAAGAACGGGAACGTGCCGTCGCCGAACACTGCGGCCGACACCTGGGCGATGACGCTGCGCTGCACGTCGTCCTCGCCGAAGCCGGCGAACTGCAGCGCCGGATCCTCCGAGTAGCGGACGTCGGACAGGATCGCGAGCGTCGTGATGCCGACGAACATCGTCATGGCGAGGCCGCCCATGAGCGCGAGCGTCGTCGCAGCGTTCCTGCTCTTGGGCTTGCGGAAGGCGGGAACACCGTTGGCGATGGCCTCGACCCCGGTCAGCGCCGTGCACCCGGAGGCGAAGGCGCGGAGCGCGAGAAAGGCGAACGCGAGCCCCGTCAGCCCGACGCTGCCGTCCTCGGCCAGCACCTCGTATCCGGCGCTCTCGGCCCGGGGCGCGTCGCCGGTCACGGCCTGCAGCACGCCGTACAGGATCATGGACAGGATGCCGAGCACGAAACCGTACGTCGGTATGGCGAAGGCTTTTCCGCTCTCCCTGACGCCGCGCAGGTTCATGGCGGTGAGGAAGGCGACAAAGCCCATTGCCAAGGCGATGCGGTGGTCGTCCACACCCGGGACGGCCGAGATGATGTTGTCGACGCCGGCCGACACCGACACCGCAACGGTCAGCACGTAGTCGACCAGCAGCGCACTCGCGACGATGACGCCGCTCTTCTTGCCGAGGTTCTTGGTGGCCACCTCGTAGTCGCCGCCGCCGCTCGGGTAGGCGTGGACCAGCTGGCGGTAGGACAGCACGACCGCGGTGAGCAGTACGACGACGCCGGCCGCGAGATACGGCGTCAGGTAGAGGTAGGCGAGGCCCCCCAGGGTGAGGACGACCAGCAGCTCCTGCGTCGCGTAGGCAACGCTCGACAGCGGGTCGCTGGCGAAGATCGGCAGCGCGAGGCGTTTGGGCAGCTCCTGCTCGCTCTGCCGGTCGCTGCGCAGGGCGCGGCCGAGGAAGACCCGCTTGAGGACATCGCTTGCTCCAGGCATTGCGGAGAGGGTACGGCTGCCCGCTGGGGCCGCGCGTGTAGCGTCTGCGCGGGCTCGGGCCGAGCGGGAAGGGGTCGCTGTGCACGTCGTGATCATGGGCTGCGGACGGGTGGGTTCCGCGCTCGCGAAGGCCCTCGAGGCGATCGACCACTCAGTGGCGATCATCGACCGGGACGCCGCGGCGTTCCGCCGGCTGTCGGCGGAGTTCGAGGGCAGCAAGGTGACCGGGATCGGGTTCGACCGGGACACCCTCAAGGAGGCGGGGATCGAGCGCGCGCACGCCTTCGCCGCCGTCAGCAGCGGTGACAACTCCAACATCATCGCCGCGCGGGTCGCCCGGGAGACGTTCGGCCTGGAGAACGTGGTCGCCCGGATCTATGACTCCCGTCGGGCGGCCGTCTACCAGAAGTTCGGCATCCCCACGGTCGCCACGGTGCGCTGGACAGCCGACCAGGTCATCCGTCGGCTGCTCCCGGAGGGGGTGGCGTCGGAGTGGCGCGACCCCAGCGGGAAGGTAGCCCTTGCCGAGGTCTCCTACTCCCCCGACTGGATCGGACATCGCGTGTCGCGCCTCGAGGACGCCTGCGGCGCGCGGGTGGCGCTGCTCACCCGGCTCGGCGAGGGCATGCTCCCGCATGCCGAGTCCGTCGTGCAGGAGGGGGATCTGGTCCATCTGTGCCTTGCCAGCAACCGGCTGGACGAGGTGGGTTCCATCCTGTCCACCGGACCTCAGCAGGAGGAGCGCTGATGCGGGTCGCCATCGCCGGAGCCGGCAACGTCGGGCGGTCCATCGCCGGCGAGCTGGTCCTCAACGGCCACGAGGTGCTGCTCATCGAACGCGAGCCACGAGCGGTCAAGCCCGACAGCGTGCCTGGGGCGGAGTGGCTGCTGGCCGACGCCTGCGAGCTGGAGACCCTTGTGCAGGCGTCCTTCCAGACCTGTCAGGTCGTCGTGGCGGCCACCGGCGACGACAAGGTCAACCTCGTCGTGTCCCTGCTCGCCAAGACCGAGTTCGGCGTGGATCGTGTCGTCGCGCGGGTGAACCACCCCAAGAACGAGTGGCTGTTCAACGAGTCCTGGGGCGTGGACGTCTCGGTCTCCTCGCCCCGCCTGCTGGCCGCGGTCGTCGAGGAGGCCGTCTCGGTCGGTGACCTGATCCGGCTGCTCACCTTCCGGCAAGGGCAGGCCAACCTCGTCGAACTCACCCTGGCCCCGGACGCCCCCCTCATCGGCCAGGTCGTCGGCGCAGTCCCCTGGCCGGCCGACAGCGCCCTGGTGGCGATCCTGCGGGACGGGCGGGTCATCGTGCCGACGCCTGACGCGGCACTCGAGGGTGGCGACGAGCTGCTGCTCGTCGCGACGACCGAGGTGGAGACCGAGCTGGACGCGCTGCTCGGTGGGCGGGCCCCGCGCAAGCGCTGAACCCTGAAGCCCCGTGACCCCTCCCTGATCAACTGGCGTATTTTGCGCGCGAGAACCCGGGTTCGTCGCCACATGATCAGGGAGGCTGGACGGGTGCCGCCCTGGTGAGCGGCTACCGCCAGGTGACCGGCGCCGTGAATCAACTGTCAGCGCGAGACTTCCTACGCCCGAAGCTCACCGACGGTTGGTGCGTCAGCGAGCTGCTCGTCCACCTGCTGCTGGACGCACAGCGGGCGCTGGTCACGTTCGCGACGCCGAGCGCAGCGGTCCCCGGATGTGGACGCGGTGACGTACTGGCGCCTGCGGTCCGATGCGGACGGCGCCGACGACGCGGCGCATGCCCGCTACGTACGCCTGTCCGCAGCCGCCTACCGCCTACCGGCCGGACTGGTGCGGCGGTGGACCGACACCTCCGAGGCTGCGCTGCGGGCGGCGTACGCGGCCGACCCGGCTGGCTCCGTCGCCACCCAGGGTCATGGGCTCATGGTCGCGGACTTCGTCGGAACTCTGGTGGTCGAGGACACGATCCACTACCTCGACATGACCGCCCACCTGCCGGCCGCCGCGCCCGGCGGACTCGGCCGGTCTGTCCGTCGTGCGGCATACGAGCGAGGCGCTGCTGGCAGCACCGCCGCCTTCGTCCTGATCAGATCTCGAGTGCGCCCTTGTGGGCAGCGGCCGACGGTTGATGGCGCCGAAGGCCGGAAGGAGATCGGTGCTGCGGCGGACCGTTTCCCGCCGATCCGTTGATCCACCGCGGGTTGCTGGCTGGGGCCAGGGTCCGGCCGGGCTCCAGCTCACCAGACCTCCGCTCGGGCCAATTCCTTGTCACCATAGCCGTTCCCGTTCACAGAACTGTCGGAGGTCGCTTCTACAGTTGCTGTCATGGCGGTCGGTCAGGGGGTGTTGCGGGCGGTGCTGGATGTCGGCGCGCTCGATGCGCTGGAGGCCCGTTTGGAGCAGCACGAGGTGGCGCGTTCGGCGGCGCACGCCTTGATGTTGCGGGATGTGCTGGAGCTGGATCGGGTGCTGATCGCTGGCGGCTGCGCTCTGGCGACGGTCGCCCAGCTTGCCTTGTCGATCCGCAGCTCGGAGTTCCGGGCCGGCGCGCTGCTCGCGGAGGCGCAGCTGCTCGTGGGTCTGCCGGGGGCGTTGGAGGCGCTCGATTGCGGCCTGTTGACGGTGGAGCAGGCCCGGCTGGTCTGCGCCCAGCTCGCCCCGCTCGACGTGCCGATCCAGCTCGCGGTGTGGTTGCGGTTGCAGGCCCGGCTGATCACCGACGACGAGTGTGGGGTCGTGCGGACCCCGGCCCGGTTGCGGGCGTTGCTGACCGGCTGGGTGATCGAGG
>JBBSKF010000027.1:0-28289 GCA_038256525.1 Mycobacteriales bacterium | reverse complement strand
TGCGCCATTGGCCGAGACGAACTTGGCGCCGGAGAGCTTGGTCAGCGTCGTGACGCCGGTCGCCGCGTCCGGGCCGGCGTTGCTGACAGCAACGGTGTAGGTGTACTGGCTTCGGACATTCACGACTTCGGCGCTGTCTGTGACAACCACCGACACATCAGCGCTCCCCACCGGGAAGGGTGTCGGGTCGCAGGCGTCGCCGATCCCGTCGCCGTCGGCGTCTTCCTGGCCTGGGTTGGCAATGGCTGGGCAGTTGTCTGGCGGGTTCGGTACGCCGTCACCGTCGGCGTCGTTGTCCGGGTCGTTGGGGAAGGCGTCGCACGCGTCACCCACCCGGTCACCGTCGGCGTCTTCCTGGCCCGGGTTGGCAACGGCTGGGCAGTTGTCTGGCGGGTTCGGTACGCCGTCACCGTCGGCGTCGTTGTCCGGGTCGTTGGGGAAGGCGTCGCACGCGTCACCCACCCGGTCACCGTCGGCATCCTGTTGACCCGGGTTGGCCACCGCCGGGCAGTTGTCAACGCTGTCATCGATGCCGTCGTTGTCACCGTCGGTGTCGCAGGCGTCGCCGATGCCGTCGCCGTCGGCGTCTTCCTGACCGGGGTTGGACACATTCACGCAGTTGTCGAGGTGATCCGGGACGCCGTCAGCGTCAGCGTCGCGGTCTGGGACGACTGCAGTGGTGATCGGTCCGCATGTTGAGGACCCGACGACCATGTCACCGATAGCTGTTGGGCCTAGAAGGTACAGGTGGGCGGCGTTGACGGTGAGCGAGCCGTCCGGGTTCACGGTCTGCTCGTTGAACACGATCCGGTAGCTGTCGCCCACGTGGTCGATCGTGCCGTTACGGGTGTAGTTGGGAGAGGGGTTCACCGGAATCGGCTCGCTGGTCTTGACGTCTCCGCTCTGCTCGGTCACCAGGGGCGTGGTGGGGTCATCACCCGTGTGATAGCTGGTCTCCAGAATGCCGTTCGTGATCGTCGCGGAGCCGGAGGAGCCGGTAGCCGTCGCGGTGCAGGTGCTCTCGACCTGGTCGGCGATGAACGGGCCCGGCCCGACGCCGCCGGGGTAGGCCGACCCGGCCGGCATGAGGGTGGCCAGGGTGGAAGCGGTCACGCCCCCTCCCTCACCCAGTGCGCAGTCGATGGTCGAGGTCAGCGGACCCGATGGCGGGGCTGACCCGAGCGACTCAGGCCAGATGCCACCAAAGATGACGGCCGGGCCGTATTGCGCCTTCGAACCGTCGGGGTCGGTGGCGCTCACGGAACCGCCGGTCGCCGGGCACTCGACCGACGGAGATGCTGCGCTGTCGGCATCCGCCGCGGGCACGCAGCCCCTCGGCGTGTTCGCGGCGGTGCACACCTGCTGGCCGTACCCTCGGAGCATGGGCGGGCCGCCGAACAGGCCGACGTTGGAGTAGTAGTTGAAGGCGAGGCCGTCGACCGACGTGACCTCGGTCGTATGGGTCGCGACCGCCGGCCCCAAACCGAGACCCGGCAGGAGTAGGGCCGTGGACGCGAGCACGGCCAAGGTCAAACGACGGCGAGCGCGCGGTTGCCGACTCGGCATGATGTGTTTCCCGGACATGTGGACTCCTTATAGAAACATTCGAGGTTTCAGCAGACGTTCTCGGGAGAGCATGTCGAGGCTGGGGCGCAGGCACATCGGTCAAGTGACCTATATCGGTCATCGAATGTGGCGTTGTCCAGGCCCCCGAGTCCCCATGCCTCGTCCATCGGGTAGACCGGGTGAATGAGGTGGCTACTTGTGGCGGCGATGCTCGCCTCCTCCGCGTGCGCGTCCGCACCCCCGCCCGCTGCTTCACCGACTTTCCCTACGCCGTCACCGTCCGAGTCGACGTTGACAGCCCGCGTGACGTATCGGGTCGAGGTGCGTACGGATGTGACCGACTTCGAGGATGTCGTTACCAGCACGCTCGCCGATCCGCGCGGCTGGCAGGGCGCCGGCTTCAGCCTAATCCGCACCGCGGACGCGCCGTACGTCATCGTCCTGGCCGAGCCAGAGGAGATAGACCGGCTGTGCCTGCCGTACGAGACGTACGGGCTGTACTCCTGCCAGAACGGGCCGGTCGTCGCGCTGAACGCCGACCGCTGGCGGTCGGCGACGCCGCAGTGGACGGGGGATCTCGCGACCTACCGGCAGATGCTCGTCAACCACGAGGTCGGCCACCTGCTGGGCCAGCGGCACCCGCCGAGACCGCAGTGTCCGGTGCCGGGTGAGCCGGCGTTGGTGATGTCGCAGCAGAGCACGGAGCTGGACGGCTGCCGGCCGAACCCGTGGCCGTTACCGGCTGAGGTTGACCGGGCGGCACTGCACGACCTGCCGCTGGCGCCCCCCTGAGCGCCGTCGCGTGGTCGCTGTCGGCGACACTTACCGGACAGGCGTGCGCTGCGTAACCTCCGGCTGTCCAATCTTGGTTAACAAGCGTTTTCGGGGGAGATCGACATGTACGGAGCAGAGCGAGCGCAAGCGCAGCCACCCATCGGACCTGTGGCGCGACACCCGAGGACGTGGGGTCGCGGGGCGATGGCCGGCGTCGTCAGTGCGGCAGCGGTCATGGCGCCGCTGGTGATCGGAGCCTCGGCGGCCGAAGCGATCGTGCCGGGGCCGAACGGCCGGATCGTCTTCGAGTCCAACCGCACCGGCAACAACGACATCTTCACGATGAACCCTGATGGCTCGGTGCCGATCAACCTCACCACCGACAAGGCGAACGACGTCTTCCCTGCGTGGTCTCCAGACGCCACGCAGATCACGTTCAGCAGCGATCGCGCCGACAAGGGCAATCTCGACGTCTACGTCATGAACGCCGACGGCACGGGAGTCACCCAGCTGACCGACGCACCGGGGGAGGATCGCGGCACGAGCTGGACCACCGACGGTGAGCTGATCGTGTTCCACAGCGCCCGGGACACGACAAGCTCGCACGCCTTTGACGTCTTCACGATGAACGCGGACGGCAGCAACGAAACGATGATCTTCTCGAACGGGTCAGCCGCCTACGTCTGCGGGGACAGCGAGACCGGGACGATCGTGTTCAACAGCTCCGGCGACCCGCTGGGGACCAACCCCACCGGAGATTTCGAGATCTTCACCATGGACCTCGACGGCGGCAACGTCTTTCAGGTGACGAACAACACGGTGATCGACAGCGGACCCAAGTGGTCGCCCGACTGCTCGACGATCTCCTACAACTCCCTCGACACCACCAGCCTCGACATCCACCGCATCAACGCCGACGGAACCGGGGACGTCAACCTCACCAACACCCCGGGCATCTTCGACGCCTTCTCGGCCTGGTCACCCGACGGCACGGCGGTCGTCTTCTCGAGCAACCGCGACGTGAACTTCGAGATCTACAGCATGAGCGCGGTCGACGGCAGCAACGTCCAGCGGCTGACGTTCACCGACCTCGGCCAGGCTGACCTTCGCGCCGACTGGGGAACAGCCGAACCCCTCGAGGGGTGGCTCCCGCCGACTGCTGACGACTGCAAGAACGGCGGCTGGGAGAGCTTCACTGCGCCGATGACATTCAGGAACGAGGGCGAGTGCGTGGCCTTCGTCCAGGCCAACGAGAACGCCGGCAGGTAGGGCAGCCTCGCAGCCGCGACCGGGTCGCCCCGGTCGCGGCTGCCCGCTCGTCTGTCCAGATGCCTGATGCGTCACCTTGCGGGCGCATTGTCACGTTTTGTTTCCCAGGCTCCTGGGGCACAATCGACAGGTGCCCCGACGCCTGTCATACCGACGGTGAATGACGGCAGTCCGGCGGGCCGGGCACGCCTCAGGACGACGCTCGCCTGTGAACCGACCAGCACCAGGACAGCCCGCGAGATCGTCCGGAACGCCCTTCTGGACGCCGGCTGGCCGCAGTGGACCGATGCGGCCGAGCTGGCGTGCAGCGAGGTGGTCACGAATGTCATCCTGCATGCCCACACCGAGCTCGAGCTGACGGTCGACGTCGAGCCGGAGCAGGTACGGGTCGGTGTCCGGGACTTCAGTCCCCACCTGCCGATGAAGCGCGACTACAACGAGCAGGCCACCACGGGACGGGGGATGGCGCTGGTCGCCGCGCTCACCCGCGACCACGGCATCAGCGACGCCGGACCCGATGGCAAGACCGTGTGGTTCACGATCGGCGGCATGCCGGAGGAGCACAGCGACGAGGCACTGCTGGCCGCCTGGGACGACGCCGAGTGGGACCTCGATGTGATCGGCGAAGACCCGCCTTCGACGCCGCCGGACGCCACGACGGTCTGCCTGCTGGGGCTGCCACCGACGTTGTGGCTCGCTGCCCGCCAGCACCACGACGCACTTGTTCGTGAGCTCGTGCTCTACCTCGCCGAGCATCCCGGCCTCGAGGTCGACATCCCCGCGACCGACCGGGCCCGCTCCACCGTGTCGAATGCCGTGTTGGCGGCCGTCGAGCACGCCCAGCGGGACGGCACCGCTCGACGGGTGCTGCCGGTGGGGCATCCGAGCCCGCTGCCCGACGTCCCGGAACCGCTCGTCCTGCGCTTGGAGATCTCCGCCGAGCTCGGCCCCGCGTTCGGTGCGATGCAGGACACCCTCGACGCGGCGGAAGGACTCGCTGAGCAAGGCCTGCTACTCGCCCGACCGGGCCTGCCGGAGATCATCGCGGTACGTGACTGGGTGTGCGAGCAGATCACTGCCCAACTCGCCGGTGTCTCCGCAGCACCGTGGCCGGGCTCCGACCAGGACCGGTTCACCGTCGACGTCCATGACCGGGACAGCGAGCCGGACCTCGGGGGCTGGGACATCGGGGTCGTCCGTGATTCCGACCGCGGGGTCATCGCCGCGGACGACGCCAACCGCATCGTTGCTGTCAGCCGGCCGCTCGCGGACTTCGTCGGCTGGGACGTGGACGACCTCGTCGGGCGCCGCGTCGTCACCCTCATCCCGGCGCGTCTGCGCGAGGCCCACGTCAGCGGCTACACCCGGCACCTCACGACCGGAGAGGCGCACGTCCTCGACGTAGCTCTCGTCCTACCTGTGTTGCGGGCTGACGGGACCGAGCAGCCTGCCAGCTTTCTGGTGCAGAGGGCGCCGATCGCCCACGGACGCGCGATGTACCTCGCGTGGATCGAGCCGGTCGCCTCCGACGAACTCTGAGCTGCCGTCCGCCGCTAGCCTGCAGTCGTTTGGTCCGTACGCGCCAGGTGCCAAGAAGGGAGACCGGTCGTGCCGCACGACGACCGGGCGGGGGCGGTGGTCGCCCGGCTGCTTCGGATGTCTCACCTCATGCGCCCGGAGGATCTACCGAGGCGGGTCGACGAGGCCGCTCGATCCCTTGGGGCCAGTGGCTGCCGGATCTACCTGATCGCCCGCGACCAGCGCGCGCTCGTCCCGCTGAATGACAAGCCCCTCGACGCCGACGCCGACGCCGACGCCGACGCCGACGCCCACGGCCTGGACGGCACCGTCGCCGGCCGGTCCTACCGCAACACCGAGGTCATGGCCAGCGCAGACGGGGGCCGGCTGTGGGTTCCGCTGCTCGACGGCACCGAGCGCCTCGGTGTGCTCGAGGTGTTGACCGATGCCGGGGACGCGGGGCTGCTGCGCGAGGCGTTCCTGCCGCTCGCGGCGCTCGTCGCCGAGCTCGTCGTGAGCAAGGGCCAGTACACCGACACCTTCGAGCGCGCCCGCCGAGCGCTGCCGATGGGAGTGGCCGCCGAGATGCTGTGGCGGCAGCTGCCGCCCCTGACCTTTGCCGCTGACCGCTTCGTCGTCACCGCTCAGCTGGAGCCCTGGAACGAAGTCGGCGGCGATGCCTTCGACTACAGCATCGACGGTGACATCCTGCGCCTCGCGGTCTTCGACGGGATGGGCCATGGGCTTGCGGCGACCCTGCTGGCCAGCGTCGCGCTCGCGGCCTACCGCAACGCCCGCCGGGCGGGCATGGATCTGTTCCTGACCGCCAAGGCCGTCGATGAGGTCCTCAGCGGGCAGTTCGGCCCCGAGAGCTTCGTGACTGCCGTCCTGGCAGAGCTCGACCTGACAAGCGGCACCCTGCGCACGCTGTGCGCTGCCCACCCCGCGCCGCTGCTCGTCCGCGACGGTCGCTCGCTCGGCGAGCTCGATGTCGAGCCCGGTCTCCCGTTGGGGTTCGGCGACCGCGACGACACGGTCGTCACGGCGTCGCTGCAGCCTGGCGACCGCATCCTCATGTTCAGCGACGGCGTCATCGAAGCCCGGTCCGAGGCCGGCGAGTTCTTCGGCACCGACCGCCTCATCGACCTGCTCGTCCGGGAGGAGTCCCACCAGCAGCCGCCCCCCGAGACGCTCCGCCGCCTCATCGTCGCCGTACTGGACCACCAGCAGGGTGCGCTCCAGGACGACGCCACGTTGCTGATGCTGGAGTGGGCCGGCGACAGCAACGCCGTCCTTCTGCACTGAGTCGCGCCGCGGTGCGCCACCTCATCCGGTTGCGGCCGGGCTACGTCGCCCGGGTGGCTGCTCTTGCTCCGAGGGCGCCTGTCGCGGCTGCCGCGAGGAGCAGGAGTCCGCCGAGCAGGTACACCGCGCGGATGCCGACGGTGTCGGCCAACAGTCCCCCACCGAGCAGGCTGAGGAGCCGTCCGGTCTGCCAGAGCATGTCGAAGCCTGCAAAGGCTCGACCTCTGAGTTCCACGGGAACGCGAGACTGGACGAGGCTGCTGAAGGTCACGTTGCCGGTGCTGGTCGACAGACCGTAGAAGAGCAGTGCCCCGGCCGCTAGCGGGATGGTCGTGACGAACGCCAGGACCAGGTCGATGACGCCGCGCACGGCGTAGGGGCCGAACACGAACAGCGGTCTGCGGGGGTCTCGGATCTTCCTGAGCAGGAGCAACGGCCCGAGGGCGGCTCCGGCTCCGATTGCGGCGACGAGCACGCCGAATCCTTCGCCTCCGCCGAGGCGGTCCTGAGCGAGGACGACGAGTAGTGCGCTGGTCGCGCCCGCGGAGAGCGCGGCAAGGAACTGGCCGACGGCCAGGGCCTTCAGGAGCGGGATCTCCCCGAGGGCTTCGAGGCCGTCACGGGCGTGCGCGAACGGGCTCGTGACCTTCACCGGGCGGACTCGCGCGGGTTCGCGCAGGCCTGCCAGGACGACGGCTGACAGAGCGAAGCTGACGGCGTTGAGAGCGAACGCCGGGCCGAACCCGACTTCGACGGCGAGCACGGCGGCGACTGGGGCGATGAGGATCTGGGCGGTGACGGCGGCTGTCCAGATGCCGCTGTTCGCCGCGACGAGCTCGTCGTCGCGCACCACGGAAGGCAGCAGGGACTGCGCCGCCGGAGAGAAGAACACCTGCCCTGCGGAAAGGCCGAACGCCACGGCGTAGGCGACCGCGACGTGGTCGTGCCAGACCGCAAGGACGGCCGCGAGAGCGACGCGTACGACATCGGCCAGGACCATCACCCGCACCCGCGGCAGGCGATCGACCAGGCTCCCCGCCAGCGGCGCCAGGAGCAGGACCGGGACGATCTCGGCGAGCACGACAACCGAGACGCCGAGGCCGCTGCCGGTGAGCATGACGACGAGCAGTGCAAGCGTCGTGAACTGCGCGACGTCGCCGACCTGCGAGACGGTGCGGGCCAGCCAGAGCCTCCGGTAGGCGGGCTGGGCGAGCAGGGATCGCGGTTCGCGTTGACCCCCTGCGTCGGTGGTCACGGTCTCATGCGGTCTACCGGTAGCGGTTGAGGACCGTCATCAGCTCGTCGTAGATCATCGGGTCACCGCCCTCGATCGCGGTCGTGACGCAACGCTCCAGGTAGTTGCGCAGCACGATGTTCCCCACGGCGTCCAGGGCCTTCTTGACCGCGGCGATCTGCTGGAGAACCTCCGTGCAGTGCCGGCCGTCCTCGATCATCCGGCTGATCCCAGCGACCTGACCGGACGCGCGGGCAAGGCGCTTGATTGCCTCGTCGCGCTTGTCCGCCGGCATCATCTCGCTGTCGCAACGCGTCGCCTCGGGCGCCGGTGCCGCAGCCGCACGCGGTGCTGCGGCCGACTTCGTCCTGGTCACCATCTCTGCCTCCGGTCCGTGTTCGGTCTCGACAGGGTACCCCGGGGATGTATGAGTTACGGTACTCCCGGCGAGTACCGGGCGTTCCGGGCGACTCCCCCTGACCCGAAGGAGCACCACATGGAGATGCAGGCCCTGCCCGGATGGGTCGACCCGGTGGCGAAGGTGTTCGTCACGCTCGCGGTTCTGGCGGCCATCGCCGTCGCGTACGACATCTACGGCCGCGGCTACCGCCAGCGGGTCCGGTCGATGGAGGCCGTCTGGGTTCTGTCCGCCCTGTGGCTGGGCCCTTTCGCCCTGCCTCTGTACGCACGCGCCGGCCGCCCACGCAGCGAGAAGTGGCAGGCCGAACACCCCGCCGTCGGCCAGCTCGGCCTGTCCGCCGCTGCCGCGTCAGGCGGCCTGCCCGGCGGCGCCGCGTCCCTTCTCGGACACGTCCTCGGCGTCCCGATCGTCCTCGCCGCCGGGTGGAGCCTGTTCGGGGTCGACATGTTCGCGATGATCGCGGTCATCGCCGTCCTGGCGATCGGGATGCTGTTCGCGTTCGAGTACTCCGCCGCCTCCCGTCGTGATGTCGGCGGCAAGACCGTCGGCGCGGCGCTGCTGGTCGCCATCGTGACCGTCTTGGCGTTCGACCTCGGCATGGGCGGCTGGATGCTCGTCCTTCACTTCAACGAGCTCCTCCCACCGTTGACCAGCGCCAACTTCCTGTTCCTCATGCAGATCGGCATCGTCCTCGGGTTCCTCACCGGCTACCCGGCCGTCGCTGCCCTCCTCAGGCGCGGCACGAAGGTCGCCGTCTGACATCTCGTTAGGCGCCTGCGACCGGCGGGCTTCTCCGCTGGTCCGACCGGGTCGTGGCACTCGTGCATGAGATGAGGGTGAGTCCGTTCGTCAGCGGCGCACCGGGGCCAATCGCCGGATGCGCGGAAGCGTCGGTGCGGTGCCCCGGCGGACAGGCGTGGGCCGTCCACCAGGTCAAGCGGGTGCGCCGCCAGGGACTCGAACCCCGAACCCGCGGATTAAGAGTCCGCTGCTCTGCCAATTGAGCTAGCGGCGCGCAGTTGTGCAGGCCGCAACACTAGCAGTCCTTGCTCAGGCGCTGGCCGGTGGAAGCGGAGGTGTGGCGCTGTTGGACCGCAGCCCTTCGGCCTGGCGGGCTGCCCGCAGGAGCAGCTCGAACTCCTCCGGATGCGCTTCGGCCAGTGCCTCCTGGGCGGAGCGTCGGGCCCGGCGCTCGCGGACCTCCAAGTCGCCACTGCCGACCGATCCCAGCAGCGGACGACGTGGGCCGGGTGCCGCCGCCGCAGCGGCGATCGGCTGCACCCGCGGCGCCGCTCGGGTGCGCACCACCGGAGAGGCCTTCTTGCGTACCGCCGGCGACACCGTGCGACAGACCTGGCAGGTGGACGCCGCACCGTCGAACTCTGCTCCTGTGCGCACCTTTCGGCACGAATCACACTTCCGCCAACCGCTCACGAGCCCCCTCGTTCTCCTTGCGGAACCCCTCCACCGTACGACGGCGCGTGGCCCGACCAGACGGAGGGCGTACACCGGGAGGTCGGGCGCCCGACATCACCATGACCGAGCCGGGCGCCGGCTCGGACCTGGACGTGGGGGCCGGTCCGCCTCGCATGCTGCGCACGAGCGAGGTCGGGTGGTTCCGTGATCTCGAGTTCTTTTGGGCGACGTCTACACCGATCAGATGGACAACGCGCCCGAGCACCGGCCGATGGCCCACCTGCGCAACACCTTGATGATGGCCTCCGTGCACGATGGCAGGACGATCCTGCTTGCCCTGCTGCAGGTCGATGCCGACGGTGAGTGGGCGTCTGGAGCGCTCCGGCCGGCAGCTCGGCGGCTAGCCGCTTGCCCCGTCTCCCTCCGGTGGGGCGAAGACGACGACCACCCGCAGGTCCCTGCTTCCGTCGAGAAACCGGTGCGGCGTTCCCGCCGGCACATAGGCGATCGAGCCGGCCGACACCGGGTGCCTCGCCTCCGCGATCACGAGGACGGCCTCGCCGGAGATGACGACGTAGATCTCGTCCTGCCGGTGCGGATCCTGCTGGTCCTGGTGCCCGGCGGGAGGTGCGAACAGTCCCAGGGACAGAGCTGGTACGCGCAGGAACTCCCGATAGGTGGCAGCCCCCTGAGTGACCGCGAGCAGATCGACGGAGGTCACGTGCCCCGAGCTCCCGCCGGTCCCGGCGTAGGTGGACATGACCTGACGTTCTCAGGAGCGTCGAGGAGTACGGCGGGCGAGCAGCGCGGCCAGGGTCATCCGCCGCAGCAGGCGGGCCCGGACGTCGGGGGTCACGTCGAGCGAGCTGACGGCGCTGCCGTTGAGCAGGGCCAGTGCCAAGACGGCCACGCCGCGGACCTCTGCCGGCTCGAGGTCGTCGCGCAGGGGGGCCAGGGCTGCCGCCCACACGTCTTCGTACGCCTTCATCCGGCGGCGCAGCGAGTGACGAACGGTCTTGTCCAGCGCGCGGGTCTCCCGGGTCCACACGGCGATCAGCGCCCGCTCCTGCACGGCGAACTGCACATGCAGGTCGACCAGCGCCGCCAGCGCCTCGGACGCGGTGTCGTGGTCCCCCGGAACCCGGCGGGCACCGCTGAGCATGCGGGTCATCCCCCGGTCGCACAGCTCCCCGAGCAAGGCCTGCTTGCCGGGAAAGTGCCGGTAGACACCCGGCCCGCTGATGCCGACGGCTGCGCCGATGTCGTCGATGCCGACGTCGTAGTAGCCGCGGTCGGCGAACAGCCGGGCGGCCGCCTCGAGGAGCTGCTCCCGACGGGGCAGCGCCGTGCTCGTCGTCACGGGATCAGGCTATCGAGGTGGACTGGCACGGACTAGCGCAGCTCATCGCCACTCGCCTTGGCCGCCTCGGTCTCGGTGGCGGCGCCGTCCGACTCGCGCTCGAACGCTCCCTCGACCTCCAGGTTGCTGTCGGTCTGCTCGCCGACCTGCTCGACGAGGGCCGCGTCATCGACTCCCTCGCCGGCGGGACGGGTGGTGCCGGCGTCGGTCGCGGGCTGCTCGCTCATGGGCGCTCCTTGGAAGTGGGCCTTCTCGTCCGGTCGCGCAGGCCCTACCCCCGGGCGAGCCCGGCACCCGTGACCAGCGAGAGCTCCAGCCGTCGGCCCGGGTCTTCGAGCTGCTCGCCGAACAGCTCGCGCAGCTGGCCCACCCGGTAGCGCACCGTCTGCGGGTGGATGCCGAGCTCGGCGGCGACCCGCTGGCGGTCGCCGTGGTGGGCCAGCCAGGACCGCAGCGTCGAGGTCATCCGCTCTCGCGCCAGCTCGGTCAGGGTCGCGAGGGGGGCGAGCCGCAGGGCGCCGAGCTCGGCCAGTGCGAGCGGATCGGCGTGCACGACCAGCGCCGCGAGGTGCTGCTCCACCCGCAGCGGGCGTCCAGCCGGCAGCAGGTCCGCGCTCTGCAGCGCCGCGGCCCGCAGCACGAGCGCCGCCGCCGAGCCCGACTCCCGCCACGGTCGCACCGGACCGAGCACGGACGGGCCGGTCGTTGACAGTGCCGTGCTCAAACGCTCGGCGCGTCCCGGTCCGTCCACATCCGGAAGCAGGACGAGTGCGCGGCCGGGCCCGGCGCTCTCGCCGGGCAGCAGCAGGCTGCGCCCGTCCCAGCGCGTGGCGAGCCGTCGCGCGTCGGGGTCAGCGAGCAGGACCGGCGTCAGCGTCACCGAGGGCGTCCAGCCGGCGACGGTCACGGCCTCGTCGACCAGGCCAGTGGAGGCCTCGCCGAGCAGGAGCCGGACGAGCGCCTCGTGGCGCCGTTCCCGCTCGCTGATCAGCTGCGACTGCTCTGCGGCGTGACCGGCGGCGCTGGCCGAGGAGATCTCGTCGATGTAGGCGAAGACGGCAGCGGCCAGCTGGACGAGCAGGTCCGGCGCGAGCCCCTCGCGAAGGCCCAGCTCGGCGAGCCGACTCCAGGTGACCCGAGCCCCGACCCGGTAGGCCGACAGCAGAGCGTCGAGCGGGCGCCCCACCCGCGCCTCGCCGCGGCCGAGGGCGACGTACAGCTCCCGGCTGGCCGCGGCCCGACCGGGCTCGTCCGGTCCTTCCAGCCCGCCGGCGAGCTCGAGGAAGCGCTGCAACGCCTCCTGCACCCCGCGCCGGATCCCACGCCCGAACTCGCCTTCGAGGGGGCGTGCATAGGCGGGGACCTCGGTGCCGATGACGGCGAGAAGCTGATCGGCGAGCCCGGGCAGCTCCGCGCGCAGGCGCTCGGTGACCTCAGGTGGGAGCAGCAGGGCAGACGGGGGGGTGGCCGAGCTCATGCGGCCGATCCTGTCACGAGATGACAAATGAAGACCTCTCGGTCTGCGACATTTGGGCAAGCCTTCCCGGCCGATGCTGCAGCAGTATCAATGGTGAGCCCCACCCCCTACGTTCGAAGGAGATGCGTTGACGGTCACAGACGCACGCCCGTCGGCCGACGCGGCCGCAGCCGAGACGCTGGACGCCCCCGAGGCGCAGGACCGGGGCACCAGCACCAAGCGCCGTCCCGGGTGGGAGCAGGCGCTGGTCTACGTCGTCGTCGGGCTGCCCATGCTCGGCCTGGTCGTGGCGGTGGCTCTGGCCGCACAGTTCGGCGGCATCAGCGCGGCCGACGCCGGAATTGCCTTCCTCTTCTACCTGATCAGCGGTTTCGGCGTGACGATCGGCTTCCACCGCCTGTTCACCCACGGGTCGTTCAAGACGAACCGGCCGCTGAAGATCGCGCTCGCCGTCGCCGGGTCGCTGGCGCTCGAAGGCCCCGTCATCCGATGGGTCGCCGACCACCGCAAGCACCACGCGTTCAGCGACGACGAGGGCGACCCGCACTCGCCGTGGCGGTTCGGCTCCAGCACCCGGGGACTGCTCAAGGGTCTGCTGTGGGCGCACACCGGGTGGTTGTTCGACCGCGAGCAGACCTCGGCGCGCCGCTGGGCGCCGGATCTGATCGCCGACCCGGACCTCATGAAGATCAACAAGCTGTTCCCGGTGATCGCGCTGTCGAGCCTGGCAGTCCCGACCCTGATGGGCTACGCGTTGACCGGCACGGCCATGGGCGCGTTCACCGCGTACATCTGGGGTGGGCTGGTCCGCATCCTCGTCGTGCACCACGTGACCTGGTCGGTCAACAGCCTGTGCCACGTCATCGGTGAGCGGCCGTACAAGACGATGGACAAGGCCAGCAACGTCGGCTGGCTCGCGATCCTGTCGTTCGGTGAGAGCTGGCACAACCTGCACCACGCCGACCCGAAGAGCGCGCGGCACGGGGTGGAGAAGGGCCAGATCGACACCTCCGCTGCCGTCATCGAGCTTTTCGAGAAGGCCGGGTGGGCGACGGACGTCCGGTGGCCGACCGAGAAGCGCATGGCCCGCATCCGCAAGGAGCCGGCGCAGGTCTAGGACCGCCCGCACAACAGGAACTTCAGCACGCTCGCCAGTATCCTGGCGGGCGTGCTGAAACCGTTCTTCACCCCCCGCTGGCTGGGCTGGCACGCCCTGCTGGTCGCCGCGCTGGCCGGCCTGGGGTGGCTCGGCTGGTGGCAGTTGGAGAGCGCCCGCGCGCAGGACGACTGGCAGAACTACGGCTACGCGCTGCAGTGGTGGCTGTTCGGCGGCTTCGCCGTCTTCCTGTGGGTCAAGCTGATCTTCGACGAGCTCGATCCGAAGGACGCCGAGCAGACCGAGCCGGTGACCCCCGTGCTTCCCCGTCCGGCGCCGCCGCCGGTCGCCCCCGAGGACGAGGACGAGGAGCTGGCCGCCTACAACCGACACCTCGCCTGGCTCGCTGAGCGCAGCGACCGGTGACCGGCGCCCTGCGCCGATTCTCCGTGCTCGCCTTCCTCGTCGGCATCGGTCTGCTCGTTCTGGTCCTGGTGGCGATGCCGCTGCGTTACCTCGGTGGGCGCCCGGAGTTCTCCGAGACCTTCAGTCCCATCCATGGATTCGTGTTCATGGCCTACCTCGTCACGGTGGCTGACCTGGGCCGGCGGGCCGGGTGGTCCGTACGCCGGATGCTGCTCGTGATGCTCGCCGGCACGGTGCCGTTGCTGTCCTTCGTGGTCGAGCGCCGGATGACGCGCGACGTGCTCGCCCGCACCCCTGCGTGACTGGCTGCGCGACTCAGCCCGACCGCGCGCTGTGCAGCTGCAGGGCGAGGTGCACCTGCAGCGCGCCGTCCCCCGACCGCCAGCCTTCGCCGAGCAGCGAGGTGACCCGCTCGAGTCGCTGGTAGAGCGTGTTCACATGCACGAACAGGTCCTGCGCCGCCCGGGTGAGGCTGCCGCCGGCGCCGTAGTAGGCGAGCAGGGTGCGCACCAGCTCGCTGCCGCGCTCGGCGTCGTAGTCGAGCAGGGGCCCGACGGTACGACGTACGTACCGCTCCACCTCGCCCTGCCCGGACGCGCTGAGCAGCAGCCCGTAGACGCCGAGCTCGTCCCGCCCGGCCGCCTCGCCACCGCGGCCCAGCGAGAGCAGCACGTCGCACACCCGGCCGGCCTCGCGGTAGAGCTCGGCGAGCTCGGCCGGACCGCTGCCTGGGCCGGCCGCGCCGACGGTCACCGGGCAGCCGACCGCCGCCTGCAGCTCCGCAGCCACCCGGCGGGCGGCGGCCGGTGCGTCGTCGGCGGCGACGAGCAGCACCAGGCTGCCGCGGTGCTGCCCCGACAGCCCAGCGGGTCCGTGCACGGACCGGGCTGCGCGCCACGCCGCTGCGGTCAGGTCCGGTTCGGGCACCCGGGCAACGACGACCACGTGCGAACGGGACAGGTCCAGACCCATGTGGGCCGCCCGCCGGTCCAGCTCGGCCACCGCCCGCTGCGGCACCGCGAACAAGTCGTCGAACAGCTCTCCACGCACCCGGTGCTCTGCCTCGGCGATGGACCGTTCGTGCAGGAGCAGCATGGCGACGACCACCGCGGCCCGTTCGAGGGTGCGGACCCCCAGCTCGTCGAGCAACGGGCCGACCGAGACCACCGCCCCGAGGGTCTCGGTGCCGGCGAAGACCGGGGCGACCGCGACCGGCCGGCCGCCCGCGTCGGCGGAGACCGTCGGGCGCCGCCCCCGCACGGTCGGCAGGGCGGAGGCGGCGAGCGCCGGCGCGTCCGCCACCTCCGGACCGGCCTGCGCGAGCAGCCGACCGCCGGGATCGGTGATCAGCAGCGAGCCACCGAGCACGTCGATGACGGCGGTGGCCACCTCGGGAAGCCCGCCCCCGGACAGCAGCACCATCGACAGCCGCTCGTGCTCGGCGGCCGCCCGCTCCACCGAGGCCGTGTGCACCCGCAGCAACGCGTCCGTCCGGGTCAGCTCGGACAGTGTCGTCGTCAGCTCCTCGAACAGCGAGGCGTTCTCGATCGCGATGGCAGCGTGGTCGGCGAGCGACAGCAGCAGCGAGACCTCGTCCGGGCGAAACGGTCGCTTGTGACGGTTGGCGGCGTAGAGCACGCCGATCGCCTTGTCGCCGAGCCGCAGCGGCACGCCGAGAATCGCGACCAGGCCCTCCCCGACGACGGTGTCATCGATGATGTGCACGAAGCGCTCGTCGGCGCAGTAGTCGGCGGTCGCGTAGGGCGTGCAGGTGGCGGCCACCAGGCCACCCAACCCGGCGCCGAGCGGCAGCAGGACCTGCCGGAACGCCTCGGTCCGGATGCCCTCGGTCACCCGCATGTACGTCGCGGCCCGCTCCGGGTCGCTGAGCGTCAGATAGGCGACGTCGGTGCCGAGCAGGTCACGGGCCCGCCGGACGATGGCTTGCAGGACCTGCTCCAGCTCGTGCAGGCAGGACAGGTCGCTCGCGCTCGCGGACAGCGCAGCCAGCTGCTGCTCGCGGCGGCGCTGCTCGTCGAGCACGGCCCGCACCTGCAGTGCCGAGCCGAGGGCTGGATGGAGGTCGTCGCGCCGGCCCAGGTCGACGAGGCCGAGCAGTCGGGTCAGCTCGGTGCTCGGACAGCCCCGGGCGAGCAGCAGCAGCAGTGCGCCGCACGGGTCACCGGCCTCGGCGAGCGCGTCCTCGGCCCAGGTCCCGCCCGCTGGGAAGGGACCGGACCCCGGCTCGAGCTCGCCGTCCCCATGGCGCGGCGTCCCCCTCACACGCGGTGAAGGCGGCAAGGCGGGCACACCCGGGGCATGGAGCATTCCTACACCGATCGGGCCCGGCGTGAGGCCGGATCGGCCCGCTTCACCGGGCGCTCCACCCGCCGTCAAGCACGAAGGACGAGCCGTTGGCGTACGACGCGGCGTCCGAGCACAGGTAGGCGGCGAGCTCGGCGACCTCGGTCGGTTCGATCAGCCGCTTGACCGCGGACGTCGCGAGCAGCACGCGGTCGACCACCTCGGACTCGGGGATGCCGTGCGCCAGCGCCTGAGCTGCGATCTGCCCCTCCACCAGTGGGGTTCGCACATAGCCGGGACAGATCGTGGTGGAGGTGACCCCTCGGCCGCCGCCTTCGAGGGCGAGCACCTTCGACAGGCCCTCCAGGCCGTGCTTGGCCGCGACATACGCCGACTTGTGTGGCGAGGCCCGCAGGCCGTGCACGGAGGAGATGTGGACGAGCCGGCCCCAGCCGGAGGCGTACATGTGCGGCAACGCCGCCCGCGCCAGCTCGAACGGCGCCTGCAGCATCACCTGCAGGATCAGCGCGAAGCGGTCGGGAGGGAAGTCCTCCACGGGTGCCACGTGCTGGAGGCCGGCGCTGTTGACCAGCACGTCCACCTTCGTCGCCGGTCCACCCGGCGCGCACAACTCGGCGCGCGCCGCGCGGTCGGCGAGGTCTGCGACGAGCGGCTCGCCGCCGATCTGCCCGGCCACCTGCTCCGCCCGGTCGCGGTCGAGGTCCAGCACCACGACTGCGGCGCCGGCCTGCGCGAGCCGGGCGGCGCACGCCGCGCCGATGCCGCTACCGGCGCCCGTGACGAGGACCCGGCGGCCAGACAGGTCGAGGCCCACGATGTGGGAGCTCTCGCCGCGCGCCGGCGTCGGGCCGCTCATGGGTCTCCTCGGGCTGTTCGTCGACAGGCGCATTGTGCGAGCCCACAAGGTCTGCGACCTACGGTTGGAACGTCCATCACGGACGCATCACGATGTGGGAACTTCACAGTGACCCCTGTCACGCAGCGTGGTTCAGTCCGGCAGTAGCCACATCTGAGGGAGAGCAACGGTGCTCGAGGTCGAGGGTCTGCGGGTCACCTATGGTGGCGCCGTCCAGGCACTGCGTGGCGTGAGCTTGCGGGTGCCCGACGGCAAGGTGGTCGCCGTGCTGGGCAGCAACGGAGCCGGCAAGACCACCCTGCTGCGGACCATCTCCAACACCCTCAAGCTGCACCGCGGCAAGGTGGAGGCCGGCACCATCACGTTTCACGGGACGGCCCTGACCGGTCGGGACGCGTCCGCGATCGTGGCGACCGGTCTCGTCCAGGTGCCTGAGGGCCGGCGCATCTTCAGCCGGCTCACGGTCGAGGAGAACCTGCGGGCCGGCGCCATGGGCAACCGGGACAAGTCCGCCCGCAGCGCTGCTCAGACCCGGGTCTACGACCTGTTCCCGGTCCTTGCCGAACGACGAAGCCAGCGGGGCGGCCTGCTGTCCGGCGGGGAGCAGCAGATGCTGGCCATCGGGCGGGCGCTGATGGCCGGGCCGAAGCTGCTGCTGCTGGACGAGCCCTCGCTCGGGCTCGCCCCGAAGATCATCGGCCAGATCGGGCAGATCATCCGCGACATTCACGCCCAGGGCACCTCGGTGCTGCTCGTCGAGCAGAACGCGAAAATGGCCCTGCAGGTGGCCGACTCGGCGTACGTCCTGGATGTCGGCAAGGTGTCGCTGGAAGGTCCGGCGGACGAGTTGGCGGCGACCGACGCCGTGCAGCGGCTCTACCTCGGGCAGGCGGCGGGCGACGAGACGCAGGTGCAGCAGGCGGCGGCGCGCAGCACCAAGACGCTGTCGCGGTGGACCGCGTGAGCGTGGACACAGCCACGCCCGGGCCGAGCGCGGCCGAGCGCGGCATCGCGCCGCTCGAGGTCAAGAACGTGACGGTGCGCTTCGGCGCGCTGGCCGCCCTGAACGACGTGTCGTTCACCGTGGAGCCCGGCACCGTGCACGCGATCATCGGCCCGAACGGTGCCGGGAAGTCGACGCTGTTCAACGTCATGTCCGGCGTCTACCGCGCGACCGAGGGTGAGATCCGCTTCGGCGAGCACGTCCTGACGCGGTTGCGGCCGCACCGGATCGCCGAGCTGCGGGTCGCCCGCGCCTTCCAGAACATCGCGCTGTCCGGAAGCCAGTCGGTGGCCGAGAACCTGATGCTGGGCCGGCACCACCTGACCAAGGCCGGCTTCCTCGCCGCCGGGCTGCGGCTGCCGAAGGCGACCCGCGAGGCCGAGCTGCACGGCGCGCGGGTGCGGGAGATCGCCGAGTTCCTCGAGCTCGGCGGCAAGCTGGACATCCCGGTCGGGGTGCTGTCCTACGGCGACCAGAAGCGGGTCGAGGTTGCCCGGGCGCTGTGCACCGAGCCCGACCTGTTGCTGCTCGACGAGCCGGTCGCCGGCATGAACGCCGAGGAGACCCGGCGGATGGCCGCCGCCGTGCTCGAGATCCGCGACGCGCTGGGCATCTCGGTGGTCCTCGTCGAGCACGACATGGGCATGGTCATGGGCATCGCCGACCGGGTGACGGTCCTTGACTTCGGCCGGCTCATCGCCGATGGCACGCCCGCACAGGTGCAGGCCGACCCCGAGGTGATCCGCGCCTACCTCGGCTCCGGCGACGACACCTCGCCGGCTCCGACCGGAGGCGCGGCATGACGACGTTTCTCACCCTGCTGCTCAACGGGTTGTCGCTCGGCGCGATCTACGCGCTGATTGCCCTGGGCTTCTCGATCATCTTCAAGGCCAGCGAGGTGGTGAGCTTCATGCACGGCTCGCTGCTGCTGTTCGGCGCCTACACGATCGCGCAGCTCAACGCCTCGATCGGCTTCTTCCCGGCGGTGCTGATCGGCGTCAGCGCCACGGCCGGGATCGGGCTGCTCGTCGAGCGACTGCTCATCAACCGGCTGCGCGGCACGGCCGTCATCACCCTCGCCATCTTGACCATCGGCGTCGACATCATCCTGGTCACCGAGCTCACCCGCCGGATCGGCTCGGACATCCTCAACATCGGGCACCCCTGGGGTGGGGACTTCGTCCGCATCGGCGAGGTCGGGATCACCGAGAACCGGCTCTACGCGATGCTCACCGCCGTCGTGCTGATGGGGCTGTTCTTCGCCGCTTTCAAGTTCTCCAGCTGGGGCGTGGCGATGCGCGCTGCCGCGGAGGACGGCGAGACCGCCGCGCTGATGGGCATCCGGCGCGGCCGCGTCTCCGCTGTCGCCTGGGTCGTCGGTGCCGGGCTCGCGGCCGTCGCCGGTCTGTTCCTCGTCGGGTCCCCGACCCCCGGCGTCTCGCCGGGGGTCACGTCCGTCGCGCTGCGCGCCTTCCCCGCAGCGATCCTCGGTGGTCTGGACTCCACCGGCGGCGCCGTGATCGGCGGCCTCATCATCGGCATCGCCGAGGCGCTCGCCTCCGGCTATCAGGAGCAGCTGCTGTTCCTGGGCCGCGGGTTCGGGGACGTCGTCCCGTACGTCGTGATGATCCTCGTCCTGCTCGTCCGCCCCTCGGGGTTGTTCGGGACCAAGGAGCTGACCCGTGTCTGAGCCGGTTCGCGGACGCGCGCGGGCCGCTCGGATCGTCCTGCTGCTGGTTGCCCTGGCGTTGATGCTCATCGCGCCGGTGTTCGTCGAGGAGTTCTGGCTACGCACGGGCTTTGCGGCCTTCGGCGCGATCATCGGGGCCATCGGCCTGAACCTGCTGGTCGGCACGACCGGGCAGCTCTCGCTCGCACACGCGTTCTTCCTGGCGGTCGGCGCCATCACCTACGTCTTCGTCTCCGGTTCGCCCGGCGGGACGGTCGAGACGACCGACGGCCTCGGCCTGCCGCCGCTGATCGGGATGCTGCTCGGTGTCGTGCTCGCCGGCGTCGCCGGTCTGGTGTTCTCGCCGATCGCCGCCCGGCTGCGCGGCATCTACCTCGGGGTGGCCTCGCTCGGGCTGGTCTTCATCGGCCAGCACGTGCTCAACACCTGGACCTCGGTGACCGGCGGCTTCAACGGCCGCACCACCCCGGAGTACAACCTGTTCGGTTTCTCCTTCGGCAGCGACAACCCGCCGTTGACCGTCCTCGGTGTCCCGTTCAACGCCCCGGAACGGCTCTGGTATCTCGGGCTGTTCCTGGCGATCGCCGCGTATATCTTCGCCAAGAACCTGCTGCGCAGCAGGCCAGGACGGGCCTTGCAGACGCTGCGGGACAGTGAGGTCGCTGCGGCTGTCATGGGCGTCGACGTCCAGCGCTACAAGGCCCGGGTCTTCCTGGTCTCCTCGATGTACGCGGGGCTCGCGGGTGTCCTCTACGCGCTGTCGATCGGCAGCGTGGCACCGGAGTCGTTCGCCCTGGACCTGTCCGTGCTCTACCTCGCGATGATCGTGCTCGGCGGGCTCGGCTCGGTCGGCGGGGCCGCGCTGGGCGCCATCTTCGTCACCTCGCTGCCGCTGGTGTTCCAGCAGTACGCCGACTCACTGCCGCTCGTGTCCGACGTCGGCGAGGGCGGCGTCAACGCCGGGCAGGCGGCGCGGATCCTGTTCGGCCTCGCGATCGTCCTGGTCGTCGTCTTCGAGCCGGCGGGCCTGGCCGGCCTGTCCCGCCGCTTCCGCCGCAAGGGCAAACGCCCTACCGAAACCGCCGCGTCCGTCCCTGCCACCACCACAGGTTCCCCCCCGTTCCATCGACCAGCACAAGGGAGCACCACATGAAGTTCGGCCATCGCACGGGCGTCCTGCTCACGGCCTCCGTCCTCGTCGCCGCCTCCGGTTGCAGCACGAAGGCCCAGGACCAGGACGACACCGCCACCACCGGCGACGGCGAGGTGAAGGTCGGCCGGGGGATCGAGGGCACCACGATCACGCTCGGGGTGCTGACCGACCTCACCGGTGTCTTCGCCGCTCTGGGTGCGGACATCACCAATGCCCACACGCTCTACTGGGACAGGCAGAACGCCGGCGAGAAGGTCTGCGGCAAGTACACCGTGGAGCTCGACATCAAGGACACCAACTACCAGCCGGCGCAGGGCGTCCAGCTCTACAGCGGGATGAAGGACAGCGTCCTCGCGATGCAGCAGACGATCGGCTCGCCGATCAACGCGGCGCTGACCGAGGCCTACAAGACCGACGAGATCGTCAACATCCCGCCGGCCTGGGCCCGCAGTCTCACGAATCTGCCGGGCAACGCCACGCCTGGCGCGACCTATGACGTGGAGCTGACCAACGGACTGAGCTATGCGCTGGAGAAGGGCCTGATCAAGGAGGGCGACACGATCGGGCACATCTACTTCGAGGGTGAGTACGGCGCCGGTGGGCTCGAGGGCTCGAAGTACATGGCCGAGAAGCACAACTTCAAGATCGTCGAGGCGAAGATCAAGCCGACCGACGCGGACATGAGCACCCAGATCACCCAGTTCAAGGCAGCCGGCGTCAAGGCCATCGCCCTCACCGTCGCCCCCACGCAGACCGCCTCGGCGGCGGGCGTCGCAGCGACCCAGGGTCTGGACGTGCCGATCATCGGCAGCAACCCGGTCTTCGCCCCCGGGCTGCTCAAGGGCCCGGCGGCCGCGGCGCTGAAGAAGAACCTGATCATCTCCTCGCCGATCAACACGATCGACAAGCACCCCGAGCTGCTCGAGGAGTACACCGCGAAGTTCCCGAACGTCACCGTCAGCAACGGTGTCGTGCTCGGCTACGGCATGTCGGACGCGATGCGCCAGATCCTCGACAAGGCCTGCGACGAAGGGGACCTGACCCCGGAGGGCGTCCTTGCGGCGAAGACCTCCTTGGACAACGTGGAGACCGACGGCCTGATCGTGCCGCTGAACTTCTCCGAGGTCGGGCAGAGCCCGAGCCGGCAGAACTTCATCCTGCAGCCGGCAGACGTGCCGGGCGGCGCCAAGGCGCTGACCGAGGCGATCGAGTCCGACGACGTGGCGGGTCTGACCAAGTAGGCAGCGCCCGGCTTCGGCCGGTTTCTCGACAACGGCGGCCGGTGTCCCTGCGAGGGGGCGCCGGCCGTCGTTCTCGTCAGGTCAGCGGCGGGATGGGCAGCAGGGGGGGCGGCGGTTCGGGGCTCGGTTTCGGTGCGGGGGACCCGCCAGGGCTGGGGGAGGGGCTGGGCCCGGTGAGCAGCGGCAATCCCGGCGGCTTCGGCGCCGGCTTGGCACTCGGGCTGGGGGCAGCCGGTGACGGCGATGGTGACGGCGAGGGCGAGGGAGATGGCGACGGGGAACCGGTCGTGGCAGGCACCAGACCGACCCCCCACACGGCGGGCGACTGGCCGGCGTAGCGGGCCGCCACCGTCAGCACGACGCGGACGTAGTCGTAGGAGCGGTTGTAGCTGTAGATCGCCGCGATCCGCGGTGTCGCCCTGTCGAGCCGGCCCGATGTGGTGCACAGGTATCGACCGGCGGCCAGGGCGGCGTCGTCGATGTTGTGCGGGTCCCGCTGGCCGTTGCCGTCCCCGTCCGCCCCGTGCCGGGCCCAGGTCGACGGGATGAACTGCATCGGGCCGACGGCCCGGTCCAGCACCTTGTCGCCGTCCAGGGCGCCGTCATCGGTGTCGCGGATGAGGGCGAACGGTCCGGCGCCGTCCAGGCGCGGTCCGAGGATCTCGGGGGTGACCCGGCCGTCCGCGCCGATGGTCGCTCCGCGGAACGAGCCGTGCCCCGACTCGACGAAGCCGATCGCGGCGACGAGCTGCCACGGAATGCGGCAACCCTCCTTGGCCTTGACTGCGGACGCGCTCTTGTAGGCCGCGAGCGCCCGGGCGGGGATGCCCTTCACGCTCAGTCCCGGGTCGACTGGTCCGAGCAGCGGCGCGGAGGTCAGCGGCTGCGGCGGGGGAAGCGGCAGGGGTGCCTCGACGGCGCTCGGGCGCACCTGGTCGGCGGTGCGGAGCACTATCGCGTCTGCCTCCCGCCCCTGCGGGGTGCTCGCGAAGATCTGACCGCTCTGTTGCGCCGGCCCGACCGAGGCGACGCTGACCGAAAGCAGCCACGCGGCGGCAAGGCCGCGCTTCGCGTACTGCCTGCGGACGATGATGTCGGTTCCTCTGCTCGGGTGCGGGGCGCGTTGACGCTACCTGTGATGCGCACTGTCCGCCTGATCCGAAAGGTGATGGTCACCGATGCGGGCCCAGCCGGTCAACGGAGGTCTCGGCCCGCGGGAGCAGGATCCGCGGCATGCCGGCGGAGCGCCCTTGGTTACACCGGAGTCAACGTCTTGGAAGGGACCCCATGAGCATCGCCGCCGTCCGGCTCAACCACGCAGTCCTGTACGTCACGGACCTCCAGCGTGCTGTCCGCTTCTACACCGACGTGTTCGGCATGCAGGTCACCGCCACCGAGCCGCGCGCCGACGCCGCCTTCCTACGGCTGCCGCTGTCCGGGAACCATCACGACCTCGGGCTGTTCGGACTTGGTCCGCAGGCCGGCCCGAAGCGTCGCGGGGTCGGGCTCTACCACCTGGCCTGGCAGGTCGACACCATCGACGAGCTGGCCCAGGCAAGGACCAGCCTGGTCGAGTTCGGTTCCCTCACCGGCGAGTCGAGCCACGGCGCGACCAAGAGCCTCTACGCCGCAGACCCCGACGGGAACGAGTTCGAGGTGATGTGGATGCTGCCGCGTAACGACTGGGGAGAGTACGAGAACGCAGCCCCGGTCGAGGCACTGAACCTCCCCGCGGAGGTCCGTCGCTGGGGTGGGGTCGGCACGGCCGGTGAGCTGCGCGCCGGGTCGGTCGGCCGCCACTAGCACGGCGTCCTGCGGGACAGCGACGCAGCCGGCGGGAGTCGCGGGCAGTCAGGCGGTTTGGAGTGGGATCACGCCGATCCGTTCGACCGGGCGCTCGCCAAGCTGCCGGGGCTGGCTCGAACCCGCTGGTGAGTCGGTGCGTCTCGTTAAAGTACGGTGGACGCCCTACAGGGATCTTTATATTACGTGTGTTGCCACAAAAAGGTTTTAGCGACACAGTGGTGCCATGACCGCCGGACGATCCGTGATCGCCTTCGACGCCACCTCGCTCGGCGAGCGTCCGGACCGTGCTGTCGCTGCGGGACGGGCCCGCCAGATCGTTCGTGGCGTCTATACCGTTGACGTGACGACGCCGCTGGAGCAGTTGGTGCGCGCGTACCTCTGGGAGATCATTGCGCACTTCGTGCCCGATGCCCTGGTCGCCGACCGCTCCGCAGGCCCGGCCCTTTTCGAGGGTGACGTGCTCTTCATCGTGTCCGCCGTACGCGCCCGGGACCTGCGGCTCCCTGGAGTGCGCGTATCCGTGCGGCAGGGCCACGCGCCGCTGGACGACGATCCGGGGTGGATGGCAGGTCTTCGCCGGTCGTCCATCCCGCGCGCCCTGGTGGAGAACCTCGCGCGATCCCGAGCCCGCGGCGGGGTCAGCCGAACCATGAGCGAGCGGGAGCTGGAGGACTGGATGGCGCTACTCGCGCAGCAGTACCCGGCCGACCGACTGAACCGCTTTCGCGACCGCTCGCGGGAGATCGCCGCCACCCTGGGCCTCGACGCGCGGTTCCCGGTGCTGGACGCGATGTTTGCGACTGCGCTCGGCACGGCCCCGAGCCCGGGACGCGGGCTGCTCGGCGCGATGGGGAAGGGACGGGGCTGGGACTCCGCACGGCTGGCCGCGTTTGCTGCGCTCGCGGACAGCCTCGCCCGACCAGAGCTTCACCCCCAGCCCGACCAGCTGCCGGTGCTGTCGCCCCGGTTGGTCCGGGAGCGGGCGTTCTTCGAGTCCTACCTGTCCAACTTCATCGAGGGGACCGAGTTCACCCTGGACGAGGCCGAGGCGATCGTTTACGACAGGCAGATTCCGGAAGGCCGACCCGCGGATGCCCACGACATCACCAGCACGTACGGGCTGATCACCGACGAGGCCGAGGCGAGCGCCGTGCCTTCCAGCGCTTCCGGGCTCGTGGCGCAGCTCGAGCGACGCCATGCGCGTTTGATGGCCGCACGCCCGGACAAGCGCCCGGGACAGTTCAAGCAGGCGGCCAACCGGGTCGGCTCCTACGACTTCGTCGCCCCCGCCCTCGTGCGCGGCACCCTCGAGCGGGGACTCGCCTACCGGGACCGGCTCAGCCTGCCCTTCGCCCGGGCGACCTACATGATGTTCCTCATCTCCGAAGTTCACCCCTTCGACGACGGCAACGGCCGGCTGGCCCGCCTCGCCATGAACAGCGAGCTGACCGCAGCCGGAGAGCACCGCGTCCTGGTTCCGCTCATCTGCCGCAACGACTACCTCAACGGTCTGCGTCGTCTGTCCCGCGATGGCGACCCCGAGCTGCTCGTCAGAGTCCTGGCCCGGTGCTGGCAGTGGTCCGCACAGGGGGATTTCTCCAACCTGACCGCCGCTCGACTGATGCTGGATCAGACGAACGCGCTCGTTGACGCTGCCGACGCGGAACGCGAAGGCAAGCACCTGGTGCTGCCTGCGGACCTGCGCGCGTGAGGTCCCCCGACGTGCACCCGCCCCGCTGACTCAGCTGCGAGGGGGCAGTCGTCCACGTCGAACTCGGCAGCCGTCTGGGCCTTGCTGAGAGTCACGGCGGCGCGCGACGCCGGGCCAGCGTCTGGCCGCTGGCGTCGGTCAGGACCTTGTGGGGTGAGTGACGGGGCTCGAACCCGCGACAACCGGGATCACAACCCGGTGCTCTACCAGCTGAGCTACACCCACCATGGTGCGGCGGGAATCATACCGGCCCTGCGCCGGACACCGGCTCGGTTTTCGCGGCCGCCATCACCGGTCCGCTCGCCATCACGCCGGCCGCCAGCGCCGCCGCCCCCTCCGAGGTCGGTCCGGGCTGCGGCACGAACAGCGCCGCGCGGTAGTAGCGCAGCTCCTGCACCGACTCCAGGATGTCGGCGAGCGCCCGGTGGCCGCCGCCCTTCTTGGGGGCGTTGAAGTAGACCCGCGGATACCACCTCCTGGCCAGCTCCTTCACCGAGCTGACATCGACCATCCGGTAGTGCAGGTGCTCGTCGAGCTCCGGCATGTCCCGGGTGAGGAACCCGCGGTCGGTCCCGATCGAATTTCCGCACAGCGGTGCCTTCTTCGGCTCAGGAACCCACTGCCGGACGTACGCAAGGACGCTCTGTTCCGCATCGTGGACCGTCACCGTCGAGGCCAGCACCGCATCGGTCAGACCCGACACGGCGTGCATGTCCCGCACGACATCGGGCATCCGGGCGAGCTGCTCGGCGCTGGCGCCGATCACGATGTCGATGCCGTCCCCGAGCACGTTCAGCTCGGAGTCGGTGACCAGAGCGGCGATCTCGACGAGCAGGTCGCTCCCGAGGTCGAGCCCGGTCATCTCGCAGTCGATCCACACCAGCCGGTCGCTCATGCGGGCAGGCTACGTCCCCCGGCGGCTGGCAGAGTCGAGGCATGCGCTGGCACCGGTACGCCGTCCTGCTGGCCCTCACCGGCTGCTCGAGCGGCCCGGCCTGCACCCTGGTCGGCTGCGTGTCCCAGCTCACCGTGCAGCTCCCCGTCGGGACGTCCGGCGCGCAGGCGTGCATCCAGGGCGTCTGCACCAGCGAGATCGTGGACGGGACACTGCTCATCCCCCTCGGCCGCCGCGAGGAGGGCGACACCGCAGCCGTGACGGTGACGCTCGAAGGCAGCACCACCGCGTACGAAGGTGATGTCGCCCTCACCCGGAACCGGCCCCAAGGTGCGAACTGCCCCCTGGTCTGCGTGAGCGGGACCGCCACCGTCGATCTGGACGCCGGGCGGGTGGTGTCGGCGGGTTAGGGTCCGCCGCAGAGCCGACCCGGAGGAGCACCGATGGCACAGACCGCTGCCGAGCTGGCCGAGGCGTACGCGATCGCGGGACCCGCGCTCGAGCTCGGCACCGTCGTGCTCGACGGACAGGCCTCGCCCGAGGCCCGCGTGCGGATGCCGCTGTCGATGCTGACCAGGCACGGTCTGGTGGCGGGTGCCACCGGCACCGGCAAGACCAAGACGCTGCAGCTCATGGCCGAGCAGATGTCGACCGCCGGCATCCCCGTCTTCCTCGCCGACATCAAGGGCGACGTCTCGGGCGTCGCAGCGCCGGGCACCGACAGCGAACGGATCCGGGAACGGGCGGCCGACACCGGCACCGACTGGAGTCCGGCCGCCTTCCCGGCCGAGTTCCTCACCCTGGGAGGCCTCGGCGTGGGGATCCCGGTCCGGGCCACGATCACCTCGTTCGGTCCGGTCCTGCTCAGCAAGGTGCTGGGGCTCAACGAGACCCAGGAGTCGAGCCTCGGCCTGGTCTTCCACTTCGCCGACAAGGCCGGCCTGCCGCTGCTGGACCTCAAGGACCTGCGCGCGGTCATCAGCCACCTGGTCAGCGACGAGGGCAAGCCCGACCTGAAGGGCCTGGGCGGGTTGTCGTCGACGACCGCGGGGGTGATCCTGCGGAAGCTGATCGGCCTCGAGGACCAGGGCGGTGACGTGTTCTTCGGCGAGCCGGAGTTCGACACAGCCCACCTGATGCGCGTCGCCCCCGACGGCCGCGGCTTGCTGACGGTGATGGGGCTGGCTGCGGTGCAGGACAAGCCGAAGCTGTTCTCCACCTTCCTGATGTGGCTGCTCGCCGACCTGTTCGCCGACCTGCCGGAGGTCGGCGACGTCGAGCAGCCCAAGCTGGTCTTCTTCTTCGACGAGGCCCACCTGTTGTTCGACGATGCCAGCGAGGCCTTCCTCGACGCGATCGCCCGCACCGTGCGGTTGATCCGGTCCAAGGGGGTGGGCGTCTTCTTCGTCACCCAGACCCCGAAGGATGTGCCGTCGGAAGTGCTTGCCCAGCTGGGCAACCGGGTCCAGCACGCGCTTCGCGCCTTCACCCCCGACGACGCCAAGGCGCTCAAGGCGACGGTCGGCACCTTCCCCGAGAGCGAGGCGTACGACCTGACCGAGCTGCTCACCTCGATGGGCATCGGCGAGGCGGCCGTCACGATCCTGTCCGAGCGCGGCGCCCCCACCCCGGTCGCCTGGACCCGGATGCGTCCGCCCGCCTCGTCGATGTCGCCGGTTGACCCGGCGGTGCAGCAGCAGCTGGTTGACGCGTCGCCCCTGTTGGCGGACTACGGCACGGTGCTGGA
>JBBSKF010000026.1:0-28314 GCA_038256525.1 Mycobacteriales bacterium | reverse complement strand
CTGCTGAACAGCACCACCCACCCCAACGACCAGGACCTCGGAGACGCCGGCAGACCGGCGGCTCCCGCACGCCCCCAGACCGCCGCACACCCGCACATCCAACCATCATGATCATCTGACCGTCATGCCAAGATCGACGGTAGATCCGGGCTAACAGACAGAAAAGCATTGGGCCGCGGTGGCCGCTTCAGCCGCGCCTGCGGAGCTCAGAAGCCGAACAGCTTGCCGAGCGCTGAGAACATGGCGTTGAACGTCCTCGCGATCGGGTTTCTGGGTCCGTCGGCGGTGGACTTCTGCCAGAAGAACGGGTGGAAGCCGTTGAACTCGTCGTCGACCAGTGGCGTCCTGCCACGCAGGTACGGCACGAACACCTCGGTCCGGTTCACGCCTACGGTCAAGCGAGAGTCGAAGCCCATCACCAAGTTCTGGTCCATTCTTGTGGGCCTGCCCGGCGGGGTCGTCGCCACGACGTCGCCACTGCCCTGAGCGATCAGGCTGCCGGTGCCGGCGAACATGATGTAGCGCACCTGCCACGTCGCGAAGGCTTGAATGCCCCACCGCCAGCGCGTCTCCAGGTTCGGCGTGCCGATGACGCCTACGACATGCTTCGGATGCATGACCACGCCTGGGTGGTCCTTGAAGTCGATGCGCATAAGGTACGAATCGGGGTCGTCGGGTGTTGCCAGCGTCGCCGAACTGCCGCCTTCATCTCCGGTGATCCGAGTCAGTCCGTGGAGCCCGGCCGCGAAGCTGATGAATGGCGACGTCCAGTCGTAGAGGAGTCGGCTGCGGATCGCGCCTTGCGCGGGGCGTACGTGCTCTGACCGCGCGGACAGCACCTCACCGGCACACAAGTGGATCGTCAGGGTCCGCTGGGCGGCGGCGGTGCGAAGGTCGGCTGTCCCGAACTCACGGTCGGCCGCCAGTTGGATCGGTTTATGCGCCCGAGTCACCATTGGCATAAGCAGGAAGTAGCTGACCGTGCGAAGAACATAGGGCGTGAAGATCACGAGCAGCGCGATGGCCACCAAGTACTTCCACGTTCGCGCCCACTGGTTGACCACCCGTCCCGCCCAGGACGCCTGGGCTGCTTCCAGGCTCTCTTCGTCGGCCGTCTTCGTGCGCAGCTCCGCTTCCTTGTTGTCGATCTGCCTCTCGGCGACGGACTGCTCGCCGCCTTCGTCGAGTCGATCGAGCCTCTGCTGCGGGGTCAGGTCGGGGTCGCCGAGGACTGCGGCGTTGTCCTCAGCGCGGGCGAAGTTCTGTTCGAGCCGGGCCAGCGCGTTTTCCGCCGCCTCGACCGCTCTCTCCGCGGACTTGCATGCATTTCCAGGTAGTACCCACGCGACCACCTTCTTCACGGTGCCGCAGACGTCGTCTCGTCGCTTGCGCAGATCATCGACCTGGGACCTCGTCGCGGAGATGTTCCGGCGTCCCTCCTGGATCTCAGCGTCGATCCTGTCCTTCAGCGACTCGAGCGTCCTGCTTCGCTCTACCTCGGCGATCCTCTGGAGTTGCGCGAGCTCGTCCTCCAGGGCTGCTCGCTCCGTAACCACCTGTTCGAGTCGATCCCGTTCTTTCGCGGCGTCCCGGAGAGCTGGGACGGCGGCTTGCACGAGCAGGTAGCCGAGGAACAACGACAGCACCAGCGCCCCGAACAGACCCAGTTTCCTCAGCGCGAGGCCGAGAGCAGCCGAGATAAGACGCATACCCGAAACCTAGCTGTGAGGATGTGCCGTTGTTGCACGGTTGACGGCTAAGGTCGATGACACGCCGCTGCGCGTGGATCGGTCAGGGTGTCGAGCCCTTCGCGAGGTGGCTTGCGCACTGAACCACTTGCGGACTCCGCACTCTGCTTGCTGGTGTACCGGACTCTGAAGCTTGATCGCACCCGCCCCGTCCGATCAGCGGCAGTGAGCGGATGTCCGCTCGGTGTCGCCTGGTCTCGGTGGTGCCCTACGTCCAGCGTCCCTCTTGACTTTGCCTCCCCTACCGTGAGTGGCCCGCTGTCGACCCATCGGAGTGCTGCTGATGCCACACATGACCGAAACCGTCATACTTCGCGCTTGGCGTATGAGGAACGAGACGGGCAAGATCCATTACATGGCCCGTAAGGCGGACGGCAAGGAGCGCCACCTTGTTGTCAAGGAAGATCACGCACTCTACGACGTGCTCGACAGCCACCTGCTGGCTATCGGCTACACCGGCCCCGCCAGTGCCGGCGAGGACGAGTCCCACGGCGAGCCCGTCGCCTGAGACCATGCCGAAGCCGAGGAGGCCTTACACGCACCAGCGCTGCGGCGTGTGCCGTGACCTTCGGGACTTCAAGTTGCTGCCCCACGAACGCGACGAGTACGAGTGTTCCCTCATGGTCTGCACCCGCTGCAATCACAAAACAGCTGCACCGGGCCAAGTCAAGCAGGTCTGGAAGCCATCGTAGGACGGGCTCACTTGACCGCTCCCATCTCCTACGTGACTGGGACGCCCACCGCGGCAGATGATTGCGTCCACAATACGTACATTCCAGTGTCTGTTTCGCTCTAGGGTGCAACTCGGGACTAGATGGCGCGGACAGTGCCTGCCTCAGGATTGGAAGCGATGTCCAGTACAACCGACCTATTAGCGGCAGGAGCGGCCACGTTGGCTGCCGCTTTAAGTGCAATCAGTCTGATCCTCACGCGGCGTTGGCAACAGCGGGACCTACGGTTGACGCGCGCATGGGAGCAGAACGATCTCGAGCGGGAAAAGCGAGCGAGGGTTCGGATGTGGGCTCTCGATGGGCTCAAGCAGGGATTGATTGACCATATCAATCTCAGCTTCAAGATCAGTCGAGCGTGCACAGAGGCCCTAATCGCGATGGCTGGGAACGACGCGCACGAGTCGAGCCAGGCCTTCGCCCGTGCCAAAAGCCTGCACATCGAATACATGGATCTGATGGTCTATCTCCGATTGTTGAGCACGCCAAGTATCGTGGCTGGTGCTGAGGAACTTCACCGGTGGCTAGACTATCTGTTGGATTTGACTTTCGCTGAAGAGGTTGCGCGCGTTGGTAGCCGACCCTTCACGAAGGGCGGGCAGGTCCCATTAGACGTTACTTTTGAAGTTGCAAAGAGTCAATGCATGAAGAACCGCGAGGCCCTGATCAACGAGGCGCGGCTCTATTTCGACCTGCCTGCAGACGCTGTAATAAACTCAACGATATAGCCTTCCGGCATCCGCTAGTTTAAAGCAGACGAAGTGACAGTTGGTTAACGACGTCACCAGGCCGTTCCTCGTCGCCGATCGTCCGTCTGGCGTCAACATCTTTCGTGCTCGCTGCGCTCGCCCAGGGGCGGGCGGGCGGTCGGCGCAGCGGCGGCACACCGCTCACATCCAGCGGCGCCGAGACCGGATACGAGCTCCGCCTGTCGCGGTACAAGCGCCCAGTGTGTTGAACCATGACAAACGCGGTCCGCGCCAGGAGCGGATGCCGCTCAGTTAGGCCGGTACCGTGACGCGCCCGTCGAACGGTGAGTCGGATCGCCAGATGCAGTGGAGCTGCTGACCGTCAAATAGCCCAATGAACGGGGTTCTCGCATAGGCAGATTGCGCGACCAGTTCTTTCGTCGACTCCAGAAGGATGCCTAAAAATTCTGCTGGAATGTCGATCATGATGGCGCCGCGGCCCTCCGGTGGCAACTGCCGGCGTGCCGCGCGAAGTAGTGCGCGGAGCTGATTGTCGACTGCCTTGCGGAGTGGGATTCCGAGGCTCAAATAGCTCGAGTGCACGTCGAGCTTTGTAGCGACTGGACCAACCTCGATGATCTCCTGGCGCAAGTGACCGTGTGGCATAGCTGGATTGGATTCTCGCAACACCACTGTGCCGGATACCTCGCCGTTCTCCGCGATGGCGCCGACCGAAGCCCCGGCTAGTTGCTGGATGACGCTTTGGATCCTCTTCTCGCACCCGTTCAGAGCAGCGACTGCGATCAGCAGGTCGACGCGACTCCCACTTGGCCATGCGTGGCCGGGTCGCTCGTACTCATCCTTGGCGACGGTCGCGAGTCGCCCCAGCTGTGCTGCCCTTTTCGTCAAGTACGGCGAGGCCAGCTTGCACTCAACATGAAGATCCCCAAGGGGGGTCGACCACAGCATCTCGGGATGCTTGACCGATGACTTGGTCACCACGGCCGGCTCAAACACGATTTTGCGGTGAATGCTTCGAGACGTGAGCCAGTCAGCGATGATCACTTCAAACATCGTCGCGGAGAGCTGGTGGGGCACCCTCATCGCAGTCAAGAAGTGATCAACGTCGCCGAACCTGCTCAAGTTCAGCAGCCGTTGCGTGTTCTGCAGCAGGCTGACGATCGACTGGCCGCGGAAGGACAGCCCACCTGAGTGAACAGCTCGCCAATCATCGTCGGTGAACAACGAGGCGTGTGCGTCAACGACGTCGGCGAGCTCACTCGGAATGTCTGGCGTCGCGGCAAGTAGCTGCCTCAGATACTCCCGATCAGCGGGTTTCCCCAAGTGGAGGCGACGCGATACTGCCAACATGCGACTACATCGTAAGAGCGCCAGGTGCCGAACGAGATCTGGCGTCGCGGCGGAGGCCTCGGCGTCCAGGTAGGAAGCTCGATGCCCCCTCTACGGAGGTCAGCGCCTGTTCACCCCCCCGACGGCAATGCCACGTTCACTACGCACGCTTCTCGGCATGAGCGGTCGCCGAGTGTTCCGTCCGGACGGCCGGCTATGCGCTTGGCTTGGCTCGCCGGTTCCGGGACAAGCCCACTACGGACACCCGGCCAGGGCCGGGTGGCTCAGCCTCCACGCGGCCGAGCCGGTGCAGTGCTCGGCCCGACGTGCTGGACCAGCCAGCGGTTGAGCGGCTGCACCGCCCGCCAGTCCGCGGCAACCCGCACCCCGCACGCCGCGCTGTGCAGCCAGTCGCCCGGCTCGTGCGTCCGCCCCAGGGCAAGCGACTTGAGGTGCAGCAGCTCTGCCCGCGGATGCGTCGGTTCGTACGGCTTCGGCAGCCGGACCAGTCGCTCGCCGTGCAGGTCCCAGCCGCTCAGGTCGTCGAGCAGGACCTGCAGCGCGGCGCCGGCGCGCTCGTCGGCGACAGCCGCCCGCAGGCGTCGCGCCTGGTCGGTCGAGGTGTGCCAGAAGCCGCCGCCGGCGTACAGCCCGTCGGCGGACAGCTGCACGTACAACGCGTCATGCCCCGGTCCGACCACTACGGCGGCGGCGTGGTCCTTGTACGGCGTCTTGTCCTTGGAGAAGCGCACGTCGCGGTAGGGCCGGAAGAACTTCGCCGTCCCGAACTCCGGCGCGAGCTCGGCCAGCAGTGCCTCCATGGGGGCCTTCACCGCCGCGTCGTAGACAGCCTTGTGGTCGCTCCAGTAGCTCTTGGTGTTGTCAGCCCGAAGCCCGTCGTAGAAGTCGAGCGCCCGCTCGGGGAAGCCGTCGAAGCTCACGACTGCTCCTCTCGTACATCGGTGTGGAAGCGGAGCTGGCGCTCCACCCGCGGCCCGGTGTCCAGCCCGCGGACGTTGCCGTCGGGCTCCCAGCCGGCGCTCGCCAGGAACGACCGGGTGGCCGGGTCGCGCTCCCACACCCAGGCCACGGCGGTCTCGGCCCCCGACCGGCGCCAGTCCTCGACGCTGGCCGCGACCAGGCGGGCACCGTGCCCCCGCCGGCCGAAACGCGGCTCGACGATCAGCGTGAGCAGCTCCACCGTCGTCGCCGGGTCGAGGTCGTCGTCAGGCGCCGGACCGCTCGCGGCGAAGCCCACCAGGTCCTCGCGTTCGAAGGCCACGAGCAGGCGGTGCCGAGGCGTCGGCGGGCTCTCGACGGCGCCGAGCCACAGCGCCGCGGCCTGCACCTCCGGCACGTCCAGCGCCTCGGGTGGGAGCAGGTCGGCGTACGCGGTCCGCCAGGTGCTGAGCTGCACCCGGGCGACCCGCTCGGCGTCGGCCGGCTGGGCGGGGCGCACGCTGACATCGGCCACGTGTCGAGCCTAGGGTCAGGGGTATGCCGATCGCGACGACCAACCCGGCGACGGGGCAAGTGCTCAGGACCTTCGACCCGCTGACCGCGGCCGAGCTGGAGGACCGGCTGGCCCGGGCCGCTGCCGCGTTCGCGTCCTACCGATGGACGTCGTACGAGCAGCGCGCCGGCTGGATGCGTGTCGCCGCCGACCTGCTCGACGCCGAGGCGCAGGCCATCGCGGAGCTGATGACGCTCGAGATGGGCAAGACGTTGAAGGCGGCGAGGGCGGAGATCGGCAAGTGCGCTGCCGGCTGCCGCTACTACGCCGAGCATGCGGCGTCGATGCTCGCCGACCAGCCGGTGGACGCTGCCGCAGTGGGGGCCTCGCGCGCGTACGTCCGATGGCAGCCGCTCGGACCGGTGCTGGCCGTGATGCCGTGGAACTTCCCGCTCTGGCAGGCGATGCGCTTCGCCGCGCCCGCCCTGATGGCCGGGAACGTCGGGCTGCTCAAGCACGCCTCGAACGTGCCCCAGACCGCGCTCTTGCTGGAGGAGCTGTTCGTCCGGGCCGGCTTTCCGGCCGATGTGTTCCAGACGCTGCTCATCGGCAGCGACCTCGTCGAGTCGGTGCTGCGCGACGGCCGGGTCGCGGCCGCGACGCTCACCGGCAGCACACCCGCCGGTCGCAGTGTCGCCGCGATCGCCGGCGACGCCCTCAAGCACACCGTGCTCGAGCTCGGTGGCAGTGACCCATTCGTCGTCATGCCGTCGGCCGACCTCGAACGCGCCGCGCAGGTCGCGGCAGTCGCCCGCTGCCAGAACAGCGGGCAGAGCTGCATCGCAGCCAAGCGCTTTGTCGTCCACGAGCAGGTGGCCGAGCAGTTCGAGGAGCTGTTCGCGACGGCGCTCGGCGCGCTGGTCGTCGGTGACCCGACCGACCCCGCGACCGACATCGGGCCGCTCGCGACCGAGCAGGGGCGCGACGACGTGGAGGAGCTCGTCGCCGACGCGGTGAGCAAGGGCGCGACGGTCGTGCTCGGCGGTCAGCGTCCGGACGGTCCCGGCTGGTTCTATCCGCCGACGCTGCTGACCGGCATCACCAGGGACATGCGGATGTACGCCGAGGAGGTGTTCGGACCGGTCGCCCAGCTGCACCGTGTCGCCGACCTCGACGAGGCGATTGCGCTGGCCAACGACACCGAGTTCGGCCTCGGCAGCAACGCCTGGACGAACGACCCGGCCGAGCAGGAGAGGTTCGCGACCGAGCTGCAGGCCGGCATGGTCTTCGTCAACGGGATGACCGCGTCCTACCCCGAGCTGCCCTTCGGTGGGATCGGCAGCTCCGGCTACGGCCGCGAGCTGGGCCAGCTGGGGATCCGTGAGTTCTGCAGCGCCAAGACGGTGTGGGTGGGCTAGTGGAGCGCGTCTCGCGACGCGTCGCGAGGCGGATCGCCCTGGCGGCGTGCGGTTTCGGTGAGCCGCGTCCGACCGGACGGCCCGACCGGCGGCACCTGCGCCGGGTGCTCAGACGCACCGCGCTGCTGCAGATGGACTCGGTCAACGTCTTCGAGCGGGCGCACTACCTGCCGGTGTTCAGCCGGCTCGGCGCTTACCCGACGTCGCTCGTCGACCGCGCCGCCTACACCGACCGGGAGCTGTTCGAGTACTGGGGCCACGAGGCCTCGCTGCTCCCGGTCGCGATGCATCCGCTGCTGCGCTGGCGGATGGCGGCGGCAGCTCGCGGCGAGGAGGGCTGGGGTCGCATCCGTGGGATCGCGCTCGAGCAACCGAAGCTCGTCGACGAGTTGCTTCGCGCTGTCGCAGACGGCGGCCCGGGCGGAGCCAGTGAGATCTCCCGGCGGGTCGGGGGTGGGTCCGAGAAGGTGCCGAGAGGCGCTGGCATGTGGAACTGGGACCCCGCGAAAGTCGCCCTGGAATACCTGTTCTGGGCCGGCCGCGTCACGACCGCGTCCCGCCGCTCTTTCGAGCGGGTGTACGACCTGACCGAGCGGGTGATTCCGGCCGATGTGCTCGCGCTGCCGACACCGTCGCGTGAACAGGCCCAGCGGGAGTTGGTCCGCCTCGCCGCGGGGGCGCACGGCGTCGCGACCGAGCGGGACCTGCGCGACTACTTCCGGCTCCGGGTCGACGAGGGCGCCGCGGCGGTGCGTTCGCTGGTCGAGGCCGGTGAGCTGCTGCGGGTGGAGGTGGAGGGCTGGCGGCAGCCGGCGTACCTGTGGCCAGGTGCCCGGGTGCCTCGTCGGGTCGTGGCGAGCGCGCTGCTCTCGCCATTCGACCCGCTCGTGTGGGAGCGCTCGCGTACGTCCCGGTTGTTCGGATTCGACTACCGCATCGAGATCTACGTGCCGGCGGCCCGGCGGGTGCATGGCTACTACGTGCTGCCGTTCCTACACGACGAGGCGCTGCGCGCGCGGGTCGACCTCAAGGCCGACCGGCGGGTCGGGGCGCTTCGGGTGATGGCGTCGTGGCTGGAGCCGGGCAGCGATGCGGTCGGGACGGCGGCCGCCTTGGCTGCCGAACTGCGCCTCGCGGCGTCGTGGCAAGGGCTGTCAGCGGTGGTCGTCGAGCCGCGCGGCGACCTGGCCGCGGCGCTCGCGGCGGCGCTGGGCGCCAGTAGCCCCTGAGCTCCCTAGGCACACTGCCCCTGCCCGCGGGGGCAGTGTGCCTAGGCCCCGGGGGGCGGGGTGGAAATCCCCTTGGCGACCCGCCTCGCGCGTGGCAGGGTCCGGGCGTGCAGATCGCGCAGGTCGAGGCCCACAGCGACGCTGTCTTCGCCGAGTGGTTCGGGGTGATGCGGGCGGCCGAGCTGGCCACCCGGCCGGGCGAGCCGGGGATCCTGCTGCACGAGGAGCGGGCGCTCGCCCTGGAGGGGCAGGCCGCCGACCCGGACAACCGCTGGCTCCTGCTCCTTGCCCGGGACCGCGACGGGCCCCCGGTGGGGGCGGCCAAGCTGTCCCTGCCGATGCGCGACAACCTGCATCTGGCCGAGCTCGAGCTGGCCGTGCATCCAGATGCCCGCCGGCACGGCGTCGGCCGAAAGCTCGTCTCGGAGGTTGAGCAGCGACTTCGCGAGCTGGGTCGTACGACGGTGCTGGCCTACGTCGACGAGCCGCCGGCCGAGCAGGGCCGTTCCGCTGGGCGTGCCTTCGCTGCGACCACCGGATACGCCCTTGCCCAGACCGAGGTGTGCCGCGACCTCGACCTGCCGATCGACCCCCGGCGGGCGGCGGAGCTGGAGGGCAGCTGCGCGCAGTACGCCCTGGAGTATGAGATCCGCACCTGGCGCGACGGCTGCCCCGACGACCTGATCGAGGACCGCGCCCTGCTGGAGCAGCGCATGTCCACCGATGTCCCCCTCGGACAGATCGACCTGCAGGAGCAGAAGTGGGACGGCGCCCGGTATCGGCGGGTCGAGCGCCGCAACGCCGCGATGGGACGGATGTTCTTCTCGGCCGGCGCGGTGCATCGAACCAGCGGGCGCCTGGTCGCGGTCACCGACATGAGCGTGCCGCGCTCGGAGCCGGACCGCGGTTACCAGTGGGTGACGATCGTGCTGGAGGAGCACCGGGGCCGTCGGCTCGGCACGCTGGTCAAAGTGGCTGCCCTGCAAGCGCTCACAGCCGGTTCACCTCGTACGAAGGACATCCGGACCTGGAATGCCGAGGAGAACACACCGATGATCGCCGTCAACGAGGCGCTCGGCGCGCGGACGAACGGCCTGGCCCCGTGCTTCCAGAAGGTGCTCTGCGGCTGACTCAGACCGGCGGGGCCGGGTCGTACTGGATGCCGCGCCGGACCTGACGGGCCCGCTCGGCGCCGACGAGCCGGACGATCAGGTGCAACGCCATGTCGATCCCGGCGGAGACGCCGGCGGCGGTGACGAGGTCGCCGTCGTCGACGAACCGCGCGTCCCGGCGGACGTCGACGGTCGGGTCGAGCTCGGCCAGCATGTCCAGCGACGCCCAGTGGGTGGTGGCCGGTCGACCGGCGAGCAGACCGGCTGCCGCGTACAGCAGTGAGCCGGTGCAGACGCTGGTCAGAAGCGGTACGAGGGCGCGCTGCTCCCGCACCCAGTCCAGCTCCCGCTCGTCCTGCAGCAGCGGCGCGATCCCCTGGCCGCCCGGGTAGAGCAGCACGTCCAGCGGCGGCGCGTCGGCGAAGCTGTGGTGAGCCTGCACCGTGAGGCCCTTCGCGAGCGGCACCAGGCCGCCGGCGCGCGACAGGCACGACACCGCATAGCCGTCGTCCGGGAAGCTGCGGGTCCAGAACGCGAGCACCTCCCACGGGCCGATCGCGTCGAGCTCTTCGGCGTCTGGGAACAGCACGATCCCGAGGTGCTTCACGCCGGCATCCCGTCGGGCCTCGGGGCCGGTCGCCGAAGCGCTGCCGGCAGGTAGCGCGCCCCGGCGCCGTCGAACCGGGCGGCGTCGTCGGGGTTCGACAACGCGCAGCGGCGCAGTGACAGGCAGCCGCAGCCGATGCACGAGCTGAGCCCGTCGCGCAGCGCCGTGAGCCCGAGAATCTGCTCGTCGAGCCGGGCGCGCCACGCCCGCGAGAGCCGTTCCCAGTCGGCTTTGGTCGGCGTGCGCTCGGCCGGAAGGGAGGAGAGCGCGGCGCGGATCTCCTCCAGCGACAGCCCGACGCTCTGCGCCGCGCGCAGGAAGGCGAGTCGGCGAAGAACGCTGCGCGGATAGCGCCGCTGCCCGCCGGCGGTGCGCGTGCTGGTCAGCAGGCCGGCGCCCTCGTAGTAGCGCAGCGCAGAGGTGGCGAAGCCCGCCCGCCGGGCGACCTCACCGACACTCAGCAGCTCGGATCCGTTCATCGCTCTCCTCGCCTGCTTGACATCAAGTGCACTTCAACTTGCACCCTTTCAGACATGACCCCTACCGAGCAAGCCCCCGTCGCTCTCGTGACCGGCGCCTCCCGCGGCCTCGGCCTCGCCCTGACCGCGACCCTCGTCGACCGGGGGTGGCAGGTCATCGCCGACGCCCGGGACGGTGCACGCCTGTCCTCCGCCGTCGCGGGTCTGTCGACGCCGGAGGCGGTGCTGGTCGTGCCCGGTGACGTCGCCGACCCGCACCACCGGCAGGCGCTCGCCGACGCGGTGACCCGCCGGGGCCGGCTCGACCTGCTTGTCGGCAACGCCAGCGTGCTCGGGCCGAGCCCCCAGCCGCGGCTCGCCGACTACCCCTTCGATGCACTCGAGTCCGTCTACGCGGTGAACGTGTTCGCACCGCTCGCCCTGGTGCAGCTGCTGCTGCCATCGCTGCGCGCAACCGGCGGCCGGGTCGTCCACCTGTCCTCCGACGCCGCCGTGGAGGCGTACGCGGGGTGGGGCGGTTACGGATCCGCGAAGTCGGCACTGGACCACCTCACGGCGGTGCTCGCCGTCGAGGAGCCGACCTTGCAGGTCTACGCGTTCGACCCGGGCGACATGGCGACCGACCTGCAGCAACAGGCGTTCCCGGACGAGGACGTCAGCGACCGTCCGGACCCCACAACCGTCATCCCCTCGCTGCTGCGCCTTGTCGAGGGAGACCTGCCCAGCGGTCGGTACCGGTCGAGCGAGCTCGAAACCCAGACCGCGATGGCGCAGGACGTGGCCCGATGACGGCCCAGGCGCTGCCGGTTCCCGCGACGCGCTTCGTCCTCCCAGCCGGCGTCGAGGCCGCCGAGCCGCCGGAGCACCGCGGCCTGGCCCGGGACGGCGTACGCCTGCTGGCCGTCGACCCGCGTGGTGCGAGCACCCGACACTTCCGAGACCTGCCAGAGCTGCTGGAGCCCGGGGACCTGGTGGTCGTGAACACCTCGGCCACCCTCGCCGCGGCCCTCGACGGCAGCCGCGCCGACGGGCGGGCCCTGCCCGTGCACGTCGCCACGGTACTGGCCGCCGACGCGTGGGTGGTTGAGCTCCGGACCGCCGACGGCTCCGGTCCCGACCTGACCGGGGCAGCGGGAGAGCGGGTGCTGCTGCCCGACAGCCTGGTTGCCGAGCTGGTCGCACCGCACCCGGCGCGGCAGCGGGCGCCGAGCCGGCTGTGGCGGGTCGCCCTGTCACGTCCGGTCGACGCCGCCGAGTTTCTCGAGCGGGACGGCCGGCCGATCGGCTACGGCTACCTTGCTGGGCGCTTCCCCCTCGCGTACTCCCAGACGATCTTCGCGACGGAATCCGGCAGCGCCGAGATGCCCAGCGCCGGGCGCCCTTTCACGGCCGATCTGGTAGTGCGGCTGATCACCCGCGGCGTCGCCGTTGCGCCGATCGTCCTGCACGCCGGGGTGTCGAGCCCCGAGCTGCACGAGCCACCCCAGGCCGAGCGGTTCGAGGTGCCGGAGGCGACGGCGCGGTCGGTGAACAGCACCAGAGCGGCCGGTGGCCGGGTCGTCGCCGTGGGCACCACCGTGGTCCGCGCGCTCGAATCAGCCAGCCGGCCGGACGGGGTCGTGCAGGCCGCGAGCGGCTGGACCGACCTCGTGCTCGGGCCGGAGCGTGCTGTCCGCGTCGTCTCCGGCCTGGTCACCGGGCTGCACGCCCCCGAAGCCACCCACCTGCTGCTGCTCGAGGCGGTGGCCGGCGCGGCGCTCGTCGAGAAGGCCTACGCCGCGGCGGTCGCCGAGCGCTACCTGTGGCACGAGTTCGGTGACGCGATGCTGTTCCTGCCGGGCAGCATGTGATGCCGCCGCCTCGGTGAGCTGGGCCGGGCTGTGGGCCCGGTTGGCGAATCTGGATCCGGACGAGGGGTTGCATCCGACCCTTGCCCTGTGGGACCTTGACAGGGTTCCGGGGGGTTCTGGATGAGACACAAGACAGCGTTCGCGTCGCTCGTTGCCGGCGTGCTCGCGGTAGGGGCTGCCGCAGCGGGCGCCGCTACGGTCGGCCCATTGGGGCAGATATCAGGCGTCAGCCCGTTCGTCGGCTGCAGTGCTGACAACGTTGCCGCGCAGACCGGTACCAACACCGTGGACACGGAGGTGGAGCCGTCCGTTGCCGTGCACGGCCTGAACGTGGTGGGGGCTTGGCAGCAGGACCGGTGGTCGAACGGCGGTTCGCGGGGAATCGGCTCGTCGAGCAGCAGCGACGGCGGGGTGACCTGGACGGCGCCGGCTGCCGTGCCGGGCCTCACCTTGTGCGCGGGCGGCGAGTTCCAGCGGGCGACTGATCCGTGGGTGACGTTCAGTCCAGATGGCACTGCGTATCTGTTCTCGCTCACGCTCAACGACTCGAACGCCGATCACGCGTTGCTGGTGCACAGGTCCAGCGACGGCGGTTCGACCTGGGGCCCACCGCAGACGGTGCTTCGGGAGAACAACTTTCACGTCTTCAACGACAAGAACTCGATCACCGCCGACCCGACAGACTCGGCCTTCGTCTACGCCGTCTGGGATCGGTTGGTGTTCTCGAGTGAGCGGTCGAAGGGGGACGCCAGCGCGCAGCGTGCATTCGCCTACCGTGGTCCCACCTGGTTTGCCCGCTCGACCGACGGGGGCGTTTCGTGGGAAGCGGCCCGCCAGATCTACGACCCTGGCCAGAACAACCAGACGATCGGGAACCAGATCGCCGTTCTTGGCGACGGCACGCTCGTCAACATCTTCGACGAGATCCTGAACTACAAGAACACGAGCAAGAGGCGCGGCTTGAACGTCGCCGTCATCATGTCCTCCGACAACGGGGCGAGCTGGGGCAGGCGGGTCGTCGTCGACAGGTTGGGTGCCGTCGGAGTCTCAGACCCAGACACCGGGGCGCCGGTGCGCACCGGCGACATCATCCCCGACATCGCGGCCTCGGGCCGGAATGTCTACGCAGTGTGGCAGGACGCCAGGTTCACCGGCGGCCTGGCCGACCAGGTGCTCTTCTCGCAGTCCGAGGACGGCGGCCTCACGTGGTCGCCGTCGATCAGGGTGAGCCAGTCACCGGGGTCCGCGCAGGCCTTCACGCCAGCGGTCGACGTTCGGCCCGACGGCTCGGTCATGGTCACCTACTACGACTTCCGGAACAACGACTCGACCACGCCGCTGTGGACCGACTATTGGGCGGTCTCATGTGCCTCCGACTGCGCCAGCCCGTCGAGCTGGCAGGGTACTGAGACGCGCCTGACTGACACGCCGTTCGACATGGCAGCCGCGCCGATCGCCCGTGGCTACTTCACCGGCGACTACCAAGGCCTCGCCTACGACAGTTCCGGCTTCCTCACCTTCTTCTCGCAGTCCCACGGCGGCGACGGCGCGAGCGTCTTCGCCCGCCGGATCAGCCCTTGACCCGGCTTCACCGGTCCGCCGCGATCGGCTGGTTCGACGGCCAGCCACCTACTACTAGTAGACCTGCGGCGGATACTTCGCGAGCATGCGCGAGCGCAGCTCAAGGATCCGGTGCGACTGGGCGATCACGTCCGGCAGCAGGTCGATGCGCGACAGTGGCGCGTCGCGTTGCGCGACCGAGTCCAGTCGCAGCGTGCCGGCCGTCCACCAGGAGCCGAGCGGAAGGATCGCTGTGTCGAGATAGGCGATGCCGGTGAGCGATATCGACGGCGAGTGACGGATCACCACGCCGTAGCTGCGGTAGATGCGCCTGTCGGAGACGACGAGGCGGTCGGTGTACCAGTCGGCGCAGTCCTCCGCGAACCAGCCCAGCAGGAGCACGGCACACAGCAGGGGCCCGGACAACGAGAGGACCAACAGCGCCGCGACGGCTCCGGCCGCGAGCAGAGCCGTACGCCGTAAGCCGGTTCGCAGTCGGAACTGCGCCCACAGCGCGGTGAGCACGAAGAACAGCAGCAGCCCGGACAGGCTCGGGCCGGTGGCGAGGGCCAGCAGACCGGCAAGCGTGCGCAGGCCTGGTAGGAGCAGCAGCAGCGGGTGGCGCCGCTCGTCGATGACGACCGTCTCGGAGTCGGCGACGAAGGCGTTGGAGCGGTATCGGTCCGACCATTTCACGGCGCGGTCCCGCAGGCGCACGCGCGGCCGGCGCGCCACAGTCGGTCGGCGCAGCGCGGCCGGCCGACGCAGCTCAGCAGTGTCCGACAACTCGTCTTGCGACTCGTCCTGCAATCGGTCCTGCGGCTCGTCCTCCGCGTCCATGCCCGCCCTCCTTTGCGCTGGCTGGCCCCGCTCGACAGCCCGGACGCTAGCTCCGCTCGACGGTGGTGGCCGAAGCAGCGGGCGCGACACGCCGACCGGCTGTCTCGCCTTGCGCACGCTGCTGTGCCAGCCTGTACCCATGATCCAGCCCCACGGGACCCGCCTGCCCCACCAGGCAGCGCGATGAACCTCAAGGCAGCGCTGCTGCTGATCGTTGTCCTGGTGATCGTGCTGGGGGCGACGGGCGGCGACGAATCCGCTGCGGCGGTCGGGAGCGCGATCGGCGAGGCAGCGCACTTCGTCAAGGTCGCCTGGGACGCCATGGTGGGCAACGACGCCGCCTGAGGCGGACGACGATCCTCACTCCCGCGGCACCGACCGGTGTCCCGCCCCGGTCTGCATCACGGAGGTGGGGTGCCGGGTTGAGTCACACCGGCCCGACATGGGTGACGCCGCCGACCTCGGCGGCGACGTCCGGCTCACCGGGGCGGCGCGGCCCGAGCTCGACGAGATACATCGCGGCGAGCACCAGCCCACCGCCGAGCACCACCCGCAAGCCCAACCGCTCCCCGCCGAACAGCACCGCGAACAACCCAGCCCAGACCGGCTCCATCGTCATGATGATGGCGGCGCGGGTCGCCGTGAGATGGGCCTGCGCCCAGGTCTGGACCAGCAGAGCCAGCGCGCCGGCGACCAGCGACATGTAGACCAGGGCCGCCCAGTCGGCGCCCCGCGCCGGCAGGACCAGCCCGCCCGGCAGGGCGCCTGCGCCGCACACGGCGGCAATGGTCAGCAGCTGCACGACGGTCAGCCCCAGCGCGCTGCGAGCGTTGCTCCATGCGCCGAGCCCGACGATGTGTGCGGCGTAGAGCAGCGCCGACGCCAGTGTCAGCGACTCGCCGGTGCCAATCGAGAAGCCCTGCAGGGAAAGCACTCCCAGGCCGACAGTGGCCAAGCCGACCGCCACCCCCACGGTGGACCCGATGCGCGCGCGCAGCAGGACGGCGGCCAGCAGGGGCGTGAACACGACGTACATCCCGGTGACGAAGCCGGAGACCGACGCCGACGTCGTCTGCAGCCCGACGGTCTGCAGGATCTGGCCGCCGCCGTAGACCAGGCCGAGCAGGATCCCGTGTCGGCGCTCGACCGTGGTCAGTCTCGCCAGCGAGCGGGGGGCGACCAGCCAGACGGCCACCGCGGCCAGGGCGAAGCGCACAGCGAGGAAGTCGGTCACCGGCACGCGCTCGACGACGTCCTTGAGCAGGAAGAACGTCGAGCCCCACGCTGCGGTCACGCCCAGCAGCGCGAGTGCGGCAAGGCCGGAGCGGGACGTGCGGGGTACGGCGAGCGTGCTGGTCACGACACGATGCCACCACACGCAGCACGGCCCGGCACCGCCGTTAGGCTGGGGGGCACCTACGTAGGAGTTCGCCCGTGGTCGCCCTCGTTCCGCTGCAGGTCCAGGTCATCGGCTACACCCACTTCGACCCGCCGGTCGACGTGCCGTGGGAGACCGACGTGGCCGGCGGGGAGGCGCTCGCGGAGTTTGCGGGTCGGGCCTGCTACCAGTCGTGGAACAAGCCCAACCCGGCGACGGCCACCAATGCCGGCTACCTGCGGCACATCCTCGAGGTGGGGCACCTGTCGGTGCTCGAGCACGGCAGCGTGACCTTCTACCTCACCGGTGTCTCGCGCTCGCTCACCCACGAGCTGATCCGGCACCGGCACTTCTCCTACAGTCAGCTGTCGCAGCGCTACGTCCCCGAGCGCGACGCCGCCATGGTCGAGCCCGCCGTCATCGCCGAGGACCCCGAGCTGCACGCGCTGTTCCTGGAGGCCGGCGAGCGGGCGCTCACGTCGTACACCCGGCTGCTGGAGGGCCTCGAGAAGAAGTTCGTCGACGTGGAGAGCGCGACCAGCCGGCGCAAGCAGGCGAGGCAGGCCGCCCGCGCGGTGCTCCCCAACGCGACCGAGACCCGGATTGTCGTGACCGGGAACTACCGGGCCATGAGGCATTTCGTGGCGATGCGGGCGAGCGAGCACGCCGACGTGGAGATCCGTGAGCTGGCCATCGCGATGTTGCGTGAGCTGCAACGCGTCGCCCCCAACGCCTTCGCGGACTTCGAGATCTCCGCCCTTGGCGACGGCACCGAGGTCGCCTCCAGTCCGCTCGTCGGCGAAGGCTGAGGTTGACCACCGCGGCCGAGCCGGCGCGGCACCGCGAAGGCCAGCGGTCCCCCTCGCCCTGTCGGCTGCTGCGGTCGATGGGCGGCGTCGTGCCCCGGGTGCCAGGCATGATCGTGGAGACGGTCAAGTACGTCGCGCAGCGGGGCAGCGTCGAGGATCTCGGCGTCGTTGAGCGCACGGACCCTCCCGGCGGTCCGGATCCGAGCCGGCTGCTGCCGGGCGACCCGGACACCGTCCTGCGACGCAGCGCCGGACGGGGGGACCTCTACCAGCGCGTCTACCGCATCGAGATCTCCGACCCGCAGATCGGGCCGGAGGAGCTCATCGCCTTCCTTCTCGACGACCCGAACCTCGCCTCCCCGGTCCGGCTGTCGGTGTTCGAGGAGCTGTCCGGCGGGGGGCGCGACGACGGGGCGGAGTTCGTCGTACGCCTGCCCGGCCCCTGGGACGCTCCGGTGCGCGTCGTCGACCGCACGGACACATCCTTCAGCTTCGTCACCCTTCGCGGGCACATGGAGGCCGGCGAGATCGGCTTCCGTGCCGAGTGGGGCGACGACGGTCGGCTCGTCTTCACGATCGAGTCGTGGGCCCGCAGCGGTGACCGCCTCTACCACTGGGTCTACGACCTGGTGCCCCTGACCAAGTCGGTCCAGCTGCACATGTGGGTGCACGTCTGCGAGCGCGTCGCGATCATCGCCGGCGGTACCCCCGACGGCAAGGTCTCGGTCACGACCCACCGGTGGAAGGCTGGCGGCCCAGTTTGTGTCGGCGATGGTTGACATGCGGCTGTTCGGTCGCATCGACGTCGCGGCCGAGCTGACCCGGCTACGCGAGGCCCGCGTCAACTTCGAGCTGGAGGCGCCCCCGACGCGCGCGACCGGCTGGAGCTTCGACGAGTACTGCCTGCGGCTGCCCTCTGAGAAGTCGGGCGAGCCGGAGCAGGACGGGCCGTACGACGTCGCCTGTCGGCTGGTCAGGGACTACGAGTTCGCCGATCCGGCCATCATCAAAGGGGTCTGGCTGCCGGACAGCCCGCTGGAAGCCCGGGACATGCTCCTGCAGGGCCGCTTCCTGTTCCTTCACTTCCTGCTCGGAGTCCGTGTGTCGGCCGTCATCGACGAGGTGATCGAGGAGGACGGGCGCCCGTTGAAGGTCTGGGGCTGGTGCTACCGCACCTTGTCGGGCCACCTCGAGGCCGGTGAGATGTGCTACCGCGTGGTCAAGCTGCTCGACACCGGTGAGGTGCAGTTCCGGGTGTGCCGTTACGTGCGTCCTGAGCAGATCCCGAACCTGTTCGTCCGCCTCGGCTGGGCGAGCTTCGGCCGGCTGATGCAGATCCTGTTCGTCAAGCGCTCCTTGGCCCGCATGCGGCGGCTCGTCGACGCCGAGCTGATCGTCGGGCGGCGCGGCGGGGGAGGCCCGCGGATGGCCGACCGGGTGACGGTGCACCCCGAGGACGTCGCGTGAACGGCGTTGCGGTGCCGAGGTGGTGAGCCTGCAGATGGGTAACCTGAGGGCATGACGTCGCCCCCCGCACCGTTCGGCCGGGTGCTCACGGCAATGGTCACGCCGTTCACGGCAGCCGGCGCGCTCGACCTCGAGGGCGCGCAGTTCCTCGCCCGCCACCTCGTCGACCAGGGCAACGACGGACTGGTCATCAGCGGGACGACGGGTGAGTCCCCGGCCACCTCCGACGACGAGAAGGCCGCCCTCCTGCGGGCTGTGGTCGGGGCGGTCGGCGACCGGTGCACGGTGCTGGCCGGAGTCGGTACGAGCGACACCGCCCACTCGGTCGAGCTCGCCCGCGCCGCGGCCTCGGCGGGGGCTGCCGGGCTGCTGCTCGTCACGCCCTACTACAACAAGCCTCCGCAGACCGGTGTGGTCGCGCACTGCACGGCGGTGGCGGACGCCACCGGCCTGCCGGTCATGCTCTACGACATCCCCGGGCGCAGCGGCATCCCGATGACGACCGAGACCCTCGTGACGCTGGCCGCACATCCGCGGATCGTCGCGGTCAAGGACGCCAAGCTCGACCTCGAGGCGACCTCGTGGGTGCTGAAGCGGACCGATCTCGCTTACTACTGCGGGCATGACCCGTGGACGCTGCCGCTGCTGTCGATCGGTGCCGCCGGCGTCGTCGGGACCAGCACCCACGTCACTGCGGGCGGCACCCGCGAGCTGATCGACGCGTTCTTCACCGGCGACCTCGCCCGCGCCAGAAAGCTTCACGAGCAGCTGCTTCCGGCGTACTCCGGCATCTTCCGCACCCAGGGGACGATCCTGGTCAAGGCGGCGCTCGCCCTGCTGGGACTGCCCGCCGGGCCGGTCCGGTTGCCGCTCGTCGACGCCACCCCGGACGAGCGCACACTGCTGCGGGCCGACTTCGCCGACGCCGGCGTCGACCTGGGCGACGGGGCCGCATGAGCCATCCCCATCCCGAGCTCGGGTCGCCGCCGCCGCTGGTCGAGGGCGGGCTACGGGTCATCGCGCTCGGCGGGCTCGGCGAGATCGGCCGCAACATGACCGTCTTCGAGCACGCCGGCCGGCTGCTCATCGTCGATTGCGGGGTGCTGTTCCCGGAGGTGGACCAGCCCGGGATCGACCTGATCCTGCCGGACTTCTCCTACCTGCGGGATCGCCTCGACGACATCGAGGCCGTCGTCCTGACCCATGGCCACGAGGACCACCTGGGCGCCGTGCCGTACCTGCTGCGGGAGCGAGCGGACATCCCCATCATCGGCAGCCGTTTCACGCTGGCCCTGCTGGCCGCCAAGCTCAAGGAGCACCGGATCGTCCCGGTGCTGGTCGAGGTGGCGGAGGAGACCAGTCGGCAACTGGGGCCTTTCGGCTGTGAGTTCTTCGCCGTCAACCACTCGATCCCCGACGCGCTCGCCGTCGCCATCCGCACCCAGGCCGGCGTCGTGCTGCACACCGGCGACTTCAAGATGGACCAGCTGCCGCTGGATGGCCGGCTCACCGACCTCGGCGGGTTCGCGCGGCTCGGCCGGGAGGGCATCGACCTGCTGCTGAGCGACTCGACCAACGCCGAGCAGCCCGGCTTCGTGACCTCCGAGCGGGAGATCGCGCCGGTCATCGACGACGTCGTACGCACGTCCACCGGCCGAGTGATCGTCGCCTGCTTCGCGAGCCACGTGCACCGGGTGCAGGCCGTCATCGACGCCGCCGAGCGGCACGGTCGTCACATCGCCTTCGTCGGCCGCTCCATGGTGCGCAACATGGGGGTGGCGCGCGACCTGGGATACCTGCGGGTGCCGCCCGGAATTCTGGTGGATCTCAAGGACGTCGAGTCGCTGCCGGACAACAAGGTGGTGCTGGTGTCCACCGGGTCGCAGGGCGAGCCGCTGTCGGCGCTGTCACGGATGGCCAACCGCAGTCACCACCAGATCCGCATCGCCGCGCAGGACACCGTGGTGCTGGCCTCCTCGCTGATCCCCGGCAACGAGAACGCCGTCTACCGCGTCATCAACGGGCTGTCCCGCTGGGGCGCCCGCGTCGTGCACAAGGGCGTGGCCAAGGTGCACGTGTCCGGGCACGCCTCGGCCGGCGAGCTCCTCTACCTGCTCAACGCCACCCGGCCGTCCAACGTCATGCCGGTGCATGGCGAGTGGCGTCACCTGCGTGCCCACGCCGAGCTGGCGCGGTTGACCGGCGTGCCCCGCGAGCGCATCGTGCTGGCCGAGGACGGGGTCGTGGTCGACCTGGTCGACGGAAAGGCCTCGATCGTCGGCGCGGTGCCGTGTGGATACGTCTTCGTCGACGGGCTCGAGGTGGGCGACGTCGGCGAGACGACGCTCAAGGACAGGCGGATCCTCGGCGACGAGGGGTTCATCTCGGTCACTCTCGCGGTGGACAGCGTCACCGGCAAGATCGCCGGCGGGCCGGAGATCGCCGCCCGTGGTTTCAGCGACGACAGCGCGGCGTTCGACCCGGTGAAGGCGCTCATCGAGGCCGAGCTCGACCGGGTCGCCGGCGAGGGGGTCGCCGACGCCCACCAGGTCGCCCAGAACGTCCGGCGCATCGTCGGCCGGTGGGTCAGCGACACCTACCGCCGCCGGCCGATGATCATCCCGGTGGTCATCGAGGTCTGAGCCCGCCTGCGGCCCGGGCAGCCGCGGGAGCTGCTCCCGGTAGGTGCCGCCCGGCGTGTCCGGCGCTGTGACGGCTGCAGGCGGTGGTACGAGCGGTAGCGTCCCGGCATGGTCAGCCGCGCGTCGACGAGGACCCGTCCCGGCTCGGAGCGCGCCGGCCGGCCGGCCGGCGACGGCCCGGCGGCCAAGCGCCCGGCCACCTCCAGGCGGACCTCGACCAGGCCTGCCACAGGCAAGCCCTCGGCCACCGCCAAGCGCACCAAGGCCAAGACCGCCACCGCCCGGCGCACCCCTGCCAAGCGCACGGCCCGGCGCGGGGCGAGTCTGCCGGTCCGGCTGCTGCGCGCGATGGGCATCCTTCTCGGCGCGTTCGTCCGCCTTGTCGTCGGCCTCCTGCGGCTCGCTGCCTCGGCCGTCGGTGGCGTGTCGCGGGCGGCCGGATCGGGCGCCCGCAACCTCGACCCGGCCCACCGCCGCGACGGGCTCGGTCTCCTGCTCGCCGCGGGCGCCCTCGTCAGTGCCGGTGGTGTCTGGTGGCACGCCGGCGAAGCGGGCGACGCGGTGGCGGAGGGGCTGACCTCGGTCCTGGGCCGGGGGGCTTTCGCGCTGCCGCCGCTGCTGGCGCTGTCGGCCTGGCGGGTGATGCGCCACCCGGACGGCCGGGAGGGCCGGCCCGGTGGTCGGGGGCGACTGCTCGTCGGGTGGTCGGCGCTGTCGTTCGGGCTGCTCGGTGTCCTGCACGTCCTGCGCCGGGGCGAGCCGACCGACGACGCGGGCGGTCTGGTCGGCTACCTGCTCGGTGACCCGCTGCGGCAGGGGCTCGGCAGCTGGCTCGGCGTCGCGGTGCTGGTGCTGCTCGCCGGCTTCGGGTTGCTCGTGGTCACGGCCACGCCGATGCACCAGGTGCCCGCGGCCCTGGTGGTGCTGCGCGACAAGGCGCTGCGCCGCCCGCCGCCGCCGGCCGATGACCGGCCGCTCTCGCACGAGCCGCTGCCGCCCCTGCGCCGCCGCCCGGTTCGGCGCCGGGTCGGTGCGCTGCAGGACCAGCCTGAGGACAGCTCCCCGGTGGTCATCGAGCCGGTCCCGGCGGTCGAGTCGGCAGCCGCCACGACACCGCCGCCCTCGCCGCCGCGACACACGCCGGCGCCCGGCGCGGCCGAGCAGCTGCAGCTGCTCCCGGCGGAAGACGGCTACCGGCTGCCGCCCTCGGACCTGCTCGCTGTCGGAACCCCGGCCAAGAAGCGCAGCGCGGCCAATGACGAGGTCATCGCCGCGCTGAGCGGAGTGCTCGAGGACTTCCAGGTCGACGCGCGGGTCACCGGTTTCTCCCGCGGCCCGACGGTCACCCGCTACGAGGTCGAGCTCGGCCCAGCCGTGAAGGTCGAGCGGATCATCCAGCTCAGCCGAAACATCGCCTACGCGGTCAAGTCGCCCGACGTCCGGATCCTGTCCCCCATCCCCGGCAAGTCCGCGGTCGGCATCGAGATCCCCAACACCGACCGGGAGAACGTCAGCCTCGGCGACATCCTGCGCAGCAACGTCGCCGTCAACGACCACCACCCGATGCTGGTGGCTCTCGGCAAGGACATCGAGGGCGGCTTCGTCTGCGCGAACATCGCCAAGACGCCGCACATCCTCATCGCCGGCGCGACCGGCGCCGGCAAGTCGGTGTGCATCAACAGCCTGCTGGTGAGCGTGCTCACCCGGGCCACGCCCGATGAGGTCCGCATGGTGCTGGTCGACCCCAAGCGGGTCGAGCTCACCGCGTACGAAGGAATTCCGCACCTCATCACGCCGATCATCACCAGCCCGAAGAAGGCCGCCGAGGCGTTGCAGTGGGTCGTGCGCGAGATGGACATGCGCTACGACGACCTGTCGGCCAGCGGTTTTCGGCACGTCGACGACTTCAATGAAGCCGTACGCGCCGGCTCCCTCGTTGCGCCGCTCTCCAGCGAGCGGGTGTACCGGCCCTACCCGTACCTGATGGTGGTCATCGACGAGCTGGCCGACCTGATGATGGTCGCCCCGCGCGACGTCGAGGACTCGATCGTGCGGATCACCCAGCTGGCCCGCGCCGCGGGCATTCACCTGGTGATCGCGACGCAGCGCCCGAGCGTCGACGTCGTCACCGGGCTGATCAAAGCCAATGTCCCGAGCCGGCTCGCGTTCGCGACCAGCTCCGGCACCGACAGCAAGGTGATCCTGGACCAGCCCGGCGCAGAGAAGCTGATCGGCAAGGGCGACAGTCTGTTCCTGCCGATGGGCGCGTCGAAGCCGATCCGGATCCAGGGCGCGCTGGTCACCGACGCCGAGGTCGCCGCCGTGGTGAAGCACTGCAAGGAGCAGCGTCAGCCGGCCTTCCGCGACGACGTCGTCGCGACCCCCGACGCGGCGCGCGAGGTGGACGAGGAGGTCGGCGACGACCTGGACGTGCTGTGTCAGGCGGTCGAGCTGGTCGTGACGACGCAGTTCGGCAGCACGAGCATGCTCCAGCGCAAGCTGCGGGTCGGTTTCGCGAAGGCCGGCCGGCTGATGGACCTGATGGAGAGCCGCGGCATCGTCGGACCGTCCGAGGGCAGCAAGGCCCGCGACGTCCTGATCCGCCCGGACGAGCTGGAGGGCGTGCTCGGGGTGCTGCGCGGCGGCGACCCGGCGTCCTGAGCGGGCAGCCGTAGACTCCTTCGGTGCCCGACCCGACCCGCCGCGTGTCTCTGGTGACGCTCGGTTGCGCCCGCAACGAGGTCGACTCCGAGGAGCTCGCCGGCCGGCTGGACGCCGCCGGTTGGGAGCTGGTGGACGAGACCGAAGCCGAGGTCGTCGTGGTCAACACGTGCGGCTTCGTCGAGAGCGCCAAGAAGGACTCGATCGACACCCTGCTGGCCGCCTCCGACACCGGCGCCAAGGTCGTCGCCGTGGGCTGTCTGGCGGAGCGGTACGGCAGCTCGCTCGCCGACCAGCTGCCCGAGACCGACGCGGTGCTCGGCTTCGACGCCTACGCGAGCCTGCCGGACTCGCTGACCCGGGTGCTCGCGGGGGAGCGGCTCGAGAGCCACACGCCGACCGACCGGCGCACGCTGCTGCCGATCAGCCCGGTCGAGCGCGCGCGTGCGGTCGAGCCGGGAGTCATCGACATCGGCCTGCCCGGCCATGCCGGCGGCCCGTCCGTCGTACGCCGCCGCCTGGACGACAGCCCGGTCGCGCCGCTCAAGCTGGCGTCGGGCTGCGACCGCCGCTGCGCGTTCTGCGCCATCCCGAGCTTTCGCGGCTCGTTCGTGTCCAGACGGCCGTCCGACGTGCTGGCCGAGGCTCGCTGGCTGGCCGAGCACGGCGTCCGCGAGCTCGTCCTGGTCAGTGAGAACTCCACGTCGTACGGCAAGGATCTCGGCGACCTGCGGCTGCTCGAGACGCTGCTGCCCGAGTTGGCCGCGATGGACGGCATCGAGCGGGTGCGGCTGTCCTACCTGCAACCGGCGGAGCTGCGGCCGAGCCTCGTGCAGGTGCTGACCGGCACGCCCGGCGTCGCGTCCTACTTCGACCTCAGCTTTCAGCACTCCTCAGCCTCGGTGCTGCGACGGATGCGTCGCTTCGGCGACACCGATCGCTTCCTCGACCTGCTCGCGTCGATCCGCGTCGGCGACCCGGCGGCGGCCGTCCGCAGCAACGTCATCGTCGGGTTCCCGGGCGAGACCGAGGCCGACGTCGAGGAGCTGGAGCGCTTCCTGATCGGCGCCCGGCTCGACGCGATCGGGGTGTTCGGCTACTCCGACGAGGACGGGACCGAGGCCGAGCACCTGCCGGACCACCTGCCGACGCACGTCGTCGCGCAGCGGGTCGCCCGGCTGACGGACCTGGCGGAGGAGCTGACCAGCCAGCGTGCGCAGGAGCGGGTCGGTGAGATGGTCGAGGTGCTGGCCGAAGTCGTGGACGGCCCGCTGGTGGAGGGACGCACCGCCGGGCAGGCGCCCGAGGTGGACGGCGCCACGACACTGGTCGGCCCGGGTAGCGACAGCGTCCGGGTCGGCGACCTGGTGCGGGCCACTGTGATTGCCAGCGAAGGAGTCGACCTGGTCGCCACGCTCGTCGGCGCGCCGCACATCGTCCCGGCGTGAGCACCGAGCTCGGGGCGAACGACCCGATCGCCACGCCGAACGCCGCCGTCAGCGCCTGGAACATCGCCAACTACCTGACCGTCGCGCGACTACTGCTCGTCCCGGTCTTCCTCCTGCTCCTGCTCGGCCGGGATGGCGAGGACGCCGGCTGGCGCGTCGGTGCGGCGCTGGTGTTCGCCTTCGCCGGCTACACCGACCGGATCGACGGGCAGCTGGCGCGAAGCCGCGGTCTGGTCACGTCGTTCGGCAAGCTTGCCGACCCGATTGCCGACAAGGCGCTGATCGGCGCAGCCCTGGTCGGCCTGTCGCTGCTGGACGAGCTTCCCTGGGCGGTGACCGCAGTCGTCCTGCTCCGCGAGATCGGCATCACCCTGCTGCGCTTCTTCGTCATCCGCCACGGCGTCATGCCGGCCAGCCGCGGCGGAAAGCTCAAGACGGTGCTGCAGGCCTTCGCAATTCTGCTCTACGTGCTGCCGCTGACCGGCCTGGCCGCCACCGGACGGGCCGGCGTGATGGTGGTCGCGGTGGCCGTCACCCTCGTCACCGGAGCCGACTACGTCGTCCGGGCGCTCACGCTGCGGCGGACGTCCGAGCGGGCGGCGATGAAGCGGGAACGCCGGGCGCGAAGAACAGCTCAGCCCGACGTCCCCCTCGACCGGCAGCGTCGCTGACCTGGACCCGCCCAGCCGGCGGCGCCGTGCGTGCGTACAACCCGAAACGCCGGCGGTCCCCCCGGGCCGCCGGCGTCTCCCGCCCCCAGCTCGAGATCAGACGCTGACCGGCTCCCACTCGGGACGTGGCGCCGAAGTCTGCGCGGTTCCCACCGACCTGACGACGAGCGCCTGCCCGGCCAGCAGCACCAGCGCAGCGAAGACCAGCAGCGGCTTCATCGGACCGGGCATGGTCAGCAGCGTTCCGAAGCCGCCGAGCCCGACCAGGATCGCGACGCCCTTGCCGACGAGCGCGCTGCGGGCCAGCCCCACCGCCAGAACGATGTAGCCGACGGCCGCCAGCACGCACAGCAGGAAGATGAAGGCGCTGTTCCCAGCGTTGAAGGCCTGCAGCACCGCGACCTGCGCCGCGCGCTCGGGTGAGGCGCCCAGATAGCTGAACAGCATGCCACCCGTGCAGATGCCGGCGCTGCCGGCCCAGCCGAGGGCAGTGGAGACGGTGACGAACGCGGCAGCCTTGCCACGGCCGACAGCATGCAGCAGCGAAGCCATGGACAGTGCTGCTGCGCCGAGCAGTCCGCTCGCGGCCAGTGCAAGCAGCCAGCCCGCGTCCGAACGGCTCTGGTTGGCTGCCGCCGCCGTGAGCACAGCGTCCCAGCCCTGATCGTCGAACGGCACCAGCAGCAGCCGCCCCACGATCATGATCAGCGGTGCGCCGATCAGCAGCCCCGCGGCCACCGGAGTCAGTGTGGGTCGTGTGGTCCGGTCCATGTCATGTCCCTTCTGGCCGAGGCACCCTCGGCGGTGGTCTGCGACAGACGATGGCGCTGCAGGGGCCGACTCCGCGACCGTGCGGCCACCCGGACGCGGGTCAGGGCTGTCCCTGACCTGCACGGGCCCGATCGGTGCCATGCTCGTCCGGTGGCCCCCGACGAGGCACGCCGGCGGCTGTCCACGGCCGCCGCCGTCCTCACCGTGCTGCTCCCGCTCGGCTGCATCGCGCTGGCGTATATGGCTGACCGCCGGCTGGCCGAGGTGGGCCGGCCTGACCTGCAGCAGATGGGGGGCGCCGGTGTCGCGTTCCTGGGCGCGATCGTCAGCGCGTCGCTGGTCGCCGCCTTCTTGCTGATCCGGCGGCCCGGTCACCCGATCGGCTGGTGCTTCGCGGGGCTGGCGGCGGCCGTGAGCCTGCCCGCCGCGACTCAGGGCTACGGGTTGCTGGGACTCGTGGCTGACCCGAGCGGGTCACACCCGGGGGCAGCGGCGGCGGCGGTGATCGCCAGCAGCATGTTCGTCTGGTGGTTCGTCGCGATCGGGTTGATCTGTCTCCTGACGCCGACCGGGCGATACCTGTCCACGCGCTGGGCCTGGTGCGGTCGGCTGCTGTGGGGGAGCGGCGGGGTCTGGTTCGTCACCATCGTGCTGATGCCGGTGAACTTCGAGGCACCGTTGGATGCGGTCCAGAACCCATGGGGCGTAGCGGGGCTCGAGTCGATCGGTCCTCTGAGGACTCTTGCGGCAGTGCTGAACAACCTGCTTGCCCTCGCTGCCTTCGCCTCGCTCGTCGTGCGCTATCGCCGCGCGGTCGGCGAGGAGCGCCGGCAGCTGCTCTGGTTGGGCGTGCTGGTGATTCCCGTCCCGGTCCTCGCGGCGGTGACCTTTGGCGCCGCTCGGACCGGCAACGACGCGGTGCTGAACCTCGCCGCCGCAGGTCTGGTCTGCGTGTTCCCCATCGGAGTCGGTCTGGCGGTGGCCAAGACCCGGCTGTACGACGTCGACCGCATCCTGTCGCGCGCCGTCAGCTACCTGCTGCTGTCCGCAGTGCTGGCTGGAACCTATGCGGGGACCGTCCTGCTTGTTGGGCAGGGATTCGGTGGAGCCAGGGACGGCTCGACGATCAGCGTCGCCCTCGCGACGCTCGCGGTCGCCGTCCTTGCAAAGCCGGCGCACCGCTCGCTGCAGGACGCTGTCGACAAGCGCTTCTCACGCCGGCGGTACGACGCGTTGCAGGTCGTGCGCGCACACGTCGTGGCTCCGGACCCTTCGACGAGCGTCGAGCAGGTGCTGCGTGACGCGCTGCATGCACCGGAGCTGTCGGTGTCCTACTGGGTGCAGGAACGTGCGGCCTGGGTGACCGGTGACGGGCGTCCGGCACCTACGGCCGCGTACGCCCTG
>JBBSKF010000025.1:0-28346 GCA_038256525.1 Mycobacteriales bacterium | reverse complement strand
GCGGCGCAGGAGAAGCGGGCGGCGACGGCGGAGCGGGCCCTTGCCCTGCTCGGACGGGTCAACCCGCTGGCACTCGAGGAGTACACGGCGCTCGAGGAGCGCTCGGCGTTCCTGTCCACCCAGCTCGAGGACCTGCAGCAGGCCCGACGCGACCTGCTCTCGATCGTGCGGGACGTCGACGCGCGCATCCACGAGGTGTTCTCGGTGGCCTTCGAGGACACCGCCCGCGAGTTCGAGCAGGTGTTCGCGACGCTGTTCCCCGGTGGGGAGGGCTCGCTGGTGCTCACCGAGCCGGACGACCTGCTCGCCACCGGCATCGAGGTGCTCGCCCGCCCGGCCGGCAAGAAGGTGTCCCGTCTCTCGCTGCTGTCCGGCGGCGAGCGGTCGCTCACCGCGCTGGCCTTCCTGGTGGCCCTGTTCCGGGCCCGGCCGTCGCCGTTCTACGTGCTGGACGAGGTCGAGGCGTCGCTCGACGACCGCAACCTCACCCGGCTGCTGGCCCTGCTCGACGGCCTGCGTGGCGCCTCACAGCTCATCGTCATCACCCACCAGAAGCGCACGATGGAGATCGCCGATGCGCTGTACGGCGTGACGATGCGCGGCGACGGGGTCTCTGCGGTCGTCAGCCAGCGGCTGCGCGAGCCCGAGTCGGCCTGAGCCCGCACGCACGCCCGCCGCCGCTCGACCCACCCGCCCGTACACCGACCGACCCACCCCCCTGTTGATTCATTCCCCTTGTGATCCACGCGGAGTTTGAGGTGGGAAGTCGCGGGCGGACCACCTCAAACTCTCCGTGGATCACCGAGGGCGGCTGCGTCAGCAGCCCGCACGCCGGCCGACCACCCCGTACGCCGGCCGACCCAGCCCGTACGCCGACCGACCCACCCCCTGTTGATCATCCGCAGGATCGCCGTCCTCTGCCGCGAGGCGACCGCGTGAGGACGGCGATGCTGCGGATGATCTCCCTCGTCGACTGAGGGGGCTCCGGGGCTGCGGTAGACACATGTCGTGCTCGATCTGATCGGCCTCGTGGTCGCCATCCTCGTCCTGACGGTCGTCGTCGCCGTCGCCTTCGTGAGCGGCCGTGGGACGCGCCCGGTCGCGCCGGGTCCGCCTCGGCCCGAGGTGGATGCCGAGCCGGGCGTGGGCGAGGACGCCGCCGTGCCGCGAGACACGCCGACGCGGACCGTCGAGGTCGTGGCCCTGCCGGAGCAGGTCCCGGCGCCGGCACCCGCGCCGGTCCCGGTCGCACCACCAACCGCCGTGCCGTTGGACGTGCCGGCGCCCACGGCCGGGCGGCTCACCAGGCTGCGTGCACGGCTGTCCCGCTCCCAGACAACGCTGGGACGTGGGCTGTTTGCCCTGCTGTCCCGGGACGTCCTGGACGAGGACGCGTGGGACGAGGTCGAGGACACCCTGCTCGGCGCGGACATGGGCCTCGCCGCGACCACCGAGCTCGTGACCCGGCTCCGTACCCGGGTGCGGGTGGACAGCGTCCGCACCGTCGCCGAGCTGCGTCCGCTGCTGCGCGAGGAGCTGATCCGCTCGATCGGGACCGACGCCGACCGGACGTTGAAGACGATGCCGCACGAGGACGGTGGGCCGGCCGTGGTGCTCGTCGTCGGCGTCAACGGCACCGGGAAGACCACCACCTGCGGCAAGCTCGCCCGGGTGCTGGTCGCGGATGGCCGGTCAGTCGTGCTCGGCGCGGCGGACACCTTCCGCGCGGCCGCGGCCGATCAGCTCCAGACCTGGGGCGAACGGGTCGGCGCCAGCACGGTGCGCGGGCCCGAGGGCGGCGACCCCGCGAGCGTCGCCTTCGACGCCGTCGCCCGCGGCAAGCGTGACGGCGTCGACACGGTGCTCATCGACACCGCCGGGCGGCTGCACACCAAGACCGGTCTCATGGACGAGCTCGGCAAGGTCAAGCGGGTGATCGAGAAGCACGGTCCGGTCGACGAGACGCTGCTCGTGCTGGATGCGACGACGGGCCAGAACGGCGTCGTACAGGCCCGGGTGTTCACCGAGGCGGTGACGATCACCGGCATCGTGCTCACCAAGCTCGACGGCACAGCCAAGGGCGGGATCGTCATCGCTGTCCAGCGCGAGCTGGGCATCCCGGTCAAGCTCATCGGGCTGGGGGAGGGGCCGGACGACCTGGCGCCCTTCGAGCCCGAGGCGTTCGCCGACGCCCTGCTCGGTGACGAGGCTGCGCTGTAGCCGGCGCTCGCGACCGCCACTCCCATGGAGGCGGGGATGCGGGGGCGGGTCAGGTCAGGGGGCCGGGGCCCCCGGGCCGCCGGTCCACCGCTACGCACCAGTCGGCGTCGTCGTGCCAGGGGTCACCGTCCCAGGTGGCGTAGCGACCGACCGGCTCGAGCCCGGCCAGCAGCGCGAGCCCGTCGTAGTCCTGCCGTGACAGGCGGTCGGTGCGCCAGCCGCAGACCAGCCGTCCGCCCGGGAGCAGATGGCCGGCGGCCCGCCGCACCACCGCGGCCTCGGTGCCGGGAGCCAGGAAGACCACCACGTTGCCGGCCATCAGCACGACCTCGAAGCGCTCCTCGAGGTCGAGCTCGGCCAGATCGTCCGGCAGCCAGCGCAGCTCGGGCGCCTCGGCCCGGGCGACGTCCAGCATGGAGCGGTCGCTGTCGACACCGACGACCTGGTAGCCGCGGCGGGCCAGCTCCCGGGCCACCCGGCCGGTGCCGCAACCCGCATCCAGCACGCCGGCTCCGGCGAGCCCGGGCCCGAGCAGCCGGTCCACGAAGGCGGCTTCGCCGTGGACGTCGGCGCCCGATGCGGCCAGCTCACGAAACGCCGCCTCGTACGACGGTCCGCGCGACCCACCCGTCTCGTCCGTCCACCTGCTCACCCGACCAGTGTGACGCGTGTAACGCACCGGAAACAATTGTGCGACATCTGTGACGCAGGCGAAACACGTCGAGGACCGACGAGAAACCTGGCTTCGGCACTCTGCTCGCAAGCCCCGCCCCACTCGAGGTGCGGACAACCGAGGAGAAGCATGGATCCCGAACTCATCGACGGTGCCAACGCCGGTTTCGTGATGGTGTGCGCCTTTCTGGTGCTGCTCATGATTCCCGGCCTCGCGTTCTTCTACGGCGGCATGAGCCGGAGCAAGAACGTTCTCAACATGATCATGATGAGCTTCAGTGCCATCGCGATCGTGAGTGTGCTGTGGGTGCTGTACGGCTACTCGCTGGCCTTCGGAACCGACCGCAGCGGCCTGATCGGCTTCAGCAGCGGACTGCTGGGTCTGACCGACCTGACGGACAACGCGGTCTTCGGGGCGGTCGAGGCCGGGGAGGACGGTGTCGTCAACACCTACCTGCTGCCCGACATGATCTTCGCCGGCTTCCAGCTGATGTTCGCGGCCCTCACGGTGGCCCTGATCAGCGGCGCGGTGGCCGACCGGATGAAGTTCGGCGCGTGGATGGCGTTCGTCGTGCTCTGGGCCTCGGTCGTCTACTTCCCGGTGGCGCACTGGGTCTTCGCGTTCGGCGTCGCCGAGGAGGGTGGTGAGGCGGCCGGCTTCGCCAACGGCTTCTTCGCGGCGGACACCGGTGGGTGGATCGTCAACCGGCTGGGAGCACTGGACCTCGCCGGCGGCACGGCGGTGCACATCAACGCCGGCGCCGCGGCCCTCGCGCTGGTCCTAGTGCTCGGCCGCCGCCGGGGGTTCCGCAAGGAGCCGATGCGGCCGCACAACCTGCCGTTCGTCATGCTCGGCGCGGGCCTGCTGTGGTTCGGCTGGTTCGGCTTCAACGTCGGCTCCACGCTCGGCGCGACCGCCTACTCCGGGCTGGTCCTGATGAACACCCAGGTCGCGACCGCCGCTGCCGTCCTGGGTTGGCTGCTCATCGAGAAGCTGCGCGACGGTCACATGACCTCGCTGGGGGCGGCATCCGGGGCCGTGGCCGGGCTGGTCGCCATCACCCCGGCCTGCGGCTTCGTCAACGCCTACGGCGCCATCGCCATCGGCCTGCTGTCCGGCATCGCCTGCGCCTTCGCGGTCACGCTGAAGAACCGGCTGGGCTACGACGACGCGCTCGACGTCGTGGGGGTGCACCTGGTCGGCGGCATGGTCGGCACGCTGATGATCGGCATCGTGGGCGACTCGACGCACACCCTCACCGACAGCCTGTTCGACGGCGGGAGCCTCGGGCTGCTCGGCACGCAGGCCATCGCGGCCTTCGCGGTGTTTGCCTACTCCTTCACGGTCACGTTCGTGATCGCTCTCCTGCTCAAGGCCGTGATGGGGATCCGCGTCCCCGAGGAGGAGGAGATCACCGGCATCGACCAGCTGACGCATGCCGAGACGGCGTACGAGATCGGTGGCGGGATCACCGGGGGCGGCGGGTCGAGCACTCCCGCCGTGGCGCGGCCGTCCTCGGTGGAGGTGTCCTCATGAGGCTGGTCACCGGTGTGATCAAGCCGTTCAAGCTCGAGGACGTCAAGACGGCGCTGGAGTCCTTCGGGGTGCACGGGCTGACCGTCAGCGAGGTGCAGGGCTTCGGCCGGCAGCGCGGCCACACCGAGGTCTACCGCGGCGCGGAATACACCGTCGCCTTCGTGCCGAAGGTGAAGGTCGAGGTGCTGGTGGACGACGCGGACGCGCTCGACATCGTCGAGGTCATCGCCAAGGCGGCGCAGACGGGCTCGATCGGTGATGGCAAGGTATGGAGCATGCCGGTCGACGAAGTGGTGCGGGTGCGTACGGGTGAACGGGGGGTCGAGGCCCTGTGAGGTTGGTGACCGCGATCGTGAAGCCGTTCAAGCTCGACGAGGTGAAGACCGCGCTCGAGGGCATCGGCGTGCAGGGCATGACGGTCAGCGAGGTGCAGGGCTTCGGCCGGCAGCGCGGCCACACCGAGGTCTACCGCGGCGCGGAGTACACCGTCGCCTTCGTGCCCAAGGTGAAGGTCGAGGTGCTCGTGGACGAGGCGGACGCGACGAGGGTGGTCGATGCCATCGTCGCGGCGGCGAGCACCGGTGCGATCGGGGACGGCAAGGTGTGGTCCATGCCTGTCGACGAGGTGGTGCGAGTCCGTACGGGGGAGCGCGGCGCCGACGCGCTCTGACCTGAGCCCGTACGACGGATCCACGGGTGCGGCAGGCGCTACTTTGCCGGACGTGCCCCTCGACTCCGGCGACACCGCGTTCGTCCTGCTCTGCACCGCACTCGTCCTGCTCATGACGCCGGGCCTCGCGTTGTTCTACGCCGGCATGGTGCGAGCCAAGAGCGCCCTGGCCATGCTCATGCAGGTCTTCACCTGTCTCGGGGTGGTGAGTGTCGCCTGGGTGCTGCTCGGCTACTCGCTCGCCTTCGGCGAGGACATCGGGGCCGGACTGCTCGGCGACCTGCGCTTCGCCGGCGGGACGAACCTGTCCGACCCGGTGCCCGGCCTGTCGCTGACGATCCCGCCGGTCCTGTTCTCCACCTTCCAGATGATGTTCGCGATCGTCACGGTCGCGCTCATTGCGGGGGCCGTTGCTGACCGGGCGCGCTTCGGCGCGTTCGTCGCCTTCGCCACGCTGTGGACCGTGCTGGTGTACGCCCCGTTGGCGCACTGGGTGTTCTCGCCCGGCGGGTGGATGGCGCGCTTCGGCGTCCTCGATTTCGCCGGGGGCCTGGTTGTCGAGATCAACGCTGGTGCAGCGGGTCTGGCTGTGGCGCTGGTCGCCGGCCCGCGGCTCGGTTGGCCCCGCGAGGCGATGCCGCCGCACAACCTGCCGCTGACCGTGCTGGGAGCGGGGCTGCTGTGGTTCGGCTGGTTCGGCTTCAACGCCGGGTCGGCGCTGGCCGCGAACGGGCTGGCCGCGCAGGCGTTGCTGAACACCCACCTTGCAGCGGTCGGCGGGCTGATCGCGTGGGCGGGTCTGGAGCGGCTGCGCACCGGGTCCGCAACCTCGCTCGGCGCGGTGTCCGGCGCGGTCGCCGGGCTGGTCGCCATCACCCCCGCCTGCGGTTTCCTCGAGGCCGGCCCGTCGCTTGTGCTGGGGCTGGTGGCAGGCGGTTGCTCGCTGTTCGCGGTGCAGCTCAAGCGTCGGCTCTCCTATGACGACGCGCTCGACGTCGTGGGGGTGCACTACGTCGGTGGCGTCGTGGGCGTGCTGTTCGTCGGCCTGCTCGCGTCGTCGTCGGTGAATGCGGCAGTCGTCGACCGGGGGCTGTTGCTCGGTGGTGGTGCCGAGCAGCTGGGCCGCCAGGCAGTCGCGGTGATCGCCGCCACCGCCTTCGCGTTCGGTGCGTCCTGGCTGCTGGCCAAGGCGGTCGACCGTGTCCTGCCGTGGCGCGTCAGCGAGCAGGAGGAGCAGGAGGGTCTGGATCAGTCCTCGCACGCCGAGACGGCCTACGACTTCGGCTCGGTGCGCTCCCTGGGTCGACGGTGACCGCGCGGGAGGCGCGCGCCGCGCTGCTGGCCTCCGACCTGACGGGTGCCGATCTGCGGGCGGCTCTGGTGGAGCAGGTTGACGGCTGGCTCGGCGGACTGCTGGGCGAGCCCGGCCCGGGGGTCGCGCTCGTGGCGGTCGGCGGACTGGGGCGCCGAGAGCTGGCGCCGGGCAGCGACCTGGACCTGGTGCTCGTGCACGATGCGTCGCACCCCGTCGGGGCAATCGCGGACGCCCTCTGGTATCCGATCTGGGACACCGGGATCGGGCTGGACCACTCGGTGCGCACCGTCGAGGAGGCGCTCGCTGTTGCTGCCGACGATCTCAAGGCCGCCCTCGGACTGCTCGACGCCCGCCACATCGCCGGTGACGCGGAGCTGTCCAGGCAGCTGCTCACCCGCACCCGCGCAGCCTGGCGGGCTGGCGCCGCGCAGCGCCTCCCCGAACTGCGGGCGGCCGTGGTCGAGCGGGCCCGGGCCGAGGGGGAGGTGGCCTTCCTGCTCGAGCCGGACCTCAAGAGCGCCCGCGGTGGGCTGCGTGACGTGCATGCCCTGCATGCCCTCGCGGCAGCGCAGGTCGCCGACCCGCCGGCGGCCCAGGTCCGGGCGGCGGCGCAGATACTGCTCGACGTCCGGGGAGAGCTGCACCGCACCACCGCCGCGGCCGGGCGTCGCACCGTCGAGCGGCTGCTGCTGCAGGAACAGGACGCCGTCGCCGTGGCGCTGTCCTACGCCGACGCCGACGCGTTGATGGCGGCGGTGTCCGGCGCCGGGCGCGTCATCGCCTACGAGAGCGACACGACCTGGCGACGGATCCGGCCGCCGGCGCCGCGGCGACGGCTCCTCGGCAAGCGAGCAACCGCGGAACCGGCCCGACAGCCGCTGGCCGACGACGTCGTGGTGCAGGACGGCGAGGTCGTGCTGGCCCGGGACGCCGAACCCTCGACAGATCCGGTGCTGGTGCTCCGGGTGGCGCAGGCGGCTGCCCGAAGCGACCTGCCGATCGCGCCGCACACGCTGACCCGGCTCGTCGCCGAGTGTCCGCCGATGCCGGTCCCGTGGCCACGGGCGGCGCTGGACGCCTTCGTGGGACTGCTCGCCGCGGGCGCCCCGGCCGTGCTTGTGCTCGAGGCTCTCGACCAGGCCGGCCTGCTCGTCGCGCTGCTCCCGGAGTGGGCCTCGGTGCGGAGCAAGCCGCAGCGCAACAGCTATCACCGGTTCACGGTCGACCGCCACCTCGTCGAGGCCGCGGCTGCCGCGGCCGGCCTGACCCGACGGGTCGCCCGGCCCGACCTGCTGCTGCTCGGTGCGCTGCTGCACGACATCGGCAAGGGGTTGCCCGGCGACCACACCGTCGTCGGGATGCAGGTCGTGGCCGAGCTCGCACCTCGCCTCGGTCTTCCGCCCTCAGATGTCGCCGTGCTCGTCGCGATGGTGGAGCACCACCTGCTGCTGCCCGATGTCGCAACCCGGCGCGACCTGGACGACCCGGCGACGGCCCGGGCGGTCGCCGACGCGGCCGGTTCCAAAGAGGTGTTGGAGCTGCTGCACGCGCTGTCCGAGGCGGACGCCGCGGCGACCGGGCCGGCGGCGTGGTCGACGTGGAAGGCCGGCCTGGTCGACGCCCTCGTGGGGCGGACCGCTGCGCTGCTGGCCGGCGCGCCGGCGCCCGGACCGGAACCGCTGGCCGACTGGCAGGAGCAGCTCGTTGCCGGCGGTGTCTTCGCCCTGCAGGCGAACGGCGACGAGGTCACCCTGGTCGCTCCGGATCGTCGCGGCCTGCTCGGGCTGTTCACCGGCGTGCTCGCCTTGCACCGACTCGATGTGCGCTCCGCGTCGCTGTTCCCGCGCGATGCCATGGCCGTCAACGTCTGCCGGGTCGCGCCGAGGTTCGGGCGCCTGCCCGACTGGGACGTCGTCCGCGACGACCTGCGCCGCGCCCTAGACGGCGAGCTGGATCTCGAACCGATGCTGGCTTCACGGGAGGCGGCCTACGTCTCCCGCGTCGCGCTCCCGGTGGCGCCCGCGACCGTACGGCTTCTCGACGACGCGTCCGACACCGCAACGGTGCTGGAGGTCCGGGCACCGGACGCGCTCGGAGTGCTGCACCGGATCACCTGCGCCCTGGCCAGGTGCGGGGTGGACGTGCGGACCGCACACATCTGCACCTTGGGCGCCGACGTCGTGGACGCGTTCTACGTCGTGGGGCCGGACGGCGAGAAGGTGACCGATCCGGTCCTGCGACACGACGTTGAGGCCCTCGTGCTCGCCGCTGTGCGCTGACCCTCGCGGGGCTGATGTCGCTCACGGCGTATGGCGACGGTCCGGAGCGCGAAACAGCGCCGTGTCCACCGCCGACCACGGCCCGCCTTCGTAGCGCCACAGCCCGAGGCCCTGCGCGGTCACCTCGAAGCGCCGGAAGTCGGCGGACAGCTCCGCAAGCAGCCGGCGGGCCGCAGCCGGCTCGACCTTGTTCTGCACCGTCACGTGTGGTGCAAGCGGTCGCCGGTCCTGGGGGGTGAGCCACGGCTGCCAGCGGGCAGCGAGATCGGCGTGCCATCGGCTCAGCTCGGCTGCAGCGAGCGCATAGGCAACGCCGCGCCCGAGCGACCGCACGCCGGTCACCGTGACGCCGAAGGTGTCCCGCCTGGCGACCTCACGCAGGTCTGCGGCGACCTGGCCGAGCCGGTCTCCGGGCAGGGCGTGGAACAGCGTCACGTGGGCTGCCAGGTGGTTGCGCTCGGGCGGGAAGTGCTGGCGGCGAAGCGCGTCGAAGCGTTCCTGCGACGTGGCGTCGATCAGCAGGGTGACGACCAGCGGAGCCGGCTCCCCCGTCACGGGGGCGCGTCCCCGCGCAACCGCTCCTGCTCGACGGTCGCGTCGCGGTCGCGCAGCCGCGCGAGCCCGGCCAGCGGCTGCCGCATCCGGACGTTGTCCCGAAGCGCCTCGGCGTTGCGGTCCAGGAAGGCCCAGTAGCCAGCCGTGTATGGGCAGGCGGTGGGACCGACCCGGACCTTCGGGTCGTAGGCGCACTTCCCGCAGTAGTCGCTCATCCGGTTGAGGTAGGCACCACCGGCGGCGTACGGCTTGGTCGCCAGCAGTCCGCCGTCCGCGTGCTGGCTCATGCCCGTGACGTTGGGCAGCATCACCCAGTCGTAGCCGTCGACGAACGCCTCGTGGAACCAGGCGGTGAGCTGCGCCGGATCCCAGCCCCGCTGCAGCGCGTAGTTGCCGAGCACCATCAGCCGCGGGATGTGGTGGACCCAGCCGCGTTCGCGCAGGTCCCGCAGCACCGATGACAGACAGTTCGCGGTGACCTCACCCCCGGCGTCCAGGTCGCGGAACCATGCCGGCAGGTCCCCACCAGCCGACAGCGCATTGCTGTCCCGGTAGTCGGCGGGCACGTGCCAGTAGAGCGACCAGATGTACTCGCGCCAGCCGATCACCTGCCGCACGTAGCCCTCGACCGACGCCAGCGGCGCCACGCCGTCGCGGTAGGCGGACTCCGCGGCTCGCACGCACTCCAGCGGGTGCAGCAGGCCGAGGTTCAGGGCGGGCGACAGGGCGCTGTGCGCCATCCACGGGTCGGCGCCCAGCATGGCGTCCTCGGTCGGCCCGAAGTGCGGGAGGCGGTGCTCGACGAAGTGGGCGAGTGCCGTCAGCGCCTGGCTGCGGGTCGCCGGCGCCCAACGCGGTGCGTCCTCGCCGACGAAGCGGACCCGACCGTCGCGTTCCCAGCGATCCAGGTCTGCACGGACCTCGGCGTCGATGTCGTCCTCGTCCGCGAGCCAGGGTCCGGTCAGCCCCAGAGTGGTTGTGCGCGGGGGTGGTTCGCGATTGTCGTGATCGAAGTTCCAGCGCCCGCCGACCGGGTCGGCTCCCTCCATCAGCAGGTCGTGCCGGGTCCGCTGCCAGCGGTAGAAGTCCTCCATCAGCAACCGGCGCCGGCCGTCCGCCCAGCCGGCGAACTCCTGGCGGCTGGTGGCGAAGCCGCGCGGTGGCAGCACCGGCAGACCGCGGGCGCGCACGAAGCGGTCAGCCGCCCATGACGTGGGCTGGACGACGTCGAGCGGCTCGGTCAGCTGCTCGAGGGCCTGTTCGTAGCTGTCGACCTGCAGGAAGACGGCCTGCTCGCCGAGCTCGCGAGCCAGGTGCCGGAGCCCGGACAGCAGCAGGTGGGCCTTCGCCCGGTGGAAGTGCCGGCGGCGCAGCACCGCGCGGGACTCGACGAGCAGGACCGGCTGGTCGGGGGTGTCGAGGTGGTGCGGCCCGAGTTGATCGGCGAACAGCCAGCGGCGCGTCATGGGGGTGCTCTACCCCGCGGAACGCACCCGCCGGGATCTCCACTTGACCTGGCCCCTGGGACCAGCTGTGGAGTGTGCTCATGACCCGGATCCGAAGGGCATGTGACGCCATGATCACGACCCAGAGCGATGGGGCCACCGCGGCCTGCAACTGCGGCTGCGGCAAGTGACTGCTCGGTGGCCGGTAACCTCCAAGACGCCGGCCACCGAGCTTGCTTGATCAGGCTTTGAAGCGGAGGGCCTTCCGTGTCCAGTCGAGCGTCTGGTCGGCCCAGCCGAGGATGTCCAGCGTCGACCGGAGCAGTTGCGGCGGGTGCCGCACGAGGGTGTCCCGCAGCAGCAGTCGTTCGAAGTCGACGCTGACCGGATCGGTGCGCAGGGCGCCGCCGCCCTGCAGGAAATCGACCCCCGCGAGTCGCATGATGTTGATCATCTCCTGCGCGATCATTCCGTAGCAGATGGTCGTGGGGTGCACGCCGTCGAGTGAGAAAAGCCCGCCGGTGGCCCGCCCGCCGTTGCCGTCACTGGTCAGGAAGCGTGAATCCGGTACGGGGTCCAGTCCCGCCAGCGACGGCGGCAGCGGATAGGGCGTCCACCACGAGGGGCGGGCGTTCGGGTCGTCGATGTAGCGCCGCGAGGCGAGCCGGTCCAGCAGCCCGGCGATGTCGAGCAGGTACCAGTCGCGACCCTGCTCGCGGGCACTTCGTACATGTCCCTCGATCGCCTGGTTGTAGAGGTCGATCGCGGCGTCGACGGCCCGTGCCTCTGCCCCGGTGATGTGCTCGTCCTGCGCCGGGTTGAACGCCGACGCAGCGATCCACGGGCGGGTGTAATAGGGGAAGTAGCGCGAACCCGGCGTCGTCTTGCTGCCCAGGCCTCGGGCCACGGGCGCGATGGTCACGTGCGGCACGGTGCACCAGATGACGTGGCGGGCCTGCACCTGCTCGACGGCGCGCACCAGCTCGGCGTACTCGATCCGGAAGTGCTCGGGCTGCCAGACGGTGTAGGCGTTCTTGGCTGTCAGGTCCTGGAAGTCCTCGCCGCTCCAGGCCACCGCGAGCCTCGTGACGCTGCCGAGGCAGTTGTTGGCGCCGAGGAACACCACCAGCGTCTCGATCCCGGGCTCGCCCGCGGTCTCGCCTTGCTCGCCGAGCGCCTTTGCCGCATCCAGCAGGGTCTGCCCGCTCGTCTGCTCCGACCAGTGCGGGTAGACGTGCAGCGCGGCCCGCTGCGCGTGGTTCTCGACGACCTGGGAGAGCAGGTCGTCCTTGGGTGTCACGATGGCCGCCTCGCAACCGGCAGCGGTCTGGCTGAGGGCGTCGCGCAGGTCCCATCCGTACACCGCAAGTGCGTGGTTGTGGGCACCGACAACCGGAGCTACCCGACCGGCTCCGCGCTCCCAGTAGTCCTCGACCCCGTCCATCCACGACCGGGCCCGGAACAGCGCGAGCGGCAGCTCCCACGGACTCAGGTCGCGGCCGTACCGCTCCTCGAGTTCACGCAGCAGGAACTCGAGGTTCAGCGGCAACCCCCCGGACCCCCCGTAGCGCGGGTAGCGGTAGGACCCGAACCAGCCCAGCTCGTGCGCGATGATCGCCGGGTAGGACAGGTCGGTGGCGAACACCGCCCCGCTCTGGAAGCCGTGGGTGAGCGAGTCCCCCAGCGCCACCAGCCGGTGCGGCGGGGTGGCGGCAGGGGCGGGCCGGTCCACCTCGATGCCGAGCGTCGGGTCGAAGACGGGCGTCCGGCCTTCGCGGTCCAGCCGCTCGCGCACCTCCTCCGGGAGCCCCGGTGCGATGCGCGTCTGCGTCCCGTGCGGTGTCTCGGACATGTCGCCCCCCTGACAGCGCACCCCCCCGGCCCGCCTGGCACCGGAGCCTGCTCCCATCACGCCGCGCGCGTCAAGCGGTGCACCCCTTTGATCTTCGGGGTGTTCACAGGGTGGTCACCCTGTGAACACCCCGAAGATCTTGGCCGGCGTGCCGGAGCGCGCGGCTAGGTTTCAGCAGGCGGGGTCGACGGCATGGGCGGGCTGGTCGAGCTGGGCCCCCCGCCTGGAGTGGTCAGGGCTGGCCGGTCGAGGCGAACGCCGAACGTGCCGGGCGATTGATGACGCAGAAGTCTACCGCGATGTCGATGCGCCACCCGCAGCGCTCCGAGAGCTTCGCGACGACGCACACGGCCTGCGTCTCGGCCAGGTCGACCTCGCCGGCCAGTGATCGATCCAACTCGCCGGTCGCCGGCGCCCCGGCCTGCTCGTGCCAGAGCATCGCGCCCGAGGCGTGGGCTGAGCAGTCCTCCACGCGTTCCAGTCTGAGGACGCTGACTTCGGCCGCCTCGTCGCTCTGCATCAAATCGACCGCGACCTTCGCGGTCCACGAATAGGTCTGCGAACCAGTTTCTCTCGTCAGGGTCAACTCCAATGACGGGGTGGTGGCCTCGGTCGACACCCACGCCGCCATGAAGATCAAAAACGTCACGGCGAGGCTGACGAGGACACCACTGAGTTGCTCCCAGAGCCTACCGTTGGATTTCAGTGCGGCTGACAGCAAGAACAGCAGGACCGGTACCGAGACCCCGGCAGCCAGAGCGAAGGGTGCGTTGCGCGCCAACGCGGGCAAACTGTCGGTGGTGACGCCGACGAGCGCAAGCGCGCCGGCGATGAGTGCGGCGACAGCCGACAGGTTCGGTAGATTCCCCCAATACGCTTTCAGTGAGTGAAGCTTTGACTTGGACCCGCCCGCCTGCTGGCCAAGTCCCGGATCAATTTCGTTCACAAGGCCCCCCTCCACGCTTGTTGCGCGAGTATGGCGCAGCAGCCAGTAGAGAGCGAGTGCGCTGGCGAGGAGAGCGAGGTCTGGGACCCTCGCCAGGTCAGACCGTCTCCGACGAGTCCGCTTGGTGACGCCGCGCTGCACTGCAGCTGGTTGCGTCATGGCTCGACCCTAGCGAGACCACGGTGCTGCAGGCGTGCATTTCGGGGGCCCCCGGCTAGGCTTCGACAACCGCTTCCGACCGCTCACCTCGAAGTGCTGGGGCCGCATGTTCGACACGCTCTCCGATCGGCTCGACAAGGTCTTCACCTCGCTGCGGGGCAAGGGCCGGCTGTCCGACGCCGACATCGACGCCACCGCTCGCGAGATCCGCATCGCGCTGCTCGAGGCCGACGTCGCGCTGCCCGTCGTCAAGGCTTTCATCGGCGCGGTCAAGGAGCGCGCCCGCGGCGTGGAGGTCAGCCAGGCGCTGAACCCTGCTCAGCAGGTGGTCAAGATCGTGAACGAGGAGCTGATCGGGATCCTCGGCGGACAGACGCGGCTGATCCGCTACGCCAAGACCGCGCCGACGGTGATCATGCTGGCCGGCCTGCAGGGGGCCGGCAAGACCACGCTCGCCGGCAAGCTCGCCAAGCACCTCAAGGCCCAGGGCCACGCCCCGCTGCTGGTCGCCTGCGACCTGCAACGTCCCAACGCCGTCCAGCAGCTGCAGGTGGTCGGCGGGCAGGCCGGCACCGACGTCTACGCGCCCTACCCCGGCAGCGGCGTCGGCGACCCGGTCGACGCCGCACGCACAGCCCTCGAGCACGCCCGGCGGATGAACTACGACGTCGTGGTCGTGGACACCGCGGGCCGGCTCGGGATCGACGCCGAGCTCATGCAGCAGGCCGCCGACATCCGCGACGCCGTCCAGCCCGACGAGATCCTGTTCGTCGTCGACGCGATGATCGGCCAGGACGCCGTGGTCACCGCCCAGGCCTTCCAGGACGGCGTCGGCTTCACCGGCGTGGTGCTCACCAAGCTCGACGGAGATGCGCGCGGTGGCGCCGCGCTGTCGGTGCGCCACCTGACCGGCACGCCGATCCTGTTCGCCTCCACGGGCGAGAAGCTCGGCGACTTCGACGTCTTCCACCCCGAGCGGATGGCCTCCCGGATCCTCGGCATGGGCGATATGCTCACCCTGATCGAGCAGGCCGAGCGGCACTTCGACGTCGACGAGGCCGAGCGGATGGCCGGCAAGCTGGCCAGCGGTGAGAGCTTCGACCTCGAGGACTTCCTCGAGCAGATGATGCAGGTCAAGAAGATGGGCTCGTTGACGAGCCTGCTCGGGATGCTGCCCGGGATGGGCCAGATGAAGGACGCGCTCGCGCAGATCGACGACAAGGACCTCGACCGCATCGCTGCGATCATCCGCTCGATGACGCCGCAGGAGCGGCGCACGCCCAAGATCCTCAACGGTTCGCGCCGCTCCCGGATCGCCAAGGGGTCCGGCGTCACGGTGACCGAGGTCAACAACCTCGTCGATCGCTTCTACGAGGCGCAGAAGATGATGAAGCAGATGGGCGGCATGGGCGGGATTCCCGGCCTGCCGGGCATGGGCCGCAAGCAGCGCTCGGCCAAGAAGCAGCAGGGGAAGAAGGGCAAGAAGGGACCGGGTCGGGCTGGAGGTGGCCCGAGCGCGGCCGGGCTGCCCCAGGGCCCCGGCCAGCCCAAGGCTTTGCCTCAGGGGGGGCCGCAGCTGCCCCAGGGCTTCCCGCAGCTGCCACCGGGCTTCCCGCCCGCGGCCGGCCCCGACCTGCCGCCCGATCCGTTCGGCCTGCGCCGCCCCCGCTAGCTTCTGGCAGACTGTCCGTCGAGCCACCGCCGTACGACGGCCCTCTACCCGACGTCGGCTGTCCGCAGAACGTGCCCGACCGCGTGTCCCCACGCGCAGCGCCGGGTGCCACCCATCACACGACCGGAGCACCAGCACCCGTGGCAGTCAAGATCAAGCTCATGCGTCTCGGCAAGATGCGCGCGCCCTACTACCGCATCGTCGTCGCCGACGCCCGTACCAAGCGCGAGGGCCGCGTCATCGAGACGATCGGCAAGTACCACCCCAAGGAGGACCCCTCCTTCATCCAGGTCGACGGCGACCGGGCGGCGTACTGGCTCGGCGTCGGCGCGCAGCCGACCGAGCCGGTCGCGGCGATCCTCAAGGTCACCGGTGACTGGCAGAAGTTCAAGAACCTGCCGGCCCCGCCGCCCATGCTGGTGGCCGAGCCCAAGGTGGACAAGCGGGCGGTCTTCGAGGCTGCAGCTCGCGAAAGCGGCGGCGGCGGCGACGCCACGACGCCGAAGAAGAAGGCCGCTCCCAGGACGGTCGCGAGCGATGACCCGGCTCCGGCCGGCCACGCAGCCGCGCCGGCCGACCCGACCGCCACACCACCGCCTGTTACCGAGACACCGGCTGCCGAGGCGCCGGCTGACGTGCCCACCGACGCCGCTGCCGCTGACACCGCCGGCGGCGACACCGCCGGCGACGACACTGCCGAGAGGGCCTAGCCGATGCTCGAGACCGCCCTCGAGCACCTGGTCAAGGGCATCGTCGACAACCCCGACGACGTCGAGGTCGAGCTGGTGACCGGCCGACGCGGCCGTACGCTCGAAGTGCGGGTCAACCCCGAGGACCTCGGCAAGGTCATCGGCCGCAACGGCCGTACGGCCAAGGCCCTGCGCACCGTCATGACCGCGCTGGGCGGTCGCGGCCTGCGGGTGGACGTCGTCGACACCGACGCCGTCTAGCTCCGCTTCGTGGCCGAGCCGGACCTGCTCGTCGTCGGGCGCATCGGCAAGCCCCAGGGGATCAGGGGCGAGGTCACCGTGCAGGTCCGCACCGACGACCCGGACGCGCGCTTCGCGGTCGGCGCTGAGCTGCTCACCGACCCGCCCGAGCGCGGGCCGCTGACCGTCGCGAGCGCCCGCCTGCAGAACGGCCGGCTGATGCTCGGCTTCGAGGGCGTCGCGGATCGAAACGCCGCCGAGGCGCTGCGCGAGACGATCCTGCAGGTCGACGCCGCGACCGTGCCTCCTCCCGAGGACGAGGACGAGTTCCACGACCACGTCCTTCGCGGCATGTCGGCGCGCCTTTCCGACGGCTCGCTGGTGGGGTCGGTCGTGGATGTCCTGCACCTGCCGCATGGCGATGTGCTGGTCCTGCGCCGCCACGACAACGACGCGGAGGTGCTGGTGCCCTTCGTGAAGGCGATGGTGCCCGAGGTCGACGTGGCGGCGCGCACCCTCGTGATCGACCCGCCCGAAGGGCTGCTCGAGCTCGCGGACAGCGCACCGGAGCGGTAGTGCTCGTCGACGTCGTCACGATCTTCCCGGACTACCTGGCTCCGCTGTCGGTCTCGCTGCTCGGCAAGGCCCGCGAGCGCGGTCTGCTCGACGTACGGATTCACGACTTGCGCACCTGGACCAGCGACGTCCACCGCACCGTCGACGACGCGCCGTACGGCGGGGGACCGGGCATGGTCATGACACCCGGGCCGTGGGGGGACGCGCTGGATGCGGTGCTGGTGGCGGGCGGCCCGACCGACCGGCCGGTGCTGATCGTGCCGTCACCGAGCGGCCGGCCGTTCACGCAGGCGCTCGCCGCCGAGCTCGCCTCCGAGCCGTGGCTCGCGTTCGCCTGCGGGCGCTACGAGGGCATCGACGCCCGGGTGCTGCTCGACGCAGCCGAGCGGTTCCGGGTGGTGGAGGTGAGCCTCGGCGACTACGTGCTCGCGGGCGGTGAGGTGGCGGTGCTGGTGGTCGTGGAGGCCGTCGCCCGGCTACTGCCCGGTGTGCTCGGCAATGCCGCCTCGCACCGCGACGACTCCTTCGCGCCCGGCCAGATGGAGGGCCTGCTCGAAGGGCCGGTCTACACCCGCCCGCCGGTGTGGCGCGGCCTCGAGGTCCCGGCGATCCTGCAGTCCGGTGACCACGCCCGCATCGCCCGGTGGCGAAGGGAACAGGCAGTCGAGCGTACGGCGGCCCGCCGCCCCGACCTGCTCACCGACCCGGCCGCGCCGGGCCCACCGGGCGCTGTGGCAGAGTAGAGGGCTGTTGCGCCGTCCTCGTGGACGGGCGCCAGACCCCAGCAGCCCGGCCGGCGCAGACCCGCGCGCCGCCGTACGAGGAAGCGACGCACCCCATGCACATCCTGGACGATCTCGACGCCGCACAGCTGCGCACCGACGTCCCCGACTTCCGGCCGGGCGACACGCTGGACGTCGGTGTCCGGGTCGTGGAAGGCAACCGCTCGCGTGTGCAGCACTTCCAGGGCGTCGTCATCCGCCGGCAGGGCGGCGGCAACCGCGAGACGTTCACCGTCCGCAAAGTCAGTTTCGGCGTCGGTGTCGAGCGCACCTTCCCGGTGCACACGCCGGTGATCGAGTCGATCAAGGTCGTGACCCACGGCGACGTGCGGCGGGCCAAGCTCTACTACCTGCGCGAGCTGCGCGGCAAGAAGGCCAAGATCAAGGAGAAGCGCTTCTCGGTTCCTGCCAAGGCGTCGGCGCGGACCATCCCCGCAGCCGGCGCGGCCGCGACCCCGGCCCCGCCGACCGCCGCCCCGTCCGCGCCCGCCGAGGCCTGAGCGGCACGGACTCCGGCCTCGCTCCGTTAGGGTTCGCGTGATGAGCAGCGACGAGCGCGCGACCGCCACCTCCGCGGCGGCGAGGGGGGATGACGGCATTTCCTCGAGGGCAAACGCCGGCTCGCGCGGGCGCGGCAAGCACGGCAAGGACGAACCGGCCAAGAAGGGCGGCTTCTTTCGCGAGTTGCCGTTCCTCATCCTCATCGCGCTCGGCCTCGCGCTGCTGATCAAGGCCTTCCTTCTCCAGGCCTTCTACATCCCGTCGGGGTCGATGGAGGAGACGCTCGCGATCCGCGACCGGGTGTTCGTCAACAAGCTCGTCTACGACTTCCGCGACATCCACCGCGGCGAGATCGTCGTCTTCAACGGGCTGGACTCCTTCACCCCCGAGACGCAGATCGCCGAGCCGACGGGCGGCGTCCAGCGCGCGTTGCGCGCGGTCACCAGCGCCATCGGCGTGGGGGCGCCCGGGGAGAAGGACTTCATCAAGCGCGTCATCGGGGTCCCCGGCGATCGGGTGGCCTGCTGCTCGAACGGCAAGGTCACCGTCCAGCCCGAGGGCGCCGAGCGACCGGTCGAGCTCGACGAGCCGTATCTGTTCGAGGACAACCAGCTGCCTTTCTGCGCCGCTGGGACCGGCGAGACGAGCTGTCCGACAGGGGCGGAGGGCGTGCTCGTCCCGCCGGGTCGGCTGTGGGTGATGGGTGACCACCGGGGGGCGTCGAGCGACTCCCGCTCCCACATCGACGACCCGAACTCGGGGACGGTCCCGCAGGACAAGGTCATCGGTCGGGCTTTCGTCATCGTCTATCCGGTGTCGAATGCCAGCGTCCTGTCGGTGCCCAAGACGTTCGACGGCGCCCTCGGGGCGCTGCCGGCGGCCGCCGCCGTCGCCACGCCGTACGCCCTCGGGGTCCTCGGGGCGCTGCCGCTGGTGGCGCTCAGACGCCGGTCGCGCTCGCGTAGGTAGCGCGGTTCATGAGCGCAAACCGGGCACCGCGAGGCGATGCTCCCGTGGCCGAATGCCGCGTACCCGTTTGAAGGCGGTGCTGAGGGCGAAGCCGTCGCCGTAGCCGACCTGCCGGGCGACGGACTCGACGGTGGCGGCCGGCTCGCGCAGCAGGTCGGCGGCCAGGTCCAGCCGGCACTGCCTGAGGTAGGTCATGGGTGGTACCCCGACCAGGTCGGTGAAACTGCGGGCCAGCGCCGCCCTGGAGATGCCGGTCTCGGCGGCGAGGGCCGCCACCGTCCAGGGGTGCGCCGGGTTCTGTTCGAGCAGCCGCAGCGCCCGGCCCACGACGGGGTCACCGTGGGCGCGGTACCAGGACGGTGCCTGCGCCTCGGCACGGTCGAACCAGACGCGCAGCACCGAGATGAGCAGCAGGTCGAGCAGTCGGTCGAGCAGGGCCTCCTGGCCTGGCTCGTCCTTGCTGATCTCCCTTCCCAGGACCGAGACCAAGGTCGAGTCCCAGCTGTCGTGCGCCACGACGAGCACCGAGGGAAGCGCATCCAACAGGCGCTGGCCGACCGCGCCGACGTCCTCGTAGACACCGAGGAGCATCGACACCGACCCGTCCGGGTCGCTGCCCCAGGTGCGTACGCCCAGGGACATCTGATCGTGCAGGTCCACCCCGTCGGGAGTGGCGCAGCGCTGCCCCGGGTGAACGATGACGTCCGGCAGGCTGCTCGGGTCACTACCCAGGAGGTACGGGTTCGCGCCACGCACGATCGCGACGTCGCCGGTGCCCACGTGCACCGTCGCACCGACGTCGGGCACTACCCATCCGTTCCCGCTCACCATCGCGATCAGGCACAGCGGGGACCCGTCCTGCACGCGGATCGACCACGGCGGATCCAGGGCGATGCGCAGCAGGAAGGCACCGCTCGCGCGCGGACCCTCGAGCAGTCCGGTCAAGGCGTCCACAGCTCGGAAGATAGACGCTCAGACATAAAAATGAGTCGTCTGACCATGGAATGTCTTCCAGCACCGCGCTTGGGTTGGGTCATGACCACACATGCGAAAGAACAGACAACGTTGGTGATCGGCAACACCGGCAAGACCGGACGTCGAGTGGCCGAGCGGCTCCGTGCGCGGGGGCTCCCCGTCCGGGGCGGGTCTCGCTCCGGCGAGCCGCCGTTCGACTGGCAGGATCGGAGTACGTGGGCGCCGGTCCTCGCCGATGTCGAGTCGGTGTACGTGTCGTACTCCCCCGACGTGGCGGCGCCTGGTGCTGCCGACACGATCGAAGCGTTTGCCACGATGGCCGTCTGTCGCGGGGTGCGCCGCCTCGTCCTGCTCTCCGGGCGCGGCGAGCAGGAGGCCCTGCGCGCCGAACGGGCCGTTGCCGGTTCCGGGGCGGACTGGACGATCGTTCGGTGCAGTTGGTTCGACCAGAACTTCAGCGAGGGCCAGTTCCTGCCGGCCGTGCTCGGTGGCGAGGTTGCCCTGCCCGTCGACGACATGGTCGAGCCGTTCGTCGACGCCGACGACATCGCCGACGTTGCGGTCGCGGCGTTGACCGAGACGGGACATTCGGCCGAGGTCTACGAGCTGACCGGTCCCCGGTTACTGACGTTTGCGGACGCGGTCGGTGAGATCGGCGGCGCGAGCGAGCGGGACGTCAGGTTCGTTCACGTGCCGCTGGAGCAGTTCGTGACCGCGCTGGCCGCGAACGGGACTCCCGCCGACGTCATCGACCTGACCCGCTATCTGTTCACGGAGGTGCTCGACGGCCGCAACGCCCACCTGACCGACGGCGTCCAGCGGGCGTTGGGCCGGGAGCCACGCGACTTCGCCGCCTACGCCCGCGACGTCGCCGCCACCGGCGTCTGGACCGCAACCCCGATCAGCGGGATGGCTTGACCAGGGAGGTTGAGATCTGACCCGCCCGCGCTCGTGCCCCGCGACGCTCCCTGCTCGTAGGGTGGTTCTGTGACGATCCCCCTCCAGCGCCGGGCCGCCCGGGTGCTGCTGGTGGACGCCGCGGGACGGGTGCTGCTGTTCCTGGGCTGCGACCCTGATAACCGGGTCGCGGGCACCTGGTGGTTCACCCCTGGGGGCGGGCTCGAGCCGGGCGAGGACCCGCGAGAAGGCGCGGTCCGGGAGGTCCGGGAGGAGACCGCGCTCGTGCTTGATCCCGAGGCCCTCGGCGAGGTGGTGCTCGAACGCGACGCCGCCTTCCGCCTCGCGGGCGTCGACTACGCGCAGTCCGAGCAGTTCTTCCTGGCCCGCATCAGCGCACACGACGTCGACACGGCCGGCTTCTCCGACTTCGAGCGGCGGTTCGTCCTGGACCACCGCTGGTGGACCGTCGAGCAGCTGCGGACGACGACCGAGACGGTCTATCCCGAGGGGCTCGCCGAGCTGCTCACCCGGCTTCTCGCATGAGGGCGCCCCGCCCGGTCGTCCGCTCCGAGAGCGGCCTGTGGGCGCTCGAGCGGGTGCTGCAGCGCAGCGGCTTCCCGTACGTCGCCGGCGCCGACGAGGCGGGACGCGGCGCCTGCGCCGGTCCGCTCGTGGTCGCTGCCGTGGTCCTGCCGGCGGGCCGGCGGGGTGAGGTCCCCGGGCTCGCCGACTCCAAGCTGCTGACAGCCGCTGCCCGGGAGGCGGCCTACGAACAGGTGGTGCGCCGGGCGCTGTGCTGGTCGGTGGTCGTGGTCCCGTCCGCCGAGGTCGACCGGTGTGGCCTGCACGTCATGAACGTCCGGGCGATGCGTCAGGCGGTCTGCCGGCTGGAGCAGTCCCCGTCGTACGTCCTGACCGACGGTTTCCCGATCGCCGGGATGCCCGCGCCCGCCCTCGCGGTCTGGAAGGGCGATCGGGTCGCGGCGTGTGTCGCGGCGGCGTCCGTCGTCGCCAAGGTGACGCGGGACCGGCTGATGCGCGAGCTGCACGAGTGCTGGCCGGACTACGACTTCGCGCAGCACAAGGGCTACATCACCCCCGAGCACACAGCCGCGCTCGCCGAGCACGGTCCGTGCCCGCAGCACCGCTTCTCCTACGTCAATGTCCGGGCTTGTATGCGGCAGACTGAGTCGATGCAGGTTCCCGCGTGAGCGCAGAAGAGCTCGAGAAGTACGAGACCGAGATGGAGCTGCAGCTCTACCGGGAGTACCGCGACATCGTCCGGCAGTTCGACTTCGTCGTCGAGACCGAGCGGCGCTTCTACCTCGCCAACGCCGTCGACGTGCAGCCGCGCACCGCCGAGGGGGAGGTGTGGTTCGAGCTGACCCTCACCGACGCCTGGGTGTGGGACATGTACCGCCCGGCGCGGTTCGTGAAGTCCGTACGCGTGCTGACGTTCAAGGACGTCAACGTCGAGAAGCTGGAGAAGCCCGACCTCGAGCTGCCTGAGGGGCGGCCGTAGCCGCTGCGGCTGGGAACCCCCCGCTGGCCCCACCCCGCTGATCTTCGCCATCTGGCGGCCAACACGCCGTAAGGAGCAACCAGTCGGCGAAGATCACCGGTAGACCATCGGGCGCATGGGCCGCGCCGGTCGGGTAGGAAGGGCACATGGCCGACTCCTTTCACGACGACGCACCGACCGGGACCGAGCCGGGCGCGCCCAGCCAGCCCTCCGACACGACCGGGGACGGTCCGGTCACGCTCGGCGACCGCACCGAGCCGGGTGGGCAAGGCAGTCCGGACACCAACCAGGCCAAGGCCGAGCCGATGGCGGAGAGCGCGCCGGAGCCGGCCGAGATCCCGGAGCTCGCCTCGATGAACGTCGGCGCGGGGGACCCGCAGGCACCGAGCCACCCCGCTGCTGCTGCGGCGCCGACCGCGTGGTCATCGCCAGGACCTTCAGGTGGGCAGCCCGACGGGGGCACGTCGCACAAAGCTCCGGGGCTGCAGGGCACGACCCCGGCGGGCGAGGCGGTCGAGAGCGACGTGGCCGCCGGCGCACGGCACATGGACCCGCGGTCGGCCGAGCCGTTGGAAGCGGTGTCGGAGACCGGAGGCAACGAGGGGCAGGGCGACCCCGGCCCCTCCCCGGCGGCGGGTGACGGGGCGGCCCCGGGGACCAGCGAGCAGCAGGGCATCGCGCGCGGGAGCCGGCTGCCGCACGAGTGACGGTGCGGGTGGGCGCAGTTGTGGACAGGACTCGCGTTGTCCACAGCAGGTCCACACCCGCTCGCGCCGGCCGCCCCCGCGGCGGAGCATCGGTGCCGGAGGTGGTCGACCGATGCGCGACACCGAGACGGCGACCCAGGCGCTGGGGCGCTACGGCGAGGAGCTGGCCGCCCAGCACCTGACGTCAGCGGGCATGGTGCTGCTGGCCCGCAACTGGCGGTGCGCGCAGGGCGAGCTGGACCTGGTGGCGCGGGACGTGGACGGGACCGTGGTGTTCATCGAGGTGAAGACCCGAGCCGGGACCGGGTTCGGTGAGCCGGCCGAGGCAGTCGGGCGGGTCAAGGCGCGCCGGCTGCGCATGCTGGCGTGCCGCTGGCTTCTCGACAACCGGCAGGCCGGATCGAGCGACCTGCGCTTCGACGTGGTCGGCATCGTGCGCCGTCCCGGCGAGCAGCCGCGGCTGACGCATCTGCGGGGGGCCTTCTGAGAGGTCGGAGTGGGGAAGCCCGGATCCACGTCGTGCCGGGCACCCTCGGACGCCGCTGGACAGCCGGGCCAGGACCGCGGTCAGCTCCCCTCGACCCCGGAGCGTACGGAAAAGCCCGCGCCTGCGCTGATCTGCTGGGGGAATCGCCGGGACGTGTTCCCCAGCAGGTCGCCACAAGAGAGATCATCAGCGGGGTAGGGGTAGGTCGGTAGCCAGGTCGGGGGCCTGCTCGCCCTTGCTCTGGTTCACGTTGTCCGTGACCGCGACGAGGCTTCGGCTGTCACCCAGGTCGTTGGCGAAGAACTGTCGTCGTGATGTGGTCCAGTTGCGGGCGCCGCCGTCCCAGGCTTCGGCATGCCTTCCGCGATCAGCACCTCGTGCCGGGCGTCCTGGCAGTCGCCGTCGGCGTCCTCACGTGGAACGCCCTTCTCATCGGTAGAAATTCGGGCGACCTGAAGCGGGCCGCGCCGTACCGTCACGAGCGCGATGGCCCTTCTCGAGCACGACGTGCCCACGACGGTCATCGCACCGTCGGCCCAGGAGCGCCGTCGGGTCGACCTGGCCAGACTGCGCGGACGCCTCGCCTGGTGGTCGCTCGCCGCCGCCGCGGTGGCTGCCGTCGGCCACACCGCGGGGACTGTCGTCGCGGGGCGGCTGGCGGAGCGGCCCACCGGGGCACTGGTGGGCCTGCTGGCGCTGTCTGTCGTCGGCGCCGCCGTGCTCGACACCGCGGGCCGGGTTGCCTGGTCGGGCGTGGTGGACCGGGCGGAGGGGCAGCTGCGGGCGGATCTGCTCGACGCGGCGCTGCATCAACCGCTGGCCGTGCTGTCGGAACAGGCCGTGGGCGAGGTGCTCGACCGGGTGGACGACGACACCCATGAACTGGGAACGCTGCTGCGCAGGATGGCCTGGGACCTGGTGCGCACCCTGCTGCGGGCCGGGCCGATGTGGGTGGTGGCCGGCCTCACCTGGTGGCCGGCCTGGCTGCTGTTCCCGCTCGTCGGGATCGGGGCAGTCCTGGTCGTGCGCCCGCTGACCGCAGAGGTGGCTCGGCGCAAGCTGCAGGAGGAGATCGCGTGGACCGACCACGCCGCGGCCATGGAGGAAGGGGTCGCTGCGCGCGACGACCTGCGTTCCAGCCTCGGGCAGGCCTACCTGCTCCGCCGCTGCGCGGAGCTGTCCGCTGCGGTCCACACCCGTGTCGCGGCGACCTGCGAGAGCGCGAGCACGATCATGCGGCGGGCGGGCTTTCTGCTGCACGGGTTGCTCGCGGGGACAGCCGTGGCAGGCACGGTCCTCGCGACGCAGGGCGAGCTGTCCACGGCACAGCTGGTGACGCTGTTCCTGGTCACCACCACCTTCGTCGGGCAGCTCGACCAGGTCAGCCGGCACTTTCCGGACCTGCAGGCCGGGCTCGGCGCGCTGACCCGCCTGCGCACCATGCTCGACGTCGATCCGGAGCCCACTGGCGGCCTTCCGGTCCCGAGCGGCCCTCTCACTCTGACGATCCGCGGCCTTCGGTTCTCCTACGCCGAAGGCCCCTTCGCGTTGACCGACGTCGACCTCGCGCTACCGGCCGGCCGGACCCTGGCGCTGGTCGGCCGGACCGGTTCGGGCAAGTCCACCCTCGCGGCGCTGATCTCACGGGCCGTCGAACCGCCGCCCGGCACGGTCCTGCTGGGTGGGGTCGACGTGCTCGAGCTGGACCTGCAGCACCTACGCGGCGCCGTGGGCGTGGTCACGCAGCGCACCGAGGTGCTCGCGGCCACCCTGGCTGAGAACATCACGCTGTTTCACGATCGTTCGAGGGCCTCGGTCGAGGCGGCCGTCGCCGAGCTCGGGATCGACGACTGGGTCGCCAGCCTGCCCGCCGGGCTCGACACCGTGCTCGGACCCGGCGGCACCACGTTGTCCGCAGGCGAGGAACAGCTGGTGGCGTTCGCCCGCTTGCTCGTGCGGGACGTGCAGGTGGTCGTGCTGGACGAGGCGACCGCCCGCATGGACCCGGTGACCGAGGCGCGCGTGGCGCGGGCGTCCCAGCGGCTGCTCACCGGCCGTACGGGCCTGCTCATCGCGCATCGACTGGCCACGACCGCGCGCGCCGACCAGGTGGCAGTGCTCGACAGCGGCCGGGTCGTTCAGCAGGGGCCCCGCGCCCGACTGGCACAGGAGCCCGGACCCTTCCGCGAGCTGCTGGCGGCCGCCGGCCCGGACACCGACGCCACCTCCGCTGCAGCCGAAGGGGATCGGCCGGTCGGGTCGGTGCGACGGGCCGGACGTCCGCGGGCGGCGCAGGACGTCGGAAATGGCCCGAGCCTCACCCGGAACACGCTCTCGATGCTGCGGATGCATCCCCGGTGGGGGCTCGTGGGCGGCCTGCTCTTCCTGCTGTCCGGGTTGCTCGGTGCTTATGGGGCGGTCACCGGCTACCTGTGGGGCAGCGCCGTCCAGCAGCTTCAGGAGGGTGGCCGACCTGTCCGCGAGATCGTCCTGCTGACCGGATTCCTGCTGGCTGCGCCGGTGCTGCTGGCCATCGCGTTCCGCATCTACCCACAGTGGTGGGTCGCGGTGCTGCTGCGGGTGCGACTGACGGTTCTGCGCGGACAGACGATGCAGCACCGGCTGCCCCGAACCCCGCCCGGCGAGGTCGTCGCTCGGGCCATGGACGCCGATCGCTTCGCCCGTTACGCCGACCGTTGGGTGGACTTCGTCAACGGCCTCGTCATCGCGGCTGTCACTGCCGTCGCGGCGCGCAGCCTGCTGGCCGGCGGTGTCCTCGCCGCGGTGATGGTGCTGTCCGCAGCGGCGTCGGCTCTCGGGGCTCCGGTGGCGGGCCGATCCGCCGCTGCCTCCTCGAGCGCCCGGGCCCAGTTCGGCCGCGCGCTGGTTTCGGCGCTCGACTCGGCGCGGACGGTCAAGCTCGCCGCCGCCACTCCCGGGGTGCACCGTCATCTGCAGCAGGTCGACCGCGGGCGGGTGTCGGCAGCCGTGCGCGAGCACCGGGTGCAAGCCGTGCTCGACGGCGTGCCCATGGTGCTGGTGCAGTGCGGTGTCGCGGCGGGCTGGCTCGTCCTGCTGCTCGGCGGATGGGACCTGTCCACCGCTCTTCTTGTCACCACAGCCGTCGCCGGCTTCGACTGGTTCGGCCGGGTCGCGGGTGCGGTCATCACCGAGGCGCCGGGAACGCGGGCCTGGGCCGAGGCCACCTCCCGGCTCGCTGGCGGAGCCGATCTCGTCGCCCTGCCGCCGGCCGTGGACCTTGTACGCGGAACAGCCCCCGGGCCTGCGGAGCCACCGCGGCAGCGCCTTGACCGGCTTGATCTCGTCGGCCTGGCCGCCGTCCACGACGATGGCACCCTCGGGGTCCAGGATGTCGACCTGACCGTGCGGCCAGGCGAGCTCGTCCTGCTGCTCGGCCGGATCGGCTCCGGCAAGTCCAGCCTGCTGGCCGCGCTCGCCGGACTGGTCGACCACCGTGGCAGTCTGCTTTGGAACGGGGTCGACGTGACCGATCCGCAGGGTTTTCTCCGTCCCGGGCAGGTTGCCTACGTCGCCCAGGTGCCCCGCGTGCTGTCCGGCACCTTCGGCACCAACCTCAGGCTCGACCATCGCCGGGAGCCGGCGGAGGCTGTCGACGACGCGCGGATGGCGCGCGACATCGCCGCCGCCGGCGGGGTCGACGCACTGGTCGGACACCGCGGGGTACGGCTGTCCGGAGGTCAGGTGCAGCGCCTCGCTCTGGCGCGGGCACTGGCAGCCGAGGCAGAGCTCGTCCTGGTAGACGACGTCTCCAGCGCGCTCGACGCCCGGACCGAGGTGGAGCTGTGGCAGGCGCTTCGCGCACGCGGGACGACCGTCCTGGGATCCACCTCGAAACGGGCTGCCCTGCAGCAGGCTGACCGGGTCGTCGTCATGGACGCAGGCCTGGTGGTCGCGACCGCGCCCTGGTCGGAGCTCGTCTCGGACTGGGGCCACCTTGCGGGCTGACCGGGCGCCGCCCTTGACATGAAGTGGACTTCACCCTGCACAGTTCGTACGACACGCACCGATGACTTCCGGCCGGCGCCTCGGTCTGAATCGGTGAGACAGCAGACCCGCAGCCGCGTACAGGGGGAGCCCCGATGACCACCGACAGCTCGCTTGCCATCGAGGCGGCCGGCCTCGTCAAGAGCTTCGGTGCCGTACGTGCCGTCGACGGGGTGGATCTGACCGTCCCCCGAGGCTGCGTCTACGGCGTGCTCGGGCCGAACGGCGCCGGCAAGACGACGACGATCCGCATGCTCGCCACGCTCACCAAGCCCGATGCCGGCAGCGCCCGCGTGCTCGGGCGCGACATCGTGAAGGACGCCGACGGTGTACGCAGCGTCGTGAGCCTCACCGGGCAGCTCGCCTCCGTGGACGAGGATCTCACCGGCCGCGAGAACCTCGTCCTGCTGGGCCGCCTGCTCGGGTTGAAGCGGGCGGTCGCCAAGGAGCGCGCCGCCGAGCTGCTCGAGGCGTTCGGGCTCTCCGAAGCCGCCGGACGACTCGTGAAAGGCTACTCGGGGGGCATGCGGCGCCGGCTCGATCTCGCCGCGAGCATCGTCGTCACGCCGGAGCTGATGTTCCTCGACGAGCCGACGACCGGGCTCGACCCGCGCTCCCGCAACCAGGTGTGGGAGATCGTGCGCGCGCTG
>JBBSKF010000024.1:0-28403 GCA_038256525.1 Mycobacteriales bacterium | reverse complement strand
GTCCGAGCGCGGCGCCCCCACCCCGGTCGCCTGGACCCGGATGCGTCCGCCCGCCTCGTCGATGTCGCCGGTTGACCCGGCGGTGCAGCAGCAGCTGGTTGACGCGTCGCCCCTGTTGGCGGACTACGGCACGGTGCTGGAGCGCGATTCGGCGTACGAGAAGCTGCTCGCGAAGGTGAGCCCGCCGGCTCCGCAGGACCAGCCGCCGCCTCCTGGGCCACCGCCGGAGCCCGACGGTGGGGACGCCGAGTCCCGGGATGCCGAAGGCGGCATCTCGAAGGTGCTGGGCTCGAGCGTCTTCCGGAGCTTCGCCCGCTCGGCGGCCAACGCCGCCGGTCGGGAGATCAGCCGCTCGCTGTTCGGGACGGCGCGGCGCCCTCGCCGCCGCTGAGCATGACCACACCGCTGGCGCAGGTCCCGACGCTGCTCGAGGGCGACCCCGCCGCGCTGCGCCGCATGAAGCGCACCGCGACCGGTCTGCTGGTGCTCGCCGCGCTGGTCTTCCTCGCGACGTTCGCTCTGCCGGACAGCACCGCCACCGGCTTCTTGCGCGCCGCGGCGGAGGCCGCGATGGTCGGCGGCGTCGCCGACTGGTTCGCGGTCACGGCCCTGTTCCGCCACCCGCTCGGCCTGCGTATTCCGCACACCGCGCTGATCCCGCGCAAGAAGGACGAGTTGGCCACCAAGCTCGGTGAGTTCGTCACCGGCAACTTCCTCACCCCTGACGCCGTGGCCGCACAGGTCGCCGACGCACGGCTCGTCCGCCGGCTCGCCGAGCGCCTCGCCGAGCCGGAAGCGGCGGCAGTCGTCGGCCGGGAGCTCGCGGCGGGTGTCGCGGCTCTGCTGGACGCGCTCGACGAGCGGGCCCTCACCGACGCCGTGCTCGCGCTGATGCGGCGCGACCTGGAGCGCCGCTCCTACACCCCCGTGCTCGGTCAGTTCCTGGCCCGCGCCGTCGCGGGGAAGGGCCAGCGGCCGCTGGTCGACGTCGCGGTGACGCGGCTCCACGCGTACGTCAGGAAGAACCGCGCCGACCTGCATCCGCAGCTCAAGAAGTTCGTCGAGGACCAGGGCATCGTCGGCTGGCTGGCGGCAACCGACAAGCGGATCGCCCGGCTGTTGGACGTGGTGATCGCCAAGTTGGCCGAGGTGGAGGCGGATCCGGAGCATCCGCTGCGCCGCTGGGTCGACGGGCTGCTCGAGTCGCTGGCCGACGACCTGCGCTACAACGCGGACACGGCACGCGCCGTCGATGCGCAGCTGCGGGCGCTGGTGGACGACCCGCACCTGCAGTCCCTGCTGCACGCGTTGCTGCAGGACATCCTCACGTCCGTACGGCTGTCGCTCGACGAGCTGGACGGCGGCCTGCAGGGGCGGATCGCCGAGCTGGTCCGCAACGCCGGGGCGCGCGTCGTCGCGGACGCCGCCCTCGAGCGGCGGCTGGACGACCGGCTGCTGAAGGCAGTCCGCTACGCCGTCGAGCACTACGGCGACACGGTGGTCTCGCTGATCCAGAAGACCGTCGGCCAGTGGGAGGCAGGCGATGCCTCGAGCCGGATCGAGGCGGCCGTCGGGCGGGACCTGCAGTTCATCCGCATCAACGGGACGGTGGTCGGCGGGCTCGCCGGGATCCTGATCCATGCGGTGTCCGTCGCGCTCGGTTGACGCAGGCCCTACCCTCCGGAAACCGCGCCTGGGCGGACGTCCCGAGGGAGAGCACCATGAACGTCATCTACCTGCTGCTGTACATCGCCTCCGCGGCCTGCTTCGGCATCGCAGCCTTCACCGGAAATCCGACGCTCGGCGCGCGGGGCGGCGCGCGCGGCGGCAACATCAACCTCGTCGCGGCTGGCCTGTTCTTGTTCGTCCTGGTGTTCGTGCTCGTGCAGCTCCAGACCGTGGACGACTAGCTCGGCGTCCCAGGGTTGAGCACAGGTGTATCAAGTCTGCGGATGGGGTACATGCGGGCTGCCAACTTCAGGCTCAGCGCCTCGGTGCGGGGTTCCCGGCCGGACGTGAGCCGCCCGTTCTGGAGAGGAGAACGACCATGCTGATGCGGTTCGACCCGTTTCGGGAACTGGATCAGGTGGCGCAGCAGGTGCTGCGTCAGACCTCGCGCCCGATGGCCCCGATGGACGCCTACCGGCACGGAGATGCCTTTGTCGTGCAGTTCGACCTGCCTGGCGTCGACCAGTCCTCGATCGACCTGACGGTGGAGAAGAACGTCCTGAACGTCACGGCCACCCGTCGGCGTTCGTTCGGCGAGGGCGACGAGGTGCTCATCGCCGAGCGCCCGCAGGGCGAGTTCCGCCGGCAGCTGTTCCTCGGCGAGCAGCTCGACGTGGACAACATCGGCGCGGACTACGACAACGGCGTGCTCACGCTGACCCTGTCGGTCGCCGAGCAGGCCAAGCCGCGCAAGGTCGAGATCAGCCCGGGGAGCAAGCACAAGCAGATCGCCGGCTCCACGGCCTGATCGACCACAGGAGATCCGATGAACATCCCGATCCGACGCCGCGACGACGGGCGCCACTCCGCCCGCGAGTTCGAGCGGCTGCGTCCGGCCTTCGCCAGCGAGCTCGACGCGTGGCCGGACTTCGTACGCGCCATCGACCGCACGTTGCACGAGGTGTCGCCACTGGCCGACATCGAGGAGACCGACGACAGCTACCTGCTCGACGTCGAGTTGCCCGGGGTGCGGCGAGAGGACATCGACCTGCTCGTCGACCAGGGCCGTCTCGTCGTCACGGGCGAACGGCACGGGCGTGAGCGGGTCGGCCTGCTGCGCCACCGCACCCGCAGCACCGGCCGGTTCGTGCTGGCCGTCACCCTCCCCGGTCCGGTCGACAGCGAGTCGGTCGCCGCCTCGTTCGCCGACGGCGTGCTCAGCGTCGTCGTTCCCAAGGCTGAGCGAGCGCGTCGTCGGCGCATTGCGATCGGTCAGCGCGGCTAGGGCTTCCCGCTCCGGGGAACGCGAGCGACCGGCCCGGACGTCCGGGCCGGTCGGTCGTGCGGGGTCACGGTGTTCGGGTCGATCGACCTGTTTCCGGTTCAGGCGCCACCGAGCGCGCCCTGTCGCCGGCACATCGGCGGGAACGTGCGCCCGGCAGGAATCGAACCTGCGACCAAGTGCTTAGAAGGCACCTGCTCTATCCCCTGAGCTACGGGCGCGGCGTGCTTACACGAAATGCTGGTCGAAACCGCCTGTGTGATCGTCCAGACCTCGACGTGATCGACGTGAGACCCGGACGGGTCTTCGAACGTCCGAACGGGGTGTCGGAGGCCCGTTCGTGTCGCTGGCGGGGTGCATGAGTACAGGTTACCGCCGACGTGTCGTGATGATCATGGTGTGAGTGGCGTTAGGCCGCGACGGGCGCCAGGTGTGCGCAGGGCGGTTCGTGAAGGTGCCGGATGGCGAGCACCCATCGGGTGCAGGCGTTGAGGCGCCTCGCCAGGCCGAGCCGGAAGCGGGTCTGCTGCGGGATTCAGCAGGCAGGCAGGCGCCGGTCTGGCAGGGGTAACGGAGCTGTCGGACCCTCTCGTTACCGTCCGGGCAGATGCACGGTCAGGTGGAGGGTCGAGGGGTGTAGTCAGTGGCCGCAGCACTGAGCGGTGGGAAGGTCCCGTGATGCTCCCCGGCACCCTCGTCGGCTTCCTCATCGTCCTGATTTTCGTGTTGCCCGGCTCGGTTTACACCTGGGCTTACGAACGGCAGGACAGCGCCTACGGAGTCACCTTCACCGATCGATTCCTCCGCTTCATCGCCGTCTCGGTGATCTTCCACCTGTTGTTGGCGTGGCCTGAGTATTCGCTCTACCGCGCTGCGGTCGCTGGACGCGACGAAGTCCTCGCTGGCCAGTTCGCCTTGCTCTGGCTCGGCCTACTCGTCCTCGTCGCTGTTCCGGCCTCCCTCGGCACGGTTCTTGGTGGCCTGTACGCGACGCGGACGAATCGGAGTGGTTGGGGATGGATCCGCCGCCACTTGTCCGCCGAGGCGGAGCAGCGCCTACTGGCGCTGGCTCTAGGCCGCACTCCGGCACCCCGCGCCTGGGACAACTTCTTCTCTGAGCGGCCCAGCGCCTACCTCCGTATCAGGTTGGATGACGAGCAGTGGCTGGCGGGAAAGTTCGCTGACGCCTCGTACGCAGGCGGCTTCCCGCACGACGCCGACCTCTACCTCGAAGAGGCATGGGAAGTCGATCAAGTAAGCGGAGCGCTCGGGAGCGTCGGCTTGGGCTACCCCGTTTACGTCCCCGCCGCTACCATCCGATGGGGTAGAGGTGGTGGATGAGCAGGGCAACGGACAGGTGGGCAACACCGATGGCTAAAAGGCGCTCCGCGTCCGTGACCATCAGCAAGCGCGGCGGCTACTCAGGTGGCAAGCCCGGAAGCCAGATGCGCCCGCCGGTACACACCCCCTCCGCCACCACAGGACGCCCTACCGCATCAAGCAACGGCAGTAGCGGGAAGAAGTAGCCGCGCGGCGGTGGGCGCAGGCTGCCGCACGGCTTCGTGCCGATCGCCTGTCAGGTTTCCGTCCGAGCGCTTTCCACAGGCCGCTTCGTCGTCCACAGGCGTGACCGGGGCCATCGCGCGGCGCCCCGGACAGCCGCACAGTCATGGCAGACCGGCGGGCTGGCCGCCGGACCGAGCCCCGGAGGCATGTCGTGCACGAACCCCTCATCACCGTTGTCGGCAACGTCGGCGCCCCGCCGCGGTTGCGCGTGCTCGCCGGCGGCGCGGTCGTCACCGACTTCCGCATCGCCTCGACGCCACGCAAGCGGGACAAGGCCACCGAGCTCTGGTCCGACGGCGAGACGATCTGGTTCGGCGTCACCTGCTGGCGCGGGCTGGCTGAGAACGTCGCGGCGTCGCTGCAGAAGGGCGACCGGGTCGTCGTGACCGGCCGGCTGTCGGCGCAGAGCTGGACCACCGAACAGGGCGAGAAGCGCAGCGGCTTGGAGGTCGACGCAGCGACGATCGGTTTCGACCTGCAGCGCGGCAAGGCCGTCCAGGAGCGGTCGGTGCCGCTGATGCTCACCTCCGACCCGGGGCGGCCCACCGACGATATCGAGGTCGACGTCGAGACGGGCGAGATCTTCGGCGACCCGGACGAGGACGAGCTGTCGTTGGGCGAGCCGGTCAGCGCGGCCGCCTGAGCGTCGTGCGGCAGGGCCGCCGCGCGCTGGAGCAACGGCCCTGCCGCAGCCACTCCCGTAGGCTTTGTGCCCATGGCGCAGTTCATCTACTCGATGCAGAAGGTCCGCAAGGCGGTCGGCGACAAGGTCATCCTCGATGACGTGACGCTGTCGTTCCTTCCCGGCGCGAAGATCGGCGTGGTCGGCCCGAACGGGGCCGGCAAGTCGACCGTGCTGAAGATGATGGCCGGCTTGGACCAGCCCTCCAACGGCGACGCGAAGCTGACGCCCGGCTTCACCGTCGGCATGCTCGCCCAGGAGCCGGTGCTCGACGAGACCCGCACGGTGCGCGAGAACGTCGAGAACGGCGTGAAGGCGATCCGCGACGTGATGCTGCGCTACGAGGAGCTCAACGAGAAGATGGGCGCCCCCGACGCCGACTTCGAGGCGATCATGGCCGAGCAGGCACCGCTGCTCGACCAGATCGAGGCCGCCAACGCCTGGGAGCTCGACAGCCAGATCGAGCAGGCGATGGATGCCCTCCGCTGCCCGCCCGGCGACGAGCAGGTCGACCACCTGTCCGGCGGTGAGCGCCGCCGCGTCGCGCTGTGCAAGCTGCTGCTCGAGGCGCCCGACCTGCTGCTGCTCGACGAGCCGACCAACCACCTCGACGCCGAGAGCGTGGACTGGCTCGAGAACCACCTGTCCCGATACGCCGGGGCGGTGCTCGCGGTCACCCACGACCGCTACTTCCTCGACAACGTGGCGCAGTGGATCCTCGAGCTCGACCGCGGTCGCGCCTACCCCTACGAAGGCAACTACTCCGTCTACCTGGAGAAGAAGCAGGAGCGGTTGGCGGTCCAGGGCAAGAAGGACGCGAAGCTCTCCAAGCGGCTCAAGGACGAGCTGGAATGGGTCCGGCAGAACGCCAAGGGCCGCCAGACCAAGAGCAAGAGCCGGCTGGCCCGCTACGAGGAGATGGCCACCGAGGCCGAGAAGACCAGGAAGCTCGACTTCGAGGAGATCCAGATCCCGGCCGGTCCGCGCTTGGGAAACGTCGTCATCGAGGCCAAGAACCTCAAGAAGGGCTTTGACGACCGGGTGTTGATCGACAAGCTCTCCTTCGACCTGCCGCGCGGCGGCATCGTCGGGATCATCGGACCAAACGGTGTCGGCAAGACCACGCTGTTCAAGACCATTGTCGGGATGGAGCAGGCCGACAGCGGCGAGGTCCGGGTCGGCGACACGGTCAAGCTGTCCTACGTCGACCAGAGCCGCGGCGGCATCGACCCGGAGAAGACGGTGTGGGAGACCGTCTCGGAGGGACTGGACTACATCCAGGTCGGCAACCAGGAGATGCCGAGCCGCGCGTACATCGGTGCCTTCGGCTTCAAAGGGCCTGACCAGCAGAAGAAGGCGGGGATCCTGTCGGGAGGCGAGCGCAACCGGCTGAACCTTGCGCTCACCCTGAAGGAGGGCGGCAACGTCCTACTGCTCGACGAGCCGACCAACGACCTCGACGTCGAGACGCTCGGCTCGCTCGAGAACGCTCTGCTCGAGTTTCCCGGCTGCGCTGTGGTCATCAGCCACGACCGCTGGTTCCTCGACCGGGTCGCCACCCACATCCTGGCGTGGGAGGGCACCGACGACGACCCGTCGGCGTGGTACTGGTTCGAGGGCAACTTCGAGTCGTACGAGAAGAACAAGATCAGCCGGCTCGGCCAGGACGCGGCGCGCCCCCACCGCGTCACCTACCGCAAGCTCACCCGCGACTGAGCGCGAGCCCACCGGCGACGCGGCCCGGGCAGGCGGCGAGCCGCGCCGCCGGTGCCTGCTTCGCGGCGGTGGCCCTGCTCAGCCTGGTCGTGTTGTTCGCGCCGAGCGCGGACGGGACCCCGACGTTCCCGAGCGCCGACAAGGTCGTCCACCTGCTGCTGTTCGCCCTGCTCGCCGGCACCACCCGCTGGCGCTTCGGGCCGGCGCTGACCGGCGTCGGTCTCGTCGCTGCCTATGCAGTGGTCAGCGAGCTGATCCAGGGTTTGGCGCTGCCGGGTCGCAGCGGCGACCCGCTGGACGTGGTCGCCGACCTGCTCGGCGTCGCGCTCGGCTGGCTGCTCGCCCGCTGGCTGCTGATGCGTTGATCGGCGCCCCACCCAGTGTTGATCTTCCGGGCGGCGGGGCGCCATTCGGGGCAGGCACGGCCCCGTAGATTTCCGAGCGTGGCCACCAACGATGACGTCCTCCGGCAGCGGCTGGCCACCCAGCGGCTGACCTCGTCGCCACCCGGCGGATCCGCTGTCGACGTCGTCCGGCTGCTCACCTGCGTGCAGGCCCAGGACGCGCCGCTGGCGCGATGGTCGCTCGGGCTGCGTACCCGCGGGGGCGACGAGCCCATGCGCGCAGCGCTGGACTCGGGGGCGATCGTGCGCACCCACATCCTGCGGCCGACGTGGCACCTCGTCGCGGGCGAGGACCTGCGCTGGATCCTGGCTCTCACTTCCGCGAAGGTGGAGTCCTCGATGGCGGCGCGTCACCGGCAGCTCGAGCTCGACACCGTCACGATGGACCGGACCCTCAGCGCCCTGGGTGAGCTGCTGGCCGGCCGGAACCACCTGACCCGCAAGCAGATCGGGCCGTTGCTGGCCGAAGGCGGCCTGCCCGGCCCGGGCGAGCGTGTCGGCCACGCGCTGCTGCTCGCGGAGTTGCGCGGACTGATCTGCTCGGGCCCGCTGCGCGGCAACGAGCACACCTACGCGCTGGTGGACGAGCGGCTCCCCGGGACACCTTCGCGCGACCGCGACGATGCGGTCCGCATGCTGGTCCGGCGGTTCTACGCCGGGCACGGGCCGGCGAGCGTCCCCGACCTCACCCGCTGGACCTCACTCACCTCGAAGGAGATCTCCCAGGCATTGGGCGAGCTGGGCGACGTCCTGGACTCGGTCACCGTCGACGGGACCCGCCTGTGGTTCGACCCCGGGCTGGACACCCGGGACGACGGCGCCCCGCGCGCGTTCCTGCTGCCGACGTTCGACGAGGCGTTCCTGTCCTATCCCCGCCTGAACTTCCCGCGCGGCGAAGGGCATCCGCGGGGCGACCAGCCGCATTCGTTCGCCGAGGCCGGCGGCGGGCTCGTCGTGTGCGACCGCCTCGACGCCGGCTGGTGGAAGCGCACCGTCGGCCGTTCGCACGTCGAGGTACGACTGGCGCTGGCGACCGGTCTGAGCGCGGACCAGCGCGAGCAGGTGGAGCGAGCGGCGGAGGTCCTGGCCGCGTACGTCGGACGTCCCCTGCGTCTGCACCGCGTGGCGGCGTCATCCTGAGCACCACACCCGGCGGTCAGGCTGGCGGTGTGGTCGGACCCTTGCCCTTGGCCAGCGAGACCGGGGTCTTGCCCGCGCCGGACTCCTTGCGCTGACCCGGGACGTGGACGTCCTCCCGTACGCGCGGTGACGGCTCGACCCGCAGTGGCCGTGCCAACCACGCGGGCAGCCACCAGTTCCACTCGCCGAGCAGCGACACCAGAGCAGGGACCAGCAGGGCCCGCACGATGGTGGCGTCGATGAGGATGCCGACACCGAGCGCGGTGGCGAGCACCTTGATGTCGGTCCCCGGCGCGGAGGCCAGCGCGATGAACGCGAGGAACAGGATCAGCGCCGCGCAGGTCACCAGGCGACCGGTGCGGCCCAGACCGTCGATGACGGCGGTGCGGGTGGAGCCGGTCTTGTCGAACTCCTCGCGCATCCGGGTCAGGATGAACACCTCGTAGTCCATCGACAGCCCGAACAGGAACGCGAAGATCAGCACAGGCAGCCAGAAGGTGACCGCCCCGGTCGCGGAGATGTCGAAGACCACTTCCGATCCGTATCCCTTCTGCCAGAACAGGACCACGAAGCCGAAGGTCGCGGCCACCGACAGCACGTTGAGCAGCACCGCCTTGAGCGGCAGCAGCAGCGAGCGGAACGCGCGTACGAGAAGCAGGAAGGTGACCAGCGCGATCAAGGCCATCACCAGCGGGAAGCGCTTGAAGACCGCGTCGCTGTAGTCCAGGACGGTCGCGCCCGGGCCGGCGACGCCTACCACGCCGTCGATGCCGGCGACGGTGTCGCGGATGCGCTCGACGACCGCGGCGGCCTGGATGTCGACCAGCTCGCGCTCGGGAATCACCGAGACGACGGTGGTGCCCGCCTTGCGCCAGGTCGGGTCATCGGGCAGGACAGCGAAGGCCACCCCGTCGATGGCGTTCACCTCCCGCACGACCTGCTTCGCGGTCGCCTCGGCGTCGTCACCGCCGACGAGGATCTCGAGCGGTGTCACGATCCCGGCGGGGACTCCGCCCGCGCGCAGGTCGGCGAGAGCCTCGACAGCCGGTCCCTGGACGGCGAGCGACTCGGTGCGAGCCTGGCCGACCCGGATGTCGAAGACCGGCGCGACGAGCAGCCCGAGCAGCACGAAGCCGGCTCCGGCCGCCAGCCAGCGGCGGGAGCTGATGCCCCGTGCCCAGGCCGACCAGGCCTTCGAGGCGCTGTTCTCGTGGCGGATCCGCGGCCAGTCGACCTTCGGTCCGATGCTGGCCAGCAGGGCGGGGAGCAGGGTCAGCACGACCAGGGAGCTGACGATCGGGATGAGCATGCCGCCGATGCCCATGCTGCGCAGGAACGGGACCGGCACCACGATGAGCGCGACCAGCGAGATGGCGACGGTGGCGGCCGAGGCCACGACCGCGCTGCCGGCCGTACGCATCGCCTCGACGACGGCGGCGGAGTTCTCCCGACCGTGCTCGCGCTCCTCCCGCCAGCGGGTGACGAGCAGCAGCGAGTAGTCGATCGCGACGCCGAGCCCGACCAGGGCGATCAGGAACTGCACGACGAAGCTGATGTCGGTCAGATAGGTGACGGCCAGCACGCACAGGAACGTCGACAGGATCGACACCAGCGCGATCACCAGCGGCACGAAGGCCATGAAGGAGGCGAAGACGAACAGCAGCACGATCAACGCCCCGAAGGCCCCGAGCAGGGTCTCGGACAGCACGCTCGGCGGCTCGCCCCCCTCGGAGCTCTCGGCGTTGCCCTCCGACAGCTCGAAGTAGCCGGTGGTGCGGACCTCGAAACCGGTCTCCTGCGCCTGCGCCGCGAACAGCTCCTTGGCCTTGCGGAACGCCGGCTCGAAGGTGAAGCTGGTGAACTTCTCGTCGACGATCACGCCGTACGCGGTGCGCCCGTCGTCGGTGGTGAACCGGTCCTCACCGGTGTTGCCTTCCCAGGCGACGCGGTACTGCGGGAAGTCCTCCTGCACCGCCTCGAAGACACCATCGACGGCGTCCTGCTCGTCGTCGACCGTGGTGCCGGACGGCACCGTCACGGCGACGACCGTGGTGCCCTCGTCCGGCCCGGTGCCGTAGGTCTCGAGCAGCTGCTTCTCGGTCTCGAAGCCTGGCTGGCCGGGCAGCGAGAAGTCGAAGCTCAGCCGGTCGATGGTGGTTCCCGAGGTCGCGCCGCCGGCCATCATCGCGACGAGCCAGAACAACCCGACGAGTGCCTTGTGGCGCAGGACGAACTTCGCGAGACCGACCATGACGCATTCCCCTTCCGGCGCGCCCCCCGGCGCAGGCCGCACTGACCGTACGACGCTCGGCAAGTCTTGTGAAAGAACTCCAGGTGACGTTCAGGTGCGCTTCGTCACCCCAGCAGGCTGTCCCGGGTGGGCGGGGCGTTGACAAGGGAGTACGCCGCCCGCTCCAGGTGGTCCCAGATCGCCGCGCGTGCGTCGTCGGGGAGCTCCAGCTCAGCCAGCGCCGCCCGCATGAGCGCCAGCCAGGCGTCGCGCTCGCGCTCGCCGACCTGCCAAGCAACATGCCGCATGCGCAGCCGCGGGTGGCCGCGCTGCTCGGAGTAGGTGGTCGGCCCGCCCCAGTACTGCACGAGGAACATCCGCAGCCGATCCTCGGCCGGGCCGAGGTCGTCGGGGTAGAGCGGACGCAGGACCGGGTCGCCCGCGACACCCTTGTAGAACGACGACACGAGCTGTCGGAACACCGGCTCGCCGCCGACCTGGTCGTACAGCGTGGTCGTCACGGCGCCATCGTAGAGAGGGCGGGCCCACGCCGCTCGAGGGCGGCGCGGTGGGCAGCGCCGGCGATGTTGGCCACCATGCCGCCGAAGACGATGCCGTGGAACGGCGCGACCGACCACCAGTAGGCGTGGCCGGCCAGGCCCCGCGGGTGGAACAGCGCCCGTTGTACGAACGTGGTCTGTCCATCCTCGACCTCGACGCCGAGCTCCAGCCAGGCCGCGCCCGGCAGCTTCATCTCGGCCCGCAGCCGCAGCAGTTGCTGGTCGATGATCTCCTCGACCCGCCAGAAGTCCAGCGACTCACCGACCAGGAGCTCGTTCGGGTCCCGCCGGCCCCGGCCGAGCCCGACGCCACCGAACAGCCGGTCCACCTGGCCGCGCACCGCCCAGGCGAGCGGGAAGGAGTACCACCCGTGCTCGCCGCCGATCCCCTCGATCACCCGCCACAGGTCCTGCGGCTCGGCGTCGACCTGCCGCCGCCGGAGGTCTTCGTACAGCGAGCCGCCCGCCCACGCCGGGTCGCTCGGCAGCGGGTCGGACGGCGCGCCCGGCCAGCTGGCCGACGACCAGCGCGTCTCGACGGTCGCCTGCCGTACCTGGCGCAGGGCGAGGCGGGCCGAGTCCTCGAAACCCAGCAGTCCCTCGGGCGGGTCCGGCAGGTAGGCCTTGATGTCGTCCTCGCCGCAGACGACCTCGTTGACGAGCGAGCGCACCAGCGGCTTGGCGAGCGCCGCGGGAACCGGCGTGACGAGATTGACCCAGTGACCGGACAGGCGCGGGGTGAGCAGCGGTACGGGGATGATCAGCCGCTTGCGCAGACCGGCGACGACCGCGTAGCGCTTCATCATGTCCAGGTAGGTGAGGACGTCGGGTCCGCCGATGTCGAAGCGGCGCGACACCTCGGCGGGCAGTGTCGCCACCCCGACGAGGTAGCGCAGCACGTCGCGCACCGCGATCGGCTGGATCCGGCTGTTGACCCACTTCGGGGTGACCATCGCCGGCAGCCGCTCGGTGAGGTAGCGCAGCATCTCGAACGAGGCCGAGCCGCTGCCCACGATCACCGCCGCCTGCAGCACCGCCGTCGGGACGCCGCTGTCGAGCAGCAGCTGGCCGACCTCGGCGCGCGAGGCGAGGTGGGGGGACAGCTCCTCGTCGGTGGGCACGAGGCCGCCGAGGTAGACGATCCGCCCGACGCCGGCCCGTAACGCTGCGGCCCCGAAGGCCTTCGCCGCGAGCCGATCGGTCTGCTCGAACTCCTGCCCGTCGCCGATCGAATGGATGAGGTAGTAGGCGACGTCGACCCCGGCGAGCGCCGCGTCGAGGGGGCCGGGGTCGGGGCTGGCCCCGGCCGCCCCCAACGCGTCGGCCTCGACCACCTGCACCTGTCCCGCCCAGGGCACGTCACGCAGCCGGCCGGCGTCGCGGGTCATGGCGCGCACGACATGGCCCTCGGCGAGCAGGCGGGGGACGAGCCGGCCGCCGATGTAACCGGTGGCGCCGGTGACGAGGACGGTCAGCGGGGTGGTGGTCGGGGCCGGCGGGAAGGTCACAGCCTCAAGTGTCCTGCCGGCCGGGGCCGGGCGCCTCACGGGGGGGCGGGTCGGGGCGGGCCGCGGGCGCCTCATCGGGGTCGGGCGGGACGACGGTGGCCGGCGCGGTGGGATCGGTGCGCAGCCACAGCGAACGCTGCGGGAAGGGGATCTCGATGCCGGCAGCGGCGAAGGCCACCTTGATCTGCCGGCGCAGCTCGCGGGCGACCTTCCACTGCTCGAGCGGGGCGGTCTTGACCACCAGCCGGATGGCGATGCCGTCGATGCCGAGGTCCTCGACGCCCCACACCTCGGGCTCCTCGAGGATCGACGAGCCGACCTCCTCGCCCTTCCAGACGGCGTCGGCAACCGACTTCAGGCACGCGCTCGCGACGTCGACATCGGTCTCGTAGGCCACCGAGATGTCCAGCAGCGCTCGTGACCAGCCCTGGCTCATGTTGCCCACCCGGACGATCTCGCCGTTGCGGACGTGCCAGACGGTGCCGTCAACGCTACGCAACCGGGTGGTGCGCAGGCCCACGGCCTCGACGACGCCGGTCGCCTCGCCGACGTCGATGGCGTCACCGACGCCGTACTGGTCCTCGAGGATCATGAAGATACCGGTGAGGAAGTCCTTCACCAGGTTCTGCGCGCCGAAGCCGACGGCGAGGCCGATGATGCCGGCCGAGGCGATGATCGGCCCGAGGTCCACCCCGAGCTCGCCGAGGACGGTCGTGAAGGCGATGCCGAGGATGACGGCGGACGAGATCGAGCGCAGGACGCTGCCGACCGTCTCCGAGCGCTGCCGCCGCCGCTCGGCGGCGATGGCGGGGGCCTGGTCGATGAGTCGCTGCCGGATGGCCTCGGGCACCGTCGGGCTCGCGATGGCGCGCCGCACGATCCGCCGGATCGCCCGGTGCACCACGACCCGCAGGAGCACTGCGATGACGACGATGAGCACGATGCGGATCGTGGCGGCGCCCCAGCTCGACACCTCGTCGCGCACCGCGTCGAAGGCGCCGCGCGGGTCGTCCCGCAGCTGGCTGGGGTTCGGGGCGATGGCGATCACGAGGTCGTGGGGGCGGAGCATCCACCCCACTGTAGGAGCCGTCCGGACCAAGGTCGTGGCGGATCGGAGCCGCGTCGGTCAGACTCCGAGGCAGGGAGGAACGGCATGGCGTGCACGGACAGCTCGGCTCTGGTGCTGAATGCGACCTACGAGCCGCTCTGCGTCGTGTCCGGACGCCGGGCTGCGGTGCTTGTCCTGACGGCCAAGGCCGTCGCGGTCAGCGACGGCGACGGCGTCCTGCACAGCGAGCGCACCGTGTTGGCGGTGCCGGCGGTCGTACGCCTGTCCCGCTTCGTGCGGGTGCCCTTCCGGCCGACGGTCCCCCTCACCCGCAAGGCCGTCTTCGCCCGCGACGGGGGGCGGTGCCTCTACTGCGGCGCCACGGCGACCAGCCTCGACCACGTGATCCCCAAGAGCCGGGGCGGGCCGCACACCTGGGAGAACGTCGTGTCGGCCTGCAGTCGCTGCAACCACATGAAGGCTGACCGTGGAGTGGCCGAGCTGGGGTGGCGCCTTCGCGCCAAGCCCACCGCCCCGACGGGAGCGGCCTGGCGGGTGGTCGGCGCCCGCCGGCTCGACCCGCGTTGGCAGCCCTACCTCGAGGCCGGGTCCGCCGCTGCCGAGGCGGACCTGGCCTGGGACGAGCCGGCCTGACCCCGGCGGTCTCGGGCAGGATCGTCCGATGACCGCCCTGGAGCAGCTTGCGGACGCCCACGGCGTCGCCACGTCGTACGTGGACTTCGCCGACCGCCCGACCGAGGTCGCGCCCGCGGCGATCGTTGCAGCGCTCGAGGCGCTCGGGGTGGACGCGAGCAGTGACACGGCGGTGGACGCGGCGCTGACGGAGGTGGAGGTGGCGCCCTGGCGGCGGCTGCTACCGCCCTCGGTGGTCCTGCGCGGGTTGCCCGGGCAGGTGCTGCTGCACGCCGACGAGGGGGTTGCGGTGACGCTGGAGCTGGAGCTGGAGGACGGGAGCTCCCGGTCGTTGTCGGTCGGCGGACCGGCGACGGCCCGCCGGGACGGCCGGGTCCGCTGGACGGTGCCGCTCCGCGACCTGCCGCTGGGTTGGCATCGGCTGCGGGCGAGCGCGGGGGAGCTCTGCGGCGAGGCGGTGCTGCTCGTGGCGCCGCGCCGGATCGATCTCCCGGCCGGGCTGACGCGGACCTGGGGCTGGATGGTCCAGCTCTACAGCCTGCGCAGCGCCCGGTCCTGGGCGATGGGGGACTACGCCGACCTGCGTACCGTGCTGGAGGCCAGCGCGGCGGACGGCGCCGGGGTGGTGCTGCTCAACCCGCTGCACGCCGAGACGCCGGTGCCGCCGATCAATCCCTCGCCCTACTCCCCGTCGAGCCGCCGGTTCCGCTCGGCGATCTACCTGCACATCGAGGACATCCCGGAGTACGCCGCGGCGCCCGCCACCGTCCGCGCGGCCGTCGATGCGCTCGAGCCGGCGGCCGAGCCCGACCGGATCCCGCGCGACCCGGTCTGGCGGGCCAAGTCCGCGGCGCTGGAGCTGCTCTGGCCCCTGCACCGGAAGGCCGAGGCCCGGATCGACGAGCTCGCGACGTGGCGGGCTGAGCAGGGGCGTCCGCTGGCGGACTTCGCGCTGTTCTGCGCACTGGCCGAGCAGCACGGCGTGCCGTGGCAGCGCTGGCCGCAGGACCTGCGCAGGCCCGACGGGGCGGGGATCGAGCCGGCCCGGGTGCGGCTGGCCGAGCGGGTCGACTTCTGGTGCTGGGTGCAGCTGCTCGTCGACGAGCAGCTGGCCGGGCTGGGGGGCGACCTCGTCGTCGGGGTGATCCACGATCTCGCGGTGGGGGTCGACGCGGGCGGCGCCGACGCCTGGGCGCTGCAGGACGCGCTGGCCCTGAACACGACCGTCGGGGCGCCGCCCGACTCCTTCAACCAGCAGGGGCAGGACTGGGGGCTGCCACCATGGCGACCGGACCGGCTCGCCGAGCTGGGCTACCTGCCGTTCCGGGATGTCCTACGCGGTGTGCTGCGGCACGCCGGCGGGCTGCGGATCGACCACATCATGGGGCTGTTCCGGCTGTGGTGGGTGCCGGCGGGTGCGACGGCTGCCGCCGGGACCTACGTCTCCTACGACGCCGACGCGATGCTGGCGGTCCTCGCGCTGGAAGCCTCGCGGGCCGGTGCGCTGGTCGTCGGTGAGGATCTGGGGACCGTCGAGGAGCGGGTCCGGACCTCCTTGGCCGAGGCCGGGGTCCTCGGCAGCTCGGTGCTGTGGTTCGAGACCGACGGCGGGGCGTTCCTGCCGCCGGAGCGGTGGCGCGAGCTGAGCCTTGCCACGGTGACGACCCACGACCTGCCGACTGCCGCGGGCTTTCTGGCCGAGGAGCACGTTCGGGTGCGTGACGAGCTCGGCCAGCTGGGCCTGCCGCTGGCGGACGAGCGCGAGCGGGTGCGCGCGGAGCACGCCGCGCTGCTGGACCGGCTGCACGACAGCGGGCTGCTCGACGCCCACGGGGGCGACGTCGTCCTGGCGATGCACGCGATGCTCACCGCCTCGCCCAGCCGCCTCGTCCTGGCCGCGTTCGGTGACGCGGTGGGGGACCTCCGACAGCCGAACCTGCCGGGCACCGTGGACGACTACCCCAACTGGCGCCTGCCTGTGGCGGACGGCGACGGCCGTCCGCTAGGGCTCGAGGAGCTGCTGGACCTGCCCGCAGTGAAGCGACTTTCCGGGCTGCTGGCCGAGGGGGTCCGCACCGTAGATGCGCCGGTCCGATAGCGTGCGCGCGTGAGTGATCCCCTGACCCGTGCCTGCGCCATGCTGGCCGCAGCCGCCGCCCTCACCGCCTGCGGCGGCGATCAACGCGTGTCGAGCAACCAGCTCGGCTACGACACCGGGGTCGCCCCCGGCACCGAGGGCCTGTCGCTGCTGGAGGGGCTGGCGCTGTACGTCCTCGCGCCGGGAGCCATCCTGCTCCTGGTCGCCGCGCTCGTGTGGTTGCCCGGGGTGCTCCGTGGCACCAGCTACCGGCCTGGGCGCGCGTGGTCCGCCCCCCCGCTGTGGTTCGGCGGACCGCCCGACCCGACCGCGGCGGTCGAGGCCGCCACCCCCGGCTCCATGGCGAGGGGTGGCGCAAGTGGAAGCTGGTGAGGGTCTGTCCCCCCGGCAGCAGGAGCGCATCGAGCAGGCGGTCGAGCGGTGCAAGGTCGAGAACGGGCTCGACCTGTCTGTGCTCGTCGGGGATCTCGAGCTCGAGGACCTCGGGCAGTTCCGCGCCGCCTGCGAGCGGCTGCACGCCGCGCTCGGTGAGCGCAGCCGTACGGCGGTGCTGTTCGTCGTGGCCCCAGGCCAGCGTCGGGTCGAGATCGTCACCGGCCCGGAGGCGCGCCGTCGGGTCCCGGACCGCGTCAGCGCGCTCGCGGTCCTGGCCATGACCGGTGCCTTCCGTGAGGGGGATCTCGGCGGCGGCATCGTGGAGGCCGCCAAGCAGATCGCCGTGGCGGCCGGGCGCCGCGCGTTGCCGGCCGCCCCGGACAAGGCCGAGCCGGCGAAGACCGAGGTGGCGGTCCGCTCGGGTCACTGAGCCGAGCAGCGCTCAGCCCTGAGCGTCCCTCGCCCGCGCCCGCAGCGCCCGCACCACGCCGTCACGGCCTTCGAGCAGCAGCCGGCGCAACGCCGGCGGGACCTCCTCGGCCGAAAGGTAGGCATCGGTGCGCTCCACGACGGAGGCGTCCACCAGTAACCCCGGATACAGGCCGACGACGATGTTCTGCGCCATCTCGCCGGTGCGCTCCGCCCAGACCGTGGCGATGCAGGCGAAGTACTTCTCGACGTAGGGCTTCATCAGGTCGAGCTGCTCGGGATGCCACAGCCCGCCGATCACCGCCGACTGCACGGCGTTCGGCACGTTCGGGTCCTCGACCGCGAGCCTCCAGGCCGCAGCTTTCGCCTCGGCGGTCGGCCGCAGCGCCCGCGCGGTCGCGGTGTGCCGCTCCCCGGCGGCGGTGCGGTCCCTCGCGAGCTCAGCCTCGATCTCGGCGTCGCCGGCGACGCCGATCGCGACCAGGCGCAGCAGCAGGCTCCAGTGCAGCTCGGTGTCGACCACCAGGCCCGGCACCGACCGCGACCCGTTCCACAGGGCCGACACCAGCGCGACGTGCTCGGGGGTCGTCGCGGCGGAGACGAAGGCGCGGGTCCAGGCCAGCTGCAGGTCGCTGCCGGGCTCGGCGGCGAGCATCGCGTCGTGCGCAGAGTCCGCGAGCATCGCCCGCCCGGTCGGCGCCCAGGCCGGGTCGGCGTACTGGATCAGCGCCGTCCCGGCCAGCCGCAGCAGCGACTGCACCAGACCGATGTCGCTCTCGCCCCCGACGCCGGCCAGCACCGTCGCGACATAGGAGCGGGTCGGCATCTCGGCGTCGCGGGTCATGTCCCACGTCGCCGCCCAGCACAGCGCACGCGGCAGTGACTCCTGGAAGTCCCCGACGTGGTGCGTCAGCGTGGCGAGCGAGCGCACGTCGAGCCGGATCTTGGCGTACGTCAGGTCGTCGTCGTTGACCAGCACCAGGTCCGGCTGCGAGACGCCCACCAGAGCCGGCACGTCGGTGGCGGCGCCGACGACGTCGAGCTCGTGCCGGGAGGTGCGCACGAGCCGGCCGTCCACGAGGTCGTAGCAGCCGACCGCGACGCGGTGCGAGCGCAGGGTCGGCCACAGCTCGGGCGCCTCCTGGCTGATCGAGAACCGGCGAAAAGCACCATCGGAGTCCAGGTCGAACGACGCCCGCAGCGTGTTGCAGCCGGCCGTCTGCAACCACTGCTTCGACCAGTCCGCGAGGTCCCGTCCGCTGGTGACTTCGAGCGCGCCGAGCAGGTCGGCGAGCACCGTGTTCCCGTACTCGTGGGTGGTGAAGTAGGTGCGCACGGCCGACATGAAGGCGTCCTGACCCACCCATGCGACGAGCTGCTTGAGCACCGAAGCGCCCTTCGCGTAGGTGATCCCGTCGAAGTTGACGTTGACGGCCTCGATGTCGGGGATGTCAGCGGCAATCGGGTGGGTGGACGGCAGCTGGTCCTGCCGGTAGGCCCAGGTCTTCTCGGTGTTGGCGAAGGTCGTCCAGGCGCTGCTCCAGCGGGTGACCGATGCCTGGCACAGGACCGAGGCGTAGGTCGCGAAGGACTCGTTGAGCCACAGGTCGTCCCACCACTGCATGGTCACCAGGTCGCCGAACCACATGTGGGCCAGCTCGTGCAGGATCGTCTCGGCGCGCCGCTCGTACGCCGCGTCGGTGACCTTCGAGCGGAACACGTAGTCCTCGAGGATGGTGACCGCGCCGGCGTTCTCCATCGCACCGGCGTTGAACTCGGGAACGAACAGCTGGTCGTACTTTCCGAACGGGTATCGGTAGTCGAAAACCTCGTGGTAGAAGTCGAATCCCTGCTTGGTCACGGCGAACAGCTGCTCGGCGTCGAGGTGCTCCAGCAGCGAGGCGCGGCAGTAGAGCCCGAGCGGGATGCCGTCGTGCTCGTCGTGCACCGAGGCGTACGGCCCGGCGACCAGCGCGGTGATGTAGGTCGACATGCGCGGGGTCTCGGCGAAGACCCACGTGCCGGCCGCGCCGTCCGCCGGCTGCGAGGTGACCGCGCTGTTGCTGACGACCACCCACTCGCGCGGCGCATGCACGGTGAAGCGGAAGGTGCCCTTGAGGTCCGGCTGGTCGAAGCAGGCATACATCCGGTGGGCGTCGAAGGTCTCGAACTGCGTGTAGAGGTAGACGCTGCCGTCGGTCGGGTCGCAGAAGCGGTGCAGCCCCTCGCCGGTGCGCATGTAGGCGCCCTCGGCGCGCACGATCAGCTCGTTGTCGGCGGCCAGACCGGTGAGCAGGATCCGGTTGCCGTCGAAGACGGCTGCCACGTCGAGGTTCTCGCCGTTGAGCAGCACCTCGTGGACAGTGGGCGCTGTGAGTTCGAGATGGGTGGCGGCGCCCGGCTCGGTGCACGCGAAGCGCACCCGTGACGTGGTGGCGAAGGTGGTCTCGCCGGCGCCTCCCGCGCCGTCGGTGAGGTCGAGCTCCACGTCGTAGGAGGCGACCCGCAGGAGCCGGGCCCGCTCGGCCGCCTCGTCGCGGTGGAGGTTGTTGACGCTCACGCTGGTGATGCCCTTCCTCGGCGGTGCGAAGCGCACAGTCTTCCATGCAGGCGTCGGGCCCTCCGCGGGAGATTGCTTGCGCGTACAATGAAACTATGGCTGACACTGCTGTGGACTTCTGGTTCGACCCGTTGTGTCCGTGGGCCTGGATCACCTCCCGCTGGATGCTGGAGGTGGAGCAGGTGCGTCCGGTGCGCCTGTCCTGGCGCGTGATGAGCCTGTCGGTGCTCAACGAGGGGCGGGACCTGCCGGAGAAGTACGTCGAGGCGATGCGCAAGGGCTGGGGGCCGGTGCGGGTGGTCATCGCGGCTCAGCAGGCCCACGGCGACGACGTGGTGCTGCCGCTCTACACCGCGTACGGCGAGCGCATCCACGCTGGTGACACGGCCGCTGGGAGCGTGGCGCTCGACGACCCGGCCCTGCACACCGGTGCGCTCGGGGCCGCCGGGCTGCCGGTCGAGCTGGCCTCGGCGGCAGGCGATCCCGGCTACGACGAGGCGTTGAAGAAGAGCCACCACGCGGGAATGGACCCGGTGGGCTACGAGGTCGGCACCCCGGTGATCCACGTCGATGGGGTGGCCTTCTTCGGTCCGGTCCTGTCGCGCATCCCGAGGGGCGAGCAGGCCGGGCAGGTGTGGGACGGGGCCCGGCTGCTCGCCGGCTTCCCGCACTTCTTCGAGCTCAAGCGCACCCGCGACGAGGACCCGCAGTTCGACTGAGCCGTGGGCGGCGCTCAGCGGTCCCGACCGGCGCACGTAGGGTCACGACGACGCCGATGTCGACCTGGGAGAGGTGGGTGCCGTGCGAGCCACGGACGCGTTCTTTCTCGACGGGGCCTGGGTCCCCGCAACCGGCCGGGACACCCTCGCCGTCGTCGACCCCGCCACCGAGCAGCAGATCGCGTCGGTCCCGGCGGGCACCGAGGGCGACGTCGACCGGGCCGTCGTCGCGGCCCGCGCGGCCTTCGAGGATTGGGCCGCCTGGCCGCCCGCCGACCGGGCGGCCCTGCTGGCCGCCGCGGCCGACGCGCTGGAGGCGCGCACCGACGAGGTGGCGCTGCTGATCTCCACCGAGATGGGCACCCCGCTGGCGTTCAGCCGGGCGGTGCAGGTGGGCAACCCGGTGCGGGTGCTGCGGTCCTATGCCGAGATCCTGTCGACGTACTCCTTCGAGCAGCGCATCGCCAACTCGCTCGTGGTGAAGGAGCCGATCGGCGTGGTCGCGGCGATCACCCCGTGGAACTACCCGCTGCACCAGGTCGTCGCCAAGGTGGCGGCCGCGCTCGCGGCCGGATGCACGGTGGTGCTGAAGCCGTCGGAGGTGGCGCCGCTGTCGGCGTTTGCCCTGGCCGAGATCTTTGCTGAGATCGGCTTGCCCGCAGGTGTGTTCAACGTGGTGACCGGACTCGGGCCGGTCGTGGGCGAGGCGCTCGCGCAGCATCCCGACGTCGACATGGTGTCGTTCACGGGCTCGACCGCCGCGGGCAAGCGGGTCATGGCGCTCGCCGCCGAGACGGTCAAGAAGGTCTCGCTCGAGCTCGGTGGCAAGAGCGCCTTCGTCGTGCTGGACGACGCCGACCTCGTCGGGGCGGTCAAGGTCGGGCTCGCCAACTGCTTCCTCAACGCCGGCCAGACCTGCACCGCGTGGACCCGCATGCTCGTGCCGGCGGCGCAGTACGACGAGGTGCTGTCGCTGCTCGCGGCCGGCGCTGCGAAGTATCCCGTCGGGCGGCCGACCGATGCGGGCACCCGGGTCGGACCCCTGGCGAACGCCCAGCAGTACGAGCGCGTCGTCGGCTACATCGAGCGAGCGCTTGCCGATGGCGCGACCTTGGTGGCCGGCGGCCCGGAGCGGCCGGACGGGCTCGGGACCGGCTACTACGTACGTCCCACCGTTCTTGCCGGGGTGGCTCCCGGCTCGTCGATCGAGCAGGAGGAGGTCTTCGGGCCGGTGCTCGCGGTGCTGCCGTACGAGACCGAGGACGAGGCGGTCGCGATCGCGAACGGCACGCCCTACGGCCTGTCCGGCGGGGTGTTCTCCGGCGACCAGGAGCGGGCGGTGCGGATGGCCCGGCGGATGCGTACCGGCATGGTCGACGTCAACGGCGGGCGCTTCAACCCGCTGGCGCCGTTCGGCGGCTACAAGCAGAGCGGCAACGGGCGCGAGCTCGGGGAGTACGGGCTGGAGGAGTTCCTCGAGACCAAGTCCCTCCAGCTGTAGCTCCTCGGACCCCCTCCGCGGCGATCATGCAGTTGTTGCTCGGGGGCTGAGCGTGGAACCCGGGCAACAACTCCATGATCGCCGGAATAGACTGGGGCCAGGGCGCCTACACCACGATGCGCATCGGGACGCCGAGGGCATCGACCTCGGCGCCGAGCACCTCGGCCTCGCCGCGCAGCCACCGCCCGGCCGTCCAGGCGCAGGCGACGGCGTCGAGACAGTCGTCGGGTCGAGCGCGGCCGGGCAGCCGCGCCGGCAGCTCCAGGTCGGGCAGCCACATGCGCAGGACCTCCAGCCGGGCGCGCCCGCCCTCGGGGGTGCGCTTGGGGGGCAGGACCCGTCCGCCGAGCCGGCGCAGCGAGACCTCCGGGTGTGCCTCGACGGTGCGGGTGGCAGCGGCCGGGTCGCCGCGAAGCAGCGCGTCCACCTCCGCAACCTTGCCCAGCAGGTAGAAGGTCTGGATGCTGACCCCGACGGAGCCGGCGGCCCGGGACAGCAGCGTGGCCTCGGCCTGGGTGGGCGCGTCGAGCACCACCCGGGGTGGGGTGAGGAAGACCGACGATCGCTGCGGGCCGAGCACGGCCCGCGCCTCCAGGTCGGCGCGCCGGCGGTCGGCCCCGGCGGGTAGCCCGATCGGGATGTCGACCGCCACGACCTGGGCCGGCAGAGCCAGCAACTCGGCGAACGAGCCGCAGTGCCAGGTCAGCCCCGACGTCTCGACGAGCGCGCCGACCCAGCCGCCCGGACAGCCGTCGACACCCAGCACGGCAGGCACGCGCCCGAGCCTGGCATGCTCTCGGCCCATGCGCGTACATCTGGGGTCCGACCATGCCGGCTTCGAGCTGAAGGAGGCGGTCGTACGCCGGCTGAGCGAGCTAGGGCACGAACCGGTCGACCACGGACCGGCTGAGTACGACGCGCTCGACGACTACCCGACTTACTGCCTGCGCGCCGCCGAGGCGACCGCTGCCGAAACCGGCAGCCTCGGGGTGGTGATCGGCGGCTCGGGCAACGGTGAGGCGATCTCGGCGAACAAGGTGGCCGGCATCCGCTGCGCGTTGGCCTGGAGCACCGAGATCGCCTCGCTCGCCCGGGAGCACAACGACGCCAACATGGTCAGCCTGGGCGCGCGCATGCACGACGAGGCCACCGCACTGTCGATCCTCGAGAGGTTCCTCGAGACCGACTACAGCGGCGAGGACCGGCACACGAAGCGGATCGCGATGATGAGCGACTACGAGCGCACCGGCGACCTGCCGCCACTGTGATGTCCACGACGCCGGCCTGACGTGCCGGAGGGCCACACGATCCACCGGCTCGCGCGGGACCACACCTCGCTGCTCGTCGGTCGAGCCGTCACCGCCGCGAGCCCCCAGGGCCGGTTCGCCACGGGTGCCGAGCTGCTGACCGGGCGCGTGGTGGAGCGCATCGACCCGTACGGGAAGCACCTGTTCTATCGATTCGACAGTGACGTCCTGCTGCACGTGCATCTCGGGCTGTACGGGAGCTGGACCGTCGGGACGGGGACGGCGCCGGAGCCGCGTGGCGCCCTGCGTCTGCGGCTGGTCGCGGGCGAGCACTACCTGGACCTGCGCGGGCCGACGGCCTGCGAGATCTACTCGCCGGCGGACCGGGACGCCGTCGTGGCCCGCCTCGGTCCCGACCCCCTGCGCCGCGGCGCCTCGTCGGCGCAGGCGTGGCGGCGGGTGTCCGCCAGCCGGACCGCGATCGGTGCGCTGCTGATGGACCAGTCGGTGCTCGCCGGCGTGGGCAACGTCTACCGGGCTGAGGTGCTCTACCGGGCGGGACTGTCGCCGTTCGTGCCCGGGCGCGAGGTGGGTCAGCCTGCTTGGGAAGGGATCTGGGCCGACCTGAGGGTGCTGATGCGCGCCGGGGTGCGGGCGGGGCACATCGTCACAACGCTGCCGGCGGAGCGTGACCGGCGCAGCGGGCCGGCCCGGCGCGGCGACCGCTTCTACGTCTACCGCCGGCACGGATTGCCCTGCCGGCGGTGCGGGACCGAGGTGCGCACGCAGGTGATGGCGGCGCGGAACCTCTACTGGTGCCCGGGGTGCCAGCCGGATCGAGACCGCCCGCCCGACAGCCGCTGAGCGGTAGATTGCGGGCACCATGATCATTCCGGCGGCGGCCCGACGTCGTGCCCTGCCGCGCGGGCTGGTGGCGGTCCTGCTGGCGCCGCCGCGAGCGGTCACCCGGCTGCGCCGGCATCCGCCCCCCGAGCAGGCCGCTCTGGTCGGGCTCGTCGCCCTCGCCTTCTCCGTCGTGGTGGGCGGCGAGCTGTTCGGGCCGGAGCTCGTACCGCCCGGCGCCCAGATCCTTGCCCTGCTGGGTGGCGGCCTGCTGCTGCGCCGGGCGGCGATGCGCCTGCTCGTCCTGGTCGTCTACCTCTGTCTGCTCTACGCGGTGGTCGACCTCGGCCTCGACGTCGTGCGGCCCGGTGCGCTGGTGGTCGTGGTGGCGACGGCCATCGTGGCCTACGAGTTCGCGCGGTCCCGCGAGGAGACCGGTCTGACCGGCTCCTCCGGCGACACCTTCCTTGTCGAGCTCCGCGACCGGTTGCAGCGTCAGGGCGAACTGCCGGTCCTGCCGGGCGGGTGGCGTGCCGAGGCGGTGCTGCGCCCGGCGGGTGGTGGCCCCTTCGCCGGGGACTTCGTCGTGAGCTCGCTCACCGACGGCGGCCGACGGCTGGAGATGGCGCTGGTCGACGTCTCCGGCAAGGGCGTCGACGCGGGCACTCGGGCCCTGCTGCTCTCCGGCGCGCTCGGCGGGCTGCTGGGGTCACTGCGACCGGAGGAGTACCTCCCAGCGGCGAACCGCTACCTCGACCGCCAGGAGTGGGACGAGGGCTTCGCCACAGCCGTCCACCTCGTGCTCGACCTCGTCGACGGCTCGTTCGCGGTCGAGTCGGCCGGGCACCCGCCCGTCGCGCACTTCGCGGCCGGCAGCGGCCGCTGGCGGTTGCTCACCTGCGAGGGGATGGCCCTTGGTCTCGTGCCACACGTGTCGTACGTCGCGGAGACCGGTCGGCTCGGTCCCGGCGACGCGTTGGTGCTCTACACCGACGGGCTCGTCGAGATGCCCGGTCGCGACCTGGCGGTCGGGATCGACAAGCTGCTCGGTGAGGCCGAGCGGCTGGTCCCTCGGGGCTTCGAGGGGGGCGCGGAGCACCTGGTCACCCGGGTCGCCGGCGACAGCAGCGACGACCGCGGGCTCGTCCTGCTGTGGCGCCAGGGCTAGTCGCCCGGGGGGCCGCCGTCGCCGGCCGGCCGCGGACGAGGGGGGTCAGCCCGCCAGCCGAGCGACCGGACGGCGATCCTTCGCCAGGACCGCCGGCAGGTCCCGCAGGGCCCTGACGACCTCCAGGTAGTCCATGCGTGACACCAGCACCTGACCGAGCGAGGACAGGTGCTCGGTCTCCTCCTGGACGTCGACCACCCGTACCCCCGCCTCGAACAGCCGGGCGCACAGCTCGACGAGGGCCACCTTGGAGGCGTCTCGGGCCCGGTGGAACATCGACTCGCCGCAGAACACCTGGCCGACCAGCACGCCGTACAGCCCGCCGACCAGCGACGAGCCGTCCCAGATCTCGACGCTGTGGGCACCGCCGGACCGGTGCAGCTGGCCGTAGGCCTGCCGCATCCGGGTGTTGATCCAGGTGCCTTCCGAGCGGTCGGCGCAGCCGGCGACGACGTCGTCGAAGGCCGCGTCGACGGTGGCCGTCCAGCCGCAGGAGCGCAGCCGGGACCGCAGGGAGCGGCGTACGATCACCTCGGCCGGGAGCAGGATCGCCCGGGGGTCGGGGGAGCACCAGGGGACGAGCCCGTCGGTGCCGGGCAGCAGCGGCACCTCGCCCCGCCGCACGAGCCGTCGGGCCTCGCGTTCGAGCGCCGTCGTGCCCTCCCCGGAGGAGGGCCACGGGAAGCAACCCGCCCGATAGGACGCGACCAGCGTCGCGGCGTCCAGCGTCCCACCGAGCGCCACCAGGCTGCGGGGGGCGCCGCCGACGTCGAGGGCGGCGAACGGGTCCTCGATCGGCACCGGCTCACCGTAGGCGGGCCCTGCCTCGCGGAACGGGGCGCACGCAAGGTGCAGCCGCCCTAGGCTTCCGATACCGCAGCGCGACGTAGGAGGAGGTCCCGATGTCCACGGAGACGTTGCCGGAACAGCCCCGGCCGCTCGGTTCGGGCCTCTCCGACCCGACCGACCTCGCGGACGTCCTCGCGGTGGTGACGGCGCTGGTCGCCGGTGACTTCTCGGTGCGCGCCCAGTCGGGGACCGGCGCGCTCGGCCAGCTGGCCGAGCGGGTCAACCAGCTCGCCGCGATGCAGGAGCGGCGCAAGCGCGAGCTGGTGCGGGCCAGCCGGGTCATCGGCCGTGAAGGTCGGATGACCGAGCGTCTGGACGAGCTGGCCTCCGACGGTGACTGGTCCACCGGCGCGGCGGCCGTCAACAGCCTCATCGACGACCTGGTCCGGCCGACCACCGAGGTGGCTCGCGTCATCGCGGCCGTCGCGGAGGGTGACCTGTCCCAGCAGATGGCGCTCGACATCGCCGGGCAGCCGGTCAAGGGTGAGTTCCTGCGGATCGGCACCACGGTCAACACGATGGTCGACCAGCTGTCGAGTTTCGCCGACGAGGTGACCCGCGTCGCCCGCGAGGTCGGCACTGAGGGCAAGCTCGGCGGTCAGGCCCAGGTCAAGGGCGTGTCCGGCGTCTGGCGCGACCTCACCGAGTCGGTCAACTCGATGGCCGGCAACCTGACCAGCCAGGTCCGCAACATCGCGCAGGTGACCACCGCGGTGGCCCAGGGCGACCTGTCCCAGAAGATCACCGTCGACGCGCAGGGTGAGATCCTCGAGCTCAAGAGCACCGTCAACACGATGGTGGACCAGCTCTCGCGATTCGCCGACGAGGTGACCCGCGTCGCGCGTGAGGTCGGCACCGACGGCCGGCTCGGCGGCCAGGCGCAGGTCAAGGGGGTCTCCGGCACCTGGCGCGACCTGACCGACTCGGTCAACTCGATGGCCGGCAACCTCACCAGCCAGGTCCGCAACATTGCGCAGGTGGCGACCGCGGTGGCCCGCGGCGACCTGTCCCAGAAGATCACCGTCGACGCGAAGGGCGAGGTGGCCGCGCTGGCCGACACGCTCAACACCATGGTCGACCAGCTGTCGAGTTTCGCCGACGAGGTGACCCGGGTGGCCCGCGAGGTCGGCACCGAGGGCAAGCTCGGCGGCCAGGCCGACGTGCCGGGGGTCGCGGGCACCTGGAAGGACCTGACCGACTCGGTCAACTCGATGGCCGGCAACCTCACCAGTCAGGTCCGCAACATCGCCCAGATCGTCACGGCGGTCGCCCGCGGCGACCTCACCCAGAAGATCACCGTCGACGCGGCCGGCGAGGTGGCGGCCCTCGCGGACACGATCAACAGCCTCACCGACACCCTGGAGCTGTTCGCCCAGCAGGTCACCACGGTGGCCCGCGAGGTCGGTACGGAGGGCAAGCTCGGCGGTCAGGCCGAGGTCCCCGGGGTGGCCGGCACCTGGAAGCACCTCACCGACAACGTCAACTCGATGGCCGGCAACCTCACCGCGCAGGTCCGCGACATCGCGCAGGTCACCACCGCGGTCGCCCGGGGCGACCTGTCCCAGAAGGTCAGCGTCGACGTCAAGGGCGAGACGCTCGAGCTGAAGTCGACGATCAACACGATGGTCGACCAGCTCTCCAGCTTCGCCGACGAGGTGACCCGCGTCGCCCGTGAGGTCGGCACCGAGGGCAAGCTCGGTGGCCAGGCGACGGTCCGGGGCGTGTCCGGCACCTGGGCCGACCTCACCGAGAACGTCAACGGCATGGCCGGCAACCTCACCGGCCAGGTCCGCAACATCGCCCAGGTCGCGACCGCCGTGGCCAAGGGTGACCTGAGCCAGAAGATCACCGTCGACGCGCAGGGCGAGATCCTCGAGCTCAAGAGCACCGTCAACACGATGGTCGACCAGCTCTCCAGCTTTGCCGACGAGGTGACCCGCGTCGCCCGTGAGGTCGGCACCGAGGGCAAGCTCGGTGGCCAGGCGCAGGTGCAAGGGGTGTCGGGCACCTGGCGCGACCTGACCGAGAACGTTAACTTCATGGCCGGCAACCTGACCAGCCAGGTCCGCAACATCGCCCAGGTGACCACTGCGGTGGCCAAGGGCGACCTGTCCCAGAAGATCACCGTCGACGCCAAGGGCGAGGTCGCGGCGCTC
>JBBSKF010000023.1:0-29191 GCA_038256525.1 Mycobacteriales bacterium | reverse complement strand
GCTGTGCGAGCGCCCGGTGCGCAACCCCCACCAGGTCACCCGCCACAGCGCCTCGACCACGATGGAGCGGCTCATCTTGGACTGTCCGCGCTCGCGCTCGACGAAGGTGATCGGCACCTCGACCAGGGTCCAGCCCGCCTTCCAGGACTGCCAGGCGAGATCCACCTGGAAGCAGTACCCCTGCGAGGCCACCTCAGCCAACGGGAGGCTGTCGAGAACGGCCCGTCGGTAGGCGCGGTAGCCGCCGGTGGCGTCCTGCAACGGCAGCCCGAGCGCGAAGCGCGTGTAGGCGTTGCCGCCGCGGCTGAGCAGCATGCGGGTGGCCGGCCAGTTGACGACGGCGCCGCCGGGGATCCACCGGCTGCCCAGGGCAAGGTCGGCGTGCTCCAGCGCCCCGAGCAGCCGGGGCAGCTGCTCGGGGGCGTGCGAGCCGTCGGCGTCCATCTCCACGACGACGCCGTAGCCGTGGTCGCGGGCCCACCCGAAGCCGGCGACGTAGGCCGCGCCGAGACCGGTCTTCGCAGCTCGATGCAGCACGTGCACCCGCTCGTCGGCGGCAGCGAGCGCGTCGGCGATCCGGCCGGTGCCGTCGGGGCTGTCGTCATCGACGACGAGGGCATGCGCGGCCGGCACCGCTGCGTGCAGGCGCGCCAGGATCGGCTCGAGGTTGTCACGCTCGTCATAGGTGGGCACGATCACGAGGACCGACCCGAGCGGCGGCCTCGGGCGGCTCATGGCCACTTTCGGATCGAGGCGTCACCGCGCACGGCACGTTCGGTGTCGGTCAGCACGGGCACAGCCTGCCGCGTCGGGCGCTTCCGCCGCGCACCAGGCCCGGTCGTCGGCGGGCGGACCGCCACCAGGACAGACGCCCAGCTGCCCTTCGAACCGACGTGTCGGTGGCTGGTAGCCGTCGACCCGCCGTTGTCTACTGGACTGCTGGGCGTCCGCCCGGGGTGGACCGATGAGCACCTTAACCGCGGGTCCCCCAGGGCTGTCAACAGGCCTCTGACCTGCATGTTTGATGCATCTTGCCTGGTCAGACGGGGTGCGCAGGAACTCTGCCGTTCAGGTGTTGACTTCCGGCCGTTCAGGGGGTTGACACCGGCCGTCCATCCACCACGGTGAGCCGGCAGAGCGGGTCCACATCGGCGAGGTCGGGTAGCCCGGCCACCCCGCCGCGCGGGTCCGTGGACCACGCCGACAGCCGCGAATCGGGCGACTGCACGACCAGCTCCCCGGGCAGCTCCCAGACCGCGAACGTCGCCTTTGCCCCCGGGGCGAGCTCGCCGGCGTCCTCGATCCGCGCTGCCCGCCAGCCTCCGCGGGTGTGCGCGGAGAAGGCGGCCCGCGCCGACAGCCCGCTGCCGGGGGTGCGATGGTGCACGGCGGCCCGCAGGGTCCCCCAGGGGTCGAGCGGCGTGACCGGCGTGTCCGAGCCGAGCGCGAGCGGGACTCCAGCGGCGGCGAGCGCCGCGAAGGGGTTCATCGCGCGAGCCCGCAACGGCCCCAGCCGGGTGGCGTACATGCCGTGCTCACCGCCCCACCGGGCGTCGAAGGCCGGCTGGACGCTCGCGACGACGCCATGGGTTGCCATCGCCTCGATCAGTGCAGGGTCCAGCATCTCGGCGTGCTCGATCCGGTGCCGGGCGCCGCGCACAGCGGCCAGGCCGACCTGCTCGGCAGCGGCCGCGACGCCGGCCATCACCTGCGCGAGGGCTCCGTCGCCGATGGCGTGGAAGCCGGCCTGCAACCCGGCGGTCGTGCAGGCGGCGACGTGCCGGGCGATCTGCGCCCACCCCAGGTGGCACTCCCCCGTCCCCTGCGCGTCCAGGTAGGGCTCACGCAGGCAGGCCGTGTGGCTACCGAGCGAGCCGTCGGCGAACAGGTCGCCGCCCGCCCCGACCGCCCCCAGCTCCCGTGCCTGCTCGGCGCCGTCGAGCTCGCCCCAGTAGCCGATCCGCCGGACCGGATGGTCGAGGGCCAGCAGATCCAGGAAGTCCTGCTCGCCGGCGATGTCCGGGCCACCGCACTCGTGCACACAGGCGATGCCGAGCGAGGCGGCCCGGTCCAGGGTGACGCGTTGGGCGGCGCGCCGCTGGGCCGGTGACACCGCCGCGTACGCCGCCCGACGCACGACGTGGTGGGCCTGCTCGCGCACCAGACCGTCCCCGAGGAAGCCGCCGGCGGCGCGCGCGTCGGGGGCGGCGGCGAGCAGCGCGCTGGAGGCGACCGCGGAGTGCACGTCGGTGCGGGCCAGGTAGACGACGCCGCCGTAGGACGCACGGTCGAGCTCGGCAGCCGTGGGTGGGCGGCGCTCCGGCCACCCCGTGTCGTCCCAGCCGGTGCCGAGCAGCACGCCTCCGCGGGCGGTGCGGGCCGCCTGCGCGACCCGGTCCAGCGCGGCGGCCAGGGACGGCGCACCGGTGAGGTCCAGGCCGGTCAGCGCGATCCCGGTCGAGGTCGCGTGCACGTGGGCGTCGACGAACGCCGGCGCGACCCACGCGTCGTCGAGCTCGACGGTCCGGTCGGCGCTCATGGCGTCCGCGGCGGCCTCGCTGCCGACCCAGGCGATGGTGGCTCCGTCGACGAGCAGCGCCGTCGCGTACGGGTCGTCCGGGGTGCGGACCCGGCCGCGTCGGTAGAGCGTCGTCGTCACGGGGTCGAGCGTAAGCAGGTGCCTGCCCGCCCACGACGCGTAGGTTGCAGAGCGTGCCGTCCACGCCCATCGCTGCCGCCGCGGTGCACGAGATCCTGCGCCGGCACCTGCTCGTCGACGGCTTCGAGCTGGTCCTCGACCTGACGGCGAGCCGTGGCTCGACGCTCGTCGACGAGCGAACCGGGACGGCCTATCTCGACCTGTTCACCTTCTTCGCCAGCAGCGCTCTGGGGATGAACCACCCGGCACTCGCCGACGACCCGGTTTTCCGCGAGGAGCTGCTGACGGCCGCGCTGAACAAGCCGAGCAACTCCGACGTCTACACCGCCCCGATGGCGCGCTTCGTCGAGACGTTCGCCCGGGTGCTCGGGGACCCGGCGCTCCCCCACCTGTTCTTCGTCGAGGGCGGCGCGCTCGCCGTCGAGAACGCGCTCAAGGTCGCCTTCGACTGGAAGTCCCGGTGGAACGCCGCGCACGGGCGCGATCCCCTGCTCGGGTCGAAGGTGCTGCACCTTCGGGAGGCCTTCCACGGCCGCAGTGGCTACACGATGTCGATCACCAACACCGACCCGGTCAAGGTGGCGCGCTTCCCGCAGTTCGCCTGGCCACGCATCCCCGCGCCCTACCTGTCGCCGGGTGTCGACGTCGCGCACCGCGAGCGGGAGGCGCTGGCCGCTGCCCGCGCGGCGTTCGTCCTGCACGAACACGACATCGCCTGCTTCGTGATGGAGCCGATCCAGGCCGAGGGCGGCGACCACCACTTCCGGCCCGCGTTCCTGCAGGCGATGTCGGCGCTGTGCCGGGAGTTCGACGCGCTGTTCGTGCTCGACGAGGTGCAGACCGGTTGCGGTCTGACCGGCACCGCGTGGGCCTACCAGCAGCTCGGCGTGCAGCCCGACGTCGTCGCGTTCGGCAAGAAGACGCAGGTGTGCGGCGTCATGGCGGGTGGCCGGCTCGACGAGGTGACCGACAACGTCTTCGCCGTCGGCTCACGGCTCAACTCCACCTGGGGTGGGTCGCTGACCGACATGGTCCGCGCGCGCCGGATCCTCGAGGTGATCGAGGCGGACGATCTGATCGCCCGGGCCGCCGTGCTCGGTCCGGAGCTTCTGGCGCTCCTGCACGGACTCGCGGCGCGGCACGAGCAGGTCTCGGGCGTACGCGGACGCGGCCTCATGTGCGCCTTCTCCCTGCCGACCGCTGAGCTGCGCGACGCTGTCCTCACGACCCTTCGCGAGCAGGAGCAGGTGCTGCTGCTGGGTTGCGGCCGCCGTAGCGTGCGGTTCCGGCCCGCACTCACGGTGTCACCGGACGAGCTCGCCGCCGGAGTAGCCGCACTCGACCGGGTGCTTCACCGCCTCGTACGGAAGTAACTGTCATGCAGCAGATCTCGTCTTTCGTCAACGGCACTCCCCTGTCCGGGGAAGCCGGGAGCCTGCTGTCCACCAACCCGGCGCGACTCGATGACGTCGTGGCAGAGGTGTCGCTCGCCTCCCCCGCGCAGCTGGTCGAGGCCTTCCGGGCGGCCAAGCAGGCGCAGCCGGCGTGGGCAGCCACCCCTGCACCCGTCCGGGGCCAGGTGATCGCGCGGATCGGCCGGCTGGTCGAGGCCAACGCCGAGGCCTTGGCGGCGCTGGTCGTGCGCGAGGTGGGCAAGCCGATCGCAGAGGCGCGCGGGGAGGTCCAGGAGATCGTGGACACCTGCGACTTCTTCCTCGGTGAGGGACGGCGCCTCTACGGCCAGACCGTCCCGAGCGAGATGCGCGACAAACAGCTGTTCACCTTCCGGGTGCCGGTCGGAGTCGCAGGCATCATCACGGCCGGGAACTTCCCGGTCGCGGTGCCGTCCTGGTACCTGGTGCCGGCACTGCTGTGCGGCAACGCGGTGGTCTGGAAGCCGGCGGAGTACGCCGCGGTGCTCGGCGACGCGCTGACCCGACTTTTCGTCGCCGGGGGCCTGCCCGCTGGGGTGCTGAACACGGTGCACGCCGACGGGGCCTCGACCTTCGAGGGGCTTTCGCTGGCGCTCGACGAAGCTCTGGTGCAGAAGGTCGGCTTCACCGGCTCCTCCGAGGTGGGCGCGCGCATCGGTGAGCTGTGCGGTCGTCATCTGCAGAGCCCGTGTCTGGAGCTCGGTGGGAAGAACCCGCTGGTGGTGCTGCCCGACGCCGACCTGGCGCTCGCCGCGGAAGGCGCGCTGTTCTCCGGTTTCGGAACCGCCGGACAGCGCTGCACCTCGCTCGGGGTCGCGGTCGTGCACGACGACGTGTACGACGAGTTCCTCTCCCGGTTCGTCGGGCTCGTCGAGTCCGCCGTGATCGGCGACCCGAGCGAGGAGTCGGTGCTCTACGGCCCGATGCTCGGCGAGCGCTTCCTGACCGGGTTCGAGAAGTGGCTCGGCGAGGTCCAGCCGCACCATGGGGTGCACGGGTCGAGCGGCGTCGGCCGCATCACGGCGGCCAACCCGCGTACCGGCTTCGTCGGCGACCCTGCGGCGGGGGTGTTCGCGCACCCGACGGTCGTCACCGGCGTGCGCCCGGACGACGCCCTCTACCGCCACGAGACCTTCGGCCCGCTGGTGTCGGTGATGCGATGTTCGAGCTTCGACGAGGCGGTCGCGCTCGCGAACGGGCACGGGTACGGCCTGTCAGCGGCGGTCTACACCTGCGACCCGCAGGCCGCCTTCCGCTTCCGCGAGCGGGTGTCGGCCGGGATGCTGTCGGTGAACAACTCGACGTCCGGCGCGGAGGCGCACCTGCCGTTCGGCGGGAACGGCAAGAGCGGCAACGGCTCCCGGCAGTCCGGCGTCTGGGTGCTCGACCAGTTCACCCGCTGGCAGTCGATGAACTGGGACTACGCCGGCAAGCTCCAGAAGGCGCAGATGGATGTCGAGCGGACGATTGCGGACATGGACTTCCGGCTCGGCTGAGCGTCGTGGAGGGGTGATGCGCCAGTGGCGGCCGGCGGTGTCCGGCACCCGGCGCGTGGGTAGAGCTGGGAGATGAACGACGCCACCGACGCAGCGCTCGCCCTCGAGGAGGCGGCGCCCGTGGAGGTGGCCCTTCCAACCTTCGCCGTGCTCGCCCGCCTGCGCAGCACGGCTGCGGATGGTCCGGCCGCGGTCATGGACGTCATCGCGCAGGTCGCGCCGTCGGTCGGGCTCTACGACGACGTGGTCGTGGAGCGGCAGGAGGACGACGGCAGCTTCTGGGTGGTGGTCCGCTTCGTCACGGTCAGCGTCGACGCGCACACCGCGGTGCTCGGCGTCCACGAGACGCTGACCGATCAGGGCGTCGCCGTGAACGAGGTGTGGGCGCTCCCGATCTGATCACCGGGGCGGGAACTCGCGCGCGGCTGATCTCGGTGCCGGAGTGAGCCGGGTCTGGGCGCTGATGGCACCGAGAGCGCCCGCGCCGCGATACAGCCTTCAGTCCAAGGCGCGGTACCAGTTCGGCGAGGTGTTGGGCGGCGGTTCGAGCCGGGCCTGAACCACGACGAGGTTCGGCGCGCCGCTGGCGACGCCCTCGGCCACGGCCGCGCCGAGCTGCGACACGGTGACCTCACGGGCGGCGACGCGGAAGGCCCGTGCGAGGGCGACGAAGTCGGGGGGATCGAGCTCGGTGCCGACCGGTTGCTCGCCCTGCAGCTCGAAGTCGTACCGGAGCATCCCGTAGCCGCCGTCGTCGACGAGCACGACCGTGACCGGCAGTCGCTCCTGGGCAGCGGTCGCGAGATCGCCGCAGGCGAAAAGGAAGCCGCCGTCGCCGACGAGGGCTACGGTCGGGCGGCCGGACAGGCAGGTGCCGAGCGCGGCGGGGAAACCGAACCCGAGGGTGCCCCAGCCGACGGGGTAGGCGAGGCCGCGGGGCCGGGCGACTCGCCCGAACCCGCCGTACCAGTAGCCGGCCACGCACATGTCCGCCACCACGACGGCCTCCTGCGGGAGGCCGGACTCGAGCGCGTCGAGCAAGGCCGTCCCCGGCCCGGCGTGCAGCTCGCGCCCGGCGGGCCGCTCCCACCAGGGGCGCCGCTGCTCCGCAGGCAGCTGCGCGGCCAGCAGCGTCAGGCCCTCGCGGGCGTCGACCGAGACGTAGACGTCGGCCGGCTCGTTGACCGACGGGGCGAGGTCCAGGCTCAGCAGCACCGGCGGCCGGGGCTGGCGGAAGCCCTGGGTGTTCATGGCATCCAGGTCGCTGCCGACGACCAGCACGACGTCAGCGGCGTCCCACAGCTCGCCCGCGGGCCGGCTGTGCGGCGGCAGCGGCACGAGGCAGGCGGAGTCGGGAGGCAGCAGCCCGCGCCCGCCGTAGGAGCACAGCACCGGGGCGCCCAGCAGTTCGGCCACCGTCTGCGCAGCCGCACCTGCGCCAGCGGCGGTCGCGCCACCGCCGAGCCACAGCAGCGGCCGCTGCGCCGCGGTCAGGGCCGCGACCACCTCGTCGAGGACCGGGGTCCGCAGCACCGCGAGGACGGCGTCGGGCAGCGGCGCCGGCTCGGGCACCTGCTCGGACAGCAGGTCGGTCGGGATCTCCAGGTAGACCGGCCGACGGGGTGGGCGCATCGCCAACCGGCCGGCCAGCACCGTGTCGGCGTACAGATCCGCGGCCCGCTCGACCCGCACGACCGCCTTGGTGACCGGTCGGAAGAAGCAGGCCTGGTCGGTCGTCTCGTGGAGCACCCCGCGGTAGGCCCCCGGTCGCCGCGCGGTCGTCGGGATGTCGGTGGCGATGACGAGCACCGGCGAGTGACACGCCCACGCCTCCCCCGTCGCAGCAACGACGTTGGCCGCGCCCGGGCCGGTCGTGGTGACGGCGACGCCGAGCCGCCCGGTGGCCCGCGCGTATCCGTCTGCCGCGTAGCCCGCGGTCTGCTCGTGGCGCACGCCGACGAGCCGGACGCCGCTGCCCGGAAAGGCCCGCCACGCCGCGAGGTTGTGCACACCGGGCAGGCCGAAGGCCACCTCGACACCGAGCGTGCGCAGTGCCGCGACAAGGACCTCACCGCCGGTGGGCACCGGTCACCTCCCGGGCCTGCTCCTGGGACAGGCCGAGCGCCGTCAGCACCTCGGCGGTGTGCTGGCCGAGCAGCGGAGGGGCCCGGCGCACCTTCGGCCGCTCCCCGTCGAGTCGGTACGGCGAGCCGACGAGCCGCACCGGACCGGCCGGATGGGCGACCTCCTGGACGAGCCCGACCGCCGCGACGTGCGGGTCGGAGGGCAGCGAGGCGAGGTCCTGCACCACCGCGCAGGGCACCCCGGCGCTGTCCAGGACCGACGTCCACTCCCCCGCGGTGCGCCGACCGAAGACCTCGGCCAGGGCGCCGTCGAGGGCCGCCCGGTCACCGACCCGGCCGGCGTTGGTCGCCCAGTCCGGCCGGGCCGGCAGCCCCACCGCGGCGCAGAGCGCGGCGAACTGCGCGTCGTTGCCGGCCCCGATGACCAACCGGCGGTCCGCGCACGGGACCGGACCGTACGGCGCGATGTTGGGGTGGTCATTCCCGGCAAAGGTGGGTGCCTTCTCGCCGACCCACGCGTTTGTCGCCTGGTTGACGAGCATCGACACCGCCGACTCCAGCAGGCCGACCTCCACCCGAAGCGGCACCGTCCCCTCGGCGCGACCGCGCGCGGCGAGCCCGGCGACCGCGCCGACGGCGGCGTACAAGCCGGTGACGATGTCCGTGGCCGCCACACCGACCTTCGTCGGCTCGGTGGTGCCGGTCACCGACATCAGCCCGCTACGGGCCTGGGCCATGACGTCGTAGCCCGGCTTGTCACCATCCGGTCCGTCACCGCCGGCGCCGCGCACCGACACCCAGACCGCGTCGGCCTGGTCGCGCAACTCGACCAGACCCAGCGCCGCAAGGTGTCGAGGCAGGAAGTTCTCCACGACCACGTCCGCCGCCTGCGCGAGCCGCGCCAGCACCGCCCGCCCGCCGTCCCCGGTGAGATCCAGCGCAACCGAGCGGCGGTCCCGGTTCACCGACAGGAAGTACGCCGAGTCAGCGCCGTGAAAGGGCGGGCCCCACTGTCGGGTGTCGTCTCCGACCTCGGGCCGCTCGATCTTCACCACGTCAGCGCCGAGGTCGGCCAGGACCAGGCAGCAGTACGGGCCGGCGAGCACCCGCGACAGGTCGAGCACCCGCACGCCGGCGAGCGGGCCGGTCAGGGCCAGGCCCGGAGGCCAGCCCGGGCCCGCGGCGAGCGCCTGGTCGAGTTCGGAAAGCCTCATTTCGGACACCCTCGCATGACGACGAATCATGTGGCAGGGAAACATGCATGCAACAGCAGGGAAAGGGGGAAGAGCGCCGCAGCAGGACACACGGGGGCGTTCCGCCAACGAGGAGAACAACGGAATGCGCGCACGCACAGCATTGGTCACGGCTGCTCTGGTTGCGTTGCCGCTGGCGGCGTGCGGCGGCGGCAGTGACAACGCCGGTGGGGCGCCTACCGTCAACTGGTACATCGGCAACGAGGGCTGGCTCGACCAGGTCATCGAGGACTGCAACGCCAAGGCGAACGGCGCCTACCAGCTGGTCGCCGAGTCGCTGCCGACCAACCCCGACCAGCAGCGCGAGCAGCTGGTGCGCCGGTTGGCGGCCCGGGACTCCTCCATCGACCTGATCGGCATGGACGTCGTCTGGACCGGCGAGTTCGCCAAAGCCGGCTGGATCACGCCCTTTCAGGACGGCGAGCTCGAGAACGTCGGCTCGGCCGACCAGGTCCTCAAGGGGCCGTTCGAGAGCGCGCAGTTCGACGGCCAGCAGTACGGCGCGCCGCTCAACAGCAACACCCGGCTGCTCTGGTACCGCAAGAGCGTGCTGGGCGACCGGCCCGTCCCTGAGACCTGGGACGAGCTGTTCGACACCGCCGAGGCGCTCGACACCAAGGTCCAGGAGACCGGCAAGCGGGCCGAGAGCCTCATCGTCTTCTTCAACGCGTTGCTCGAGAGCGCCGGCGGCTCGCTGATCCAGCCGGGCGAACAGGAGGGCACCGTCGAGCTCGACCTGGCGCGCGAGCCGACGGTGAAGGCGCTCGAGGTGATGCGGCGGTTCGCCAACTCCTCGGCCGCCCCCACCGCGCTGTCCACCTCCGGCGAGGACGACAACCGGCTGGCGTTCGAGACGGCCGACAGCGACAGCGCCTTCATGATCAACTGGCCGTTCGTCTATCCGAGCGTACTCGAGGCCGACCCGGAGCTCGCCAAGGACTACGGCTACGCGCCCTACCCCCGAGTGCTGCCGAACGAGCCGGCTCAGGCTCCGCTCGGCGGCTACAACCTCGGCATCGGCACGTACACCAAAGATCGCGGCCCCGCGCTTGCTGCGGTCAACTGCCTGACCGAGCCCGACCAGCAGCGGACCATCGCCACCGTGGGCGGTCAGCCGTCGGTGCTGCGTGAGCTCGGGAACGACCCCGAGATCCTCGAGACCCTGCCGTTCCTACCGATCATGACCGAGCAGCTGGAGACGGCGGCGCCACGGCCGGTCACCCCGCAGTACAACGACCTGTCTTTGGCCGTTCGACAGGTGCTGCACCCCATGCGGGACATCGAGCCGGAGAAGTCCTACGACGCGCTGAAGGACCTGCTGCAGCGGGCCCTCGACAGTCAGGCGGTGCTCTAGATGGCCACGGCGACCGACACGCCGGCTCCGAGCGCGGCGAGCAAGAAGCGGTCCGGTGGGCCGCGCAAGACCACGGACCGGGCGCGGGCCGAGCGCAATCTCGGGCTCAAGCTCGCCGCACCGGCGGCGATCGTCATGCTCGCGGTGACGGCCTATCCGATCCTGTACGCCCTCTACCTCAGCCTGTTCCGCTACGACCTGCGGGTGCCCGAGGAGAACGCCTTCGTCGGGCTCGACAACTACATCCTCATCCTCACCAGCGGGGTGTGGTGGCAGGCGGTGCTGGCGACGACCATCATCACCGTCGTCTCGGTCGTCATCGAGCTCATCATCGGCCTGGCTTTCGCGCTGGTCATGCACCGCGCCATCTTCGGCCGGCGGACCGTGCGCACCTCGATCCTCATTCCGTACGGGATCATCACCGTCATCGCGGCGTTCGCGTTCAAGTTCGCGGTGCAGCCCGACACGGGCTTCCTCGGCGAGGCCAACCCGCTCGGCGGCACGCTCGGCTCGTTCGCGACGGTCATCATCACCGAGGTCTGGAAGACCACGCCCTTCATGTCCCTGCTGCTGCTGGCCGGGCTCGCCACGGTGCCGGAGGAGCTCCAGGAGGCCGCGAAGGTCGACGGCGCGACCGCCTGGCAGCGGTTGTGGAAGGTCACCCTGCCGAACATGAAGGGTGCAATCCTCGTCGCCCTGCTGTTCCGCGCACTGGACGCCTTCCGCATCTTCGACACGGTCTACGTCCAGACCGCCGGGCAGTTCCAGACGCAGACCATCAGCGGGCTCGGCTACAACGCGCTGATCAGCCGGGTGAACCTCGGCCTCGGATCGGCCATCTCGATCCTGCTGTTCTTGATGATCATCGTCATCGCGTTCGTCTTCGTGAAGGGCTTCAAGACCAATCTGGGCACCGCGAAAGGGGAGGGCTGATGAGCGCCTCGACGGTCGGCGCCGAGAAGGTCGGTGCGCAGACGACGCCGGCGCGAGGGCAGACGACTAGGGGGGCGAGCCGCCAGCCGGGAAACGGGCTCATCTGGAAGATCGGCACCATCGCGATCGTCGCGTATGCGCTGTTCCCGGTGCTGTGGATCGCCTCGCTCTCGCTCAAGCCGGCCGCGGACGTCGCCGACGGCAAGCTCATCCCGGCCAACCCCAGCCTCGGCAACTACCGCGACATCTTCACCAGCGGCGAGTTCGTCCGCCCGCTGATCAACTCGATCGGCATCTCGCTGATCACGACCGCGATCGCCGTCGTCATCGCTGCGTTCGCCGCCTACGCGATCGCCCGGCTCGACTTCCCCGGCAAGACGATCCTGCTCTCCGGGGCGCTCGCGATCGCGATGTTCCCCCCTGTGTCGATCATCGGGCCGCTGTTCAACATCTGGCGCTCGACCGGTCTCTACGACACCTGGCCGGGGCTCATCCTGCCGTACATGACCTTTGCCCTTCCGCTCGCGATCTGGACCCTCGCGGCCTTTTTCCGGGAGATCCCCTGGGACCTCGAGCAGGCCGCGCAGGTCGACGGCGCCACGCCCTACCAGGCGTTCCGCAAGGTGATCCTGCCGCTCGCGCTGCCAGGCGTCTTCACCAGCGCGATCATCGTGTTCATCTTCTGCTGGAACGACTTCCTGTTCGCGATCTCGCTCACCTCCACCGAGGCGGCGCGGACGGTCCCGGCTGCGACGGCCTTCTTCACCGCGAGCAGCAACTTCATCAACCCGACCGGGCAGATCGCGGCAGCGGCCATCGTCGTCACGGTTCCGATCATCATCATGGTGCTGATCTTCCAGCGCCGCATCGTCGCCGGCCTCACCGCCGGCGCAGTGAAGGGATAGCGGCATGTCATCGATCACCATGCGCGGCATCACCAAGCGCTACGCCGATGGCACCGAGGCGGTGAAGAGCGTCGACCTCGACATCGCCGACGGTGAGTTCGTCATCCTCGTCGGGCCGTCCGGTTGCGGGAAGTCGACGCTGCTGCGGATGATCGTCGGGCTGGAGGACATCTCGGACGGCGAGATGAAGATCGGTGACGACGTCGTCAACGACCTCGCGCCCAAGGACCGCGACCTCGCGATGGTGTTCCAGAACTACGCGCTCTACCCACACCTGTCGGTGCGCGAGAACATGGCCTTCCCGCTGCGCCTGGCCAAGGTGCCCGAGGACGAGGTGACCAGGCGGGTCGAGGAGGCGGCGGCAGTCCTCGAGCTGACCGAGAACCTGGACCGGAAGCCGGCAAACCTGTCCGGTGGGCAGCGTCAACGGGTGGCGATGGGCCGGGCCATCGTGCGCGACCCCAAGGCGTTCCTGTTCGACGAGCCGCTGTCGAACCTCGACGCCAACCTGCGCGTGCAGATGCGTACCGAGATCGCGAGAATCCAGAAGAAGTACGGCACGACCACCGTCTACGTGACCCATGACCAGACCGAGGCCATGACCCTGGCCGACCGGGTGGCGGTGCTGCGCAAGGGCGTCGTCCAGCAGGTCGACTCCCCACGCAACCTCTACAACTCCCCCGCCAACCTGTTCGTGGCCGGCTTCATCGGCTCACCGTCCATGAACCTGCTGCCCGGTCAGCTGAAGGGCACGTCGCTGACCCTGCCCTTCGGCACCCTCGACCTACCGGAGGTCGTCGCCAAGCGGCTCGGGGACGCGTCGGCCGGTGAGCGGCAGGTCATCGTCGGCATCCGGCCGGAGCACTTCGAGGACGCCGAGCTGGTCGGTGACAGCGAGCGCTCCTCGGGCCTGACCTTTCCCTCCAAGATCGACAACATCGAGTGGCTCGGCTCGGAGCTCTACGCCTACCTGCCCTACAGCGGCAGGGAGGCGATCGACGCGCAGCTCGGTCAGCTGGCGGGCGACCTCGACATGGAGCAGTCCAGCGGCGACACCAGCCAGCTCGTGGCCCGCCTGGATGCGACCAGCCAGGTCAGCGAGGACCGTGAGGCGCAGATCTGGCTGGACGCCAAGCGGATCCACCTGTTCGACCCCGAGACCGGGGAGGCACTCGCCCGACCGCCGCTGGCCTAGTCGCCGCGGCGGTCAATGCCTGCGCCCGTCGCGCAGCTGCAGGCGGGCGATGACCGAGTCGTCCCACCGGTGAGTTCGCAAGACGTGGTAGCGCTCCCGCGCGAAGCGCAGGTAGACCTCGGCGTCCAGGGACCCGTCGCCCGCGTGCAGCCCGGCTTCGCGCAGCAGGGCCAGCACCGGCTCGTACTCCTCCGAGAACCACAGCAGCGCGACCGCGTTGCGGTCGAGCAGCTCGCCGCGCTCCTGCATGCGCCGAAACCCCCAGGCCTCGATGCCCTCGGCCAGCAGCGCCCAGTGGTCGGCGTCGGTGAACGCCACCCGTTGCGCGACGGCCGGTGGCAGCGGGATCCGCTCGCGGAAGAGCCGTTCGTGGCCCTTCAGCGGCAGGTCCCCCATGCGCAGGTCCGACCCGGCGCTCATGGCGGTGCGCACCAGGGTCACCCGCGCGGACACCTGCTCCCGACCGAGGGTCCGCAGCACCGCGACACGATGATGACCGTCGCGTACGAAGTGCACCTCGCCCACCCGGTAGAGCTCGATCGGCGGCAGGTCCTCCCCGCGGCGCACGGCCAGCGCGAGCCGTTCGAAGCGCCGTCGGGTCAGGTCGCTCGTCGGCCGGAACTGCCGGTCGAACCCCGCCCGTCGATCGACCGACCCGACGATCGTGTCGAGGTCGACGCTCTGCAGCCCGAGGTTCTGCTCGCCCCGGTGGCCGAGCGCGCCGACGACCTCGTCGAAGGGCAGCAGCACGTCGACATCGCCCTCGCGCATCCGCAGCCGGGCGGCGAGCCGAGCCAGCACGGCGTTGCGCCGCGCCCGCGCGAAGTCGTCCCGCGAGTCAGCCGCTGGGAACCCGGTCTCCACGTCCAGGGCTGTCCCCCTGCCGTCGTCGCTCTACCCTCCCCCATGGCTCATGACCCGAATCACCTCCCGGCCGACGTGCTGGCCTTTCTCGCCGAGCGTCACCTCGCGACGCTGACCACGATGCGCCCGGACGGTACGCCGCACGTCGTCGCGGTCGGCTTCACCTGGGACGACGCGGCCGGGCTTGCCCGCGTCATCACCAACGGCACGTCCCGCAAGGCGGTTCACGTGCGCGCCGGATCGGCGCGGGCGGTCGTGGCGCAGGTCGACGGCCCACGCTGGCTGTCGATGGAAGGCGCGCCGACGGTGAGCGACGAGCCCGCCCGGGTGGCCGAGGCCGTACGCCGGTATGCCATGCGCTATCGCCAGCCGGCCGCGAACCCGTCCCGGGTGGTGATCGAGATCGCCGTCGACCGCGTCCTCGGACGCGGTTAGCGCCTCGTTCGGCCACGACCCCGAGGAACTCGGTGCCACCAGTGCCCGGATCGGGCGTGACCGTGGCACCGAGAACGCAGCGGCGACGCCCGGTCTGACAGGGTGCACGGGTGCCCGGTCAACTCACACTGCTCGATGCCCCCTCGCTGTGGTATCGGGCCTTCCACGGCGTCCCGGAGTCCGTCACCGCGCCCGACGGCTCGCCCGTCAACGCGGTGCGCGGGACGCTCGACATGATCAGCCGCATCGTGCGGGACACCCGGCCGGCCCGTCTGGTGGCCTGCCTCGACCTGGACTGGCGGCCGGCCTTCCGGGTGGCGGCTGTCCCGTCGTACAAGAGCCATCGCCTCACCGAGAACGGCGCGGAGGCGGAGCCGGAGAGCCTCGGACCGCAGGTGGCCGTGCTGCTCGAGGTGCTCGAGACGCTCGGGATCGCGACGGCCGGGGTCGAGGGCTACGAGGCTGACGATGTGCTCGGCACGCTTGCCACGCGCGAGACCGGTGCGGTCGACGTGGTCACCGGTGACCGCGACCTGTTCCAGCTGGTGCGCGACGACCGTCCGGTGCGGATCCTCTACACCGTGGACAAGCTCCGTCCGTACGACGAGGCGGCCGTCACGGCGAAGTACGGCATCCCGGGCCGAGCCTATGCCGACTTCGCCGTGCTGCGAGGCGATCCCAGCGATGGCCTGCCCGGGGTGAAGGGGGTGGGGGAGAAGACGGCTGCCGCCCTGGTCGCCCGCTTCGGCACGGTGGAGCAGATCCTGCAGGCGCTCGACGACGGGACGACAGATGGCTTCCCGGCCGGCTCGCGGGCCAAGCTGGAGGCGGCCCGGGACTACCTGACGGTCGGCCCGGCGGTGACGCGGGTCGTCCGCGATCTACCGGTGCCGCCGTTCGACGACCGCCTCCCGCGGACGCCGGCCGACCCGGAGCGGCTGGTCGCGCTGGCCGACCGGTGGGGACTGGACGGTCCGCTGGAGCGGATGCTGGCCTGCCTGGAGACGGCGCACGCTGGGTGAGCGCTGCGGACTGTCGCCAGTGGCAGACTGAGGCACGTGAGTAGTCCCGCCTTCTCGGTCCGGACGCGCGCCGCAGACCTCGCCGACGCGGCCGACACCGAGCTCGACGTCCTGGTCGTCGGGATGGGGGCCACCGGCGCCGGCGTCGCCCTCGACGCGGCGAGCCGCGGCCTGCGGGTGGCGATCGTCGACAAGGGCGATCTGGCGAGCGGGACGAGCAGCAAGAGCAGCAAGCTCGTGCACGGGGGCTTGCGCTACCTGGAGAACTACGAGTTCGGCCTCGTGCGGGAAGGGGTGCAGGAGCGGCAGCTGCTTCTGCGGCTGGCTCCGCACCTCGTACGCCCGATGGACTTCCTCTACCCGGTGTGGCCGGACACTGCCAAGCGCCGGCTGCTCGGCGTCGGCCTCACCACCTACGACGTGTTCGCCTTCGCCGCCCTCGGTGGGCGCGGCGGTGACGTGCGCCGGCACGAGCGGGTCAGCGCCGAGCAGGCCATCGCGCTCGCGCCTGCTCTGCGCGAGAGCGGGCTGCAGCACTGCTACCTCTACGGCGACTGCGCCACCGACGACGCCCGGCTGGTGCTGGCCGTCGTCCAGGCGGCGCGGCGGTTCGGCGCGCTCACCGTGCCCTACGCGGAGGTGACCGGGTTGGCCCTCGACCGCGCCGGACGGGTCATCGGAGCCGACGTGCTGGACGTTCGCAGCGGTGGCATCGTCGCGCTGCGCGCCCGGCACGTGGTCAACGCGACCGGGGTCTGGGTCGACCGGCTGCAGGCGCTGGAGGAGCCGGGCCGGCCGGCGTCCGTGCAGCCGTCGAAGGGGGTGCACGTCGTGGTCCCGCGCGAGCGGCTGCCGCTGTTGGATGCGAGTGTCCTGCTGCCCAGCAAGCAGGGCGACGGCCGTTCGATGTTCGCGATCCCGTGGGGCCGGCAGACGATCCTCGGGACGACCGACACACCCTACGACGGCTCGCTCGAGGACCTCTCGCTCACCGGCGCCGATCTCGACTACGTGCTGGCCGCGGGCAACGCGGTCTTCCACCAGGGCTTGACCGCCGGCGACGTGCTCGGGGCCTGGGCGGGCGTGCGGCCACTGATCCGGGCCGACGAGTCGAGCTCGATGTCGGATCTCAGCCGGCGGCACACGCTGGTCGAGGGCTCCGGCGGGCTGCTGACCATCACCGGCGGCAAGCTCACGACCTACCGCCGGATGGCCAAGGACGTGGTGGACCGCATCATCGAACGCGACGGCCGCAAGGCGCGCTGCCGCACCGACGAGATTCCGCTGGGCGGCACCCGGCCGTGGGCGGACCTTCGCGCGGAGGTGGTCACCGCCGCCGCCTCGATCGGGCTCGACGAGCAGATCGCCGACGCACTGGTCCGCCAGACCGGCGAGCAGGCGCACGCCGTGCTCTCCCTGGTGGCGGCGGACCCCGAGCTGGCCGAGGTGCTGTCCCCGGCCGCCCCGCACATCGCCGCCGAGGTGGTGCACGCCGCGCGGGCCGAGGGGGCATCGACACTCGAGGACGTGTTCAGCCGGCGGCTGCGCCTGTCGCTGCGCTCGCGTGATGCCGCGTTGCCTTCGGCGCCCCGAGCCGCCCGGTTGCTGGCCGCCGAGACCGGCCAGGACGAGCAGTGGGCGATGGCGCAGGTGGCCGCGTATGCCGATGCCGTTCGGCGTGAGCGCGGTGTGCTGGGGCTTGCAGGCGTGGTGGACGGCGGCGCGCTCGGTGTGGCCGGCTAGCCACCGGAGTGGAAGGCGCCGGCGTCGTCGGGAGGCGTCGGATCTGCGGTGTCGCGCAGCCAGTGCTCCGGCAGGGTGACGTGCCGGGGGCCCTGCACGTGCCCCCGGGGCAGCAGCTCCGAGCCCTCGGGCAGACTCGCCGTGGGGTCCAGCGCGTCGAGCAGCTCGTCGAGCTCGGCCAGGGAAGAGGCCATCGCGAGGCGCTTGCGGGCATGCCCTCCGACCGGGTAGCCGGTCAGGTACCAGCCGGTGTGCCGGCGGAAGTCCCGCACCGCGAAGCCTTCGTCGCCGCGGGCCTCGACAAGCAGCCGGGCGTGCCGCTTCATCACCGGGACCACGTCGCCGATGATCGGGGCAGATTGTTGCGCCCGGCCGGCGAAGACGTCGGCCAGGTCGCGGAACAGCCAGGGCTTGCCCAGGCAGCCGCGTCCGACGACCACCCCGTCGCAGCCGGTCTCGGCCATCATCCGCAGCGCGTCGACAGCTGCCCAGATGTCGCCGTTTCCGAGCACCGGCACGTCGGGCAGCGCCTCCCGCAGTGCGCCGATCGCCGCCCAGTCCGCCCGGCCGGAGTAGAACTGCTCTGCCGTACGCGCGTGCAGCGCGATCGCCGCGGCGCCCTCGTCGCGGGCGCGCCTGCCGGCTTCGAGATAGGTGAGGTGGGCGTCATCGATGCCGGTGCGCATCTTGACGGTGACGGGCACGTCACCGGCGGCGCGCACGGCCGCCCGCACCAGGTGACCGAACAGGACGGGATGCGCCGGCAGGGCGGCGCCTCCCCCACGCCGGGTCACCTTCGGTGACGGGCAGCCGACGTTGAGGTCGATGTGGTCGACACCGTCCCGCTCGACCAGCTGTGCGACCGCCGCTGCCACGACGGCCGGGTTCGTGGCATAGAGCTGAATGCTGCGTACGGTCTCGTCGGGGCCGAAAGACGCTCGACGCGAGGTGGTTTCGTTGACCTCCAGGAGCGCTCGGGCGGAGACCATCTCGCTGACGTAGAGACCGGCGCCGTAGGACCGGCACAGCGAGCGGTATGCGGCGTTGGTGACTCCGGCCATCGGCGCGAGCACGACCGGCAGCTCGACGGTGAGCGGGCCGATCCGCAGTGGCGCGGCCGACAGGGTCGCGGTCACGTCGCCCACAGGTCGTGGATGCGCACGCCAAGCTCGGCGAGCTGGGCGCGCAACAGCGGCAGTGACAGACCGATCACGGTGCCGGCGTCGCCGTCGATGCTGTCGATGAACGGCGCCGAGCGGCCGTCGAGGGTGAAGGCGCCGGCGACGGCCAGCGGCTCTCCGGACGCGACGTAGGCCTCGACCTCCTCCTCGCTCGGCGTGCCGAACCGGACGTCGGTCGCTGCGACGCCGCGGGTGCTGCGCCCGGCCCCGACGTCGATCACGGCCTGCCCGGTCAGCAGGGTGCCGGTCCGCCCGCGCATCCGCAGCCACCTGGCGCGGGCCTGCTCGGCGTCGCGAGGCTTACCGAGGGCCTGCCCGTCGAGCAGCAGCATCGAGTCGGCGCCGACGACCAGACCTTCGTGCAGCCCGGCCGCGACCGCCTCGGCCTTGCGCCAGGCCAGCTCGCGCACCAGCTCGCGCGGGTCCTGCGCGGTGACCGCGTCCTCGTCGACGCCGCTGACCATCACTGTCGGGTCGAGGCCGGCGTCGCGCAGCAGGCGCAGCCGGGCCAGGCTCGCGCTGGCGAGCACGAGGCGGGTCACGGGTCTACAGGCTACCGGCGGGCTCAGGCGACACTGCTGTAGGCGACGACACCCCGGCGTACGGCCTCGATCGCCTTCCGCGTCGTCGCCCGCAGGGCCGCGCCGTCCGGTGACAGGTCCTCGGCGACGACCGCCACCTGCCCGAGCAGGTCGACCAGCTGCTTGCACCAGCGCACGAAGTCGCCGGCGGTGAGGTCCGGGTCGTCCCCGAGCACCTGCTCGAGCCGCGCGCCACCTGCCCAGCGCCACACCGCCCAGGTGAAGCCCGGGTCGGGTCGCCGCAGGAACTGCACGCCGGCGTCGGTCTCGGTCTGCACGAGCGTGGCCCACAGTCGGTCCATGTCGGCGAGCGCGCTCTGGACGGCGCCGGAGGGGACGACCGGAGTGGACTCGTCGGCGCGCCGGCTCTGGTAGACGAGCGCCGACACTGCCGCGGCCAGCTCCGCGGGAACAAGGCCGTCCCACAGCCCGGCGCGCAGACTCTCCGCGGCGAGCAGGTCGGAGTCGCTGTAGAGCCTGGCCAGCGACTGCCCCGCGCCGGTGACCTGCTCGCCGTCCAGATAGCCGAGCTCGGCCAGCACGACGCACACGCGGTCGAAGGTCCGGGCGATCGAGCTCGTCTTGCCGGCGACCCTGCGCTCCAGCGCATCGGTGTCGCTGCGCAGCCGGTGCCATCGCTCGGCCCAGCGCAGGTGCTGCTCGCGCTCCTCGCAACCGTGCACCGGGTGCCGACGCAGCGCGCTGCGTAGCGCGGCCAGCTCTTCATCGTCAGCCGCAGCGGCCCGCCGCCGACCGCGGCGCGGCGCGGCACCGACGTCCAGCTCCCGCAGCGCCGAGGACAGGTCTCGGCGTGACTGCGGCGACTTGTGGTTGAAGTGCTTGGGCACCCGCAGGCGGCCGACCGGCGGGGCGGCGGCCGGGAAGTCCGCGATGGACAGCCGGCCGGCCCAGCGGTCCTCGGTGAGCACCAGCGGGTGTGCGTCACCGTTCGCGGCGAGGCCCGGGTCGAGCACGACGGCAAGCCCGGACCTGCGCCCGCTCGGGACGCGGACGACATCGCCGGGCTTCAACTGCTCCAGCGCGGCGGCCGCGGCGGCCCGCCGCTGCGCGGCGCCCTGCCGGGCGAGGTCGGCCTCGCGGCGCTGCAGGTCGGCGCGCAGCCGGCCGTACTCCTCGGCGTCGCCCAGATGACAGGTGAGGGATGCGCGGTAGCCCTCGAGACCCTCGAGGTTGCGGTGCACCTGCCGGGCCAGCCCGACGACCGACGCGTCGGCCTGGAACTGCGCGAACGAGCTCTCCAGCAGGATGCGCGCCTGCTCCCTACCCAGGTTGCCCACCAGGTTGACGGCCATGTTGTACGACGGCCGGAAGCTCGAGCGCAGCGGGTAGGTGCGGGTCGACGCGAGGCCGGCCAGGGTCCGCGGCGACATGCCCGGCTGCCACAGCACGACCGCGTGGCCCTCGACGTCGATGCCGCGTCGGCCGGCCCGGCCGGTCAGCTGGGTGTACTCCCCCGGTGTCACGTCGGCGTGCGTCTCGCCGTTCCACTTCGTGAGCTTCTCCAGGACCACCGAGCGGGCCGGCATGTTGATGCCCAGCGCCAGCGTCTCGGTCGCGAACACCGCCTGGACCAGGCCGTCGACGAACAGCTCCTCGACGACCTCTTTGAAGGTCGGCAGCATCCCGGCGTGGTGCGCCGCGAACCCGCGCTGCAGCGCGTCGAGCCACTCCCAGTAACCCAGGACCTGTAGATCCTCCCGTGGCAGCGATGCGGTCCGGCGTTCGACGTGCCGGGCGACCCGGTCGGCCTGCTCGGGGGTGTTCAGGCGGAGGCCGGACCGCACGCACTGCTGCACCGCGGCCGCGCAGCCGGCCCGGCTGAAGATGAAGGTGATCGCCGGCAGCAGGGCCTGGCTGTCGAGCCGGGACAGCACCTCGGGGCGGCTTGCCGTCGGCCGGCGGTAGCCGCCCTGCGGGCCGCGGCCGGCCCGTCCTCGTGCCGGCAGCCGTCCCTCGTCCCGGGCGAGGCGCTCCAACTGGGGATTGACCTCGTCGGCCCCGCCCCCGACATGTCCGTCTCTGACGAAGAGGTCGTACAGCCGGGTGCCGACCATGACGTGCTGCCACAGCGGTACGGGGCGGTGCTCCTCTACGACGACCTCGGTGTCGCCGCGGACGGTCACCAGCCACGCCCCGAACTCCTCGGCGTTGCTCACCGTCGCCGACAGGGACGTGACCTGCACGTCGTCCGGCAGGTGGATGATCACCTCCTCCCAGACTGCGCCCCGCTCGCGATCGGCCAGGTAGTGGACCTCGTCCATGACGACGTGGGCGAGCCCGCGCAGCCGGTCCGCGCTGCCGTCTGGGCTGCCCGAGCGGCCGCTGGCGTACAGCATGTTGCGCAGCACCTCGGTGGTCATCACGACGACGTCGGCGTCCCCGTTGACCGCGTTGTCCCCGGTGAGCAGCCCGACCCGGTCGGCGCCGTGGCGCGCGACGAGATCGGCGTACTTCTGGTTCGACAGGGCCTTGATGGGCGTGGTGTAGAAGCACTTGCGGCCCGCACGCAGGGCGAGGTGGACGGCGAACTCGCCGACGACGGTCTTGCCCGCCCCGGTCGGCGCGGCCACCAGCACCCCGCGACCGGCCTCGAGGGCGGCGCAGGCGGTGCGCTGGAAGGCGTCGAGGCCGAAGGGGTAGCCCACCGCGAACTCGGCGAGGGCGGGGCCGGACTGCGTGCGCCGAAAGGCGGCATAGCGCTGCGCGGGTGACGGCCCGGCCGATGACTGCCCTGCCGGTGAGACCGCCTCGCTGCCCACCAGCCCAGGCTACGTCGCGCGTCTGTCCCCCGCCGGGATGCTGGACAGGGGGGAGGCCTACAGCGGGGAGGGCCGGTCCTCGACGCGTGAGGTCTCGTCGTCGCCGAGCCGCTCGAGCTCCTGGGCGCCCGGCTCGACCGCGCGGCGTCGGCGCACGGCCCGATCGCGGATCCGGGCGATGACGATGCACCCCTCGTACAGCGCGTAGAGCGGCAAGGCCATCGCCATGAAGGTGAACGGGTCCTGCGAGGGGGTGAGCAGCGCTGATGCGACGGCGATCCCGACGATCATGCCGCGCCGCCAGGAGCGCATCTTCCGGGCCGGGAAGATGCCGACGAAGTTCAGGAACAGCACGATGACCGGGAACAGGAACGCCACCCCGAAGGCCAGCAGGGTCAAGGTGACGAACGACAGATAGCTCTGGATCGAGGGAAGGTTCGTGATGCCGTCGCCGCCGACGGTGAGCAGGAACTGCAGCCCGCGGGAGATGGTGAGGAAGGCGAAAACCGTCCCGGTGACGAACAGCACCAGAGCGGCGCCGAGGAACGCCGCGGCGTACCGCCTTTCCTTGCGGTGCAGCGCCGGAGTGATGAACGCGCCGAGCTGGTAGAGCCACACCGGCGACGACGCCAGCACACCGGCGATGAACGAGACCCGCAGTGAGACCGAGAACTCCTCGAACGGACCGAACGAGTAGAGCGTGCACTGGTCACCGGATCGCTCGGCCGCCAGTTTGGCCACCTCGGTCTGGCAGTACGGCTGCTTGACGAGGTTGAAGATGTCCTCGCGCAGGAAGAACGCGACGATGACGCAGACCGCGAGGGCGAGCAGCGAGATGCCAAGGCGGTTGCGGAACTCCCGCAGGTGCTCGATGAGGGCCATCCGGCCGTCGGGCGTGCGCTCAGGCTTGGCCCGTCCGCCCTTCTTGGCGGGCGCGGTCACTTACGGCTGACGCGACTGCGCCTGGTCCGCGGGCGCGGGCGGAGCGGCCGACGCGGGCGGGACGATCGGTGCGGGGGGGACGATCGGGGCCGGTGGAGACAGCGGCTGGGCCTCGTGGGTGGTGTCGTGCACCGTCGTGCGGTCCCGGTCGCCGGCCGCCGCGTCGTCATCGCGCAGGCCTTTCGTCTCGGCCTTGAAGATGCGCATCGAGCGGCCGAGCGACCGGGAGGCCTCTGGCAGCCGCTTGGCTCCGAACAGCACCATGATGACGAGCACGACCAGGACGAGCTCCCAGCCACCGGGCAGGTTCACGATGTTGCTCCTCTACGTCGACGACCCCGTCAGGCTACGCCCCGCGATGCCCCCCCGTCTGCCGTGCAGGTGACGGGCCGGTGAACGGCGGGTTCACAGCACTGACCAGTTCGCCGGCGGTTCCGATGGCCCGGATGAGGGCCCGGACCTTGCGCCACAGGCGAAGCAGGAAGAGCGCGAGCACGCCGACCGAGAGCAGGACCAGGGCGAGGTCGAGCAGGATCCAACGCACGGCAGCAGGGTATCCCGGCACGCCTCAGGTGGAGACGGACGCTCCTGCGGAGGCGGCCAGCAGATCGGTGTCGCCGAGGTGGAGGGCGAAGTCGAGCAGGTCGTCGTAGGACAACCGCGGACCCTCCTTCGGCTCGAGCGCCTCAGCCGGCACGTCCCAGACCTTCGCCGGCACGCCACCGGACACCAGCAGCGAGACGATGTGGTCGTCGGCCGGCTTGCGCACCTCGACCTTGCAGGTGGGGCAGCTGAAGGCGTAGTAGGACAACGGAGCGTGGCGACACACGAGCAGCGTAACGTCGGGCGGGGTCAGCTCGACCTCGCCGCAGGTGGGGCAGGAAGCCTTGATCGTGGTCATGGCCGACTCCTTCGTCATGCCGCGTGTGCTGCGGCACCTACGCCTTCGGCAGGGCCGGCGCAACCCTTGACCGCGACGCCGCGGGATGACCCGGCCTGGCCCGGAAGGATCAGTCCGCGTAGGCCGCGAGGGCCAGGGCCGCGTCGGCCCGCACCTGGTCGGCGAGCGTGGCGGGAGCCAGTACCCGCCCCTGGGCGCCCAGACGCAGGGCGAGCCGGCGTACCCAGCCGGTGTCGCGGGCCCGTAGCCGGACGACCAGAGCGCCGTCGGCGGCCTCGGTCACGGACTCGCACGGGTGGTAGTCCGCGACCCAGGCGGCACCCGGCCGCAGCGCGAGAGTGACCAGCAGGTCGTCAGGTCCCGGCCGGAAGAGCCCCTGCGACAGATCTCGGTGGCGTACGCCCGGTGGGGTTTCGGCAGGAAGGTCCAGCACCGTCACGGCGTCGACCCGGTCGAGACGGAACAGGCGTACGCCCTCGGCTCTGCGGCACCAACCCTCCAGGTAGCTGCGGCCCTCCACGAGCAGCAGCCGCATCGGATCGACGTCACGCTCGGTCGTCTCGTCCCGACCGGGTACGTGGTAGCTCAGGTGCAGACGTCGTCGCCCGTCCAGCGCGGCCTGGATCACCGGCAGCACCCGCTGCTCACCCTCGACCGAGACCTCGACCCGCGACGCCGCTCCGGCGGCTGCGCCCGCCGCCTGCTCGACCTTGACCAGGGCCCGGTCGACGGCGTCGTGCTCGGACAGGCCGGGAGTGTCGGCGAGCGCGCGCAGGGCGACGATGAGGGCGAGGGCCTCGTCCACGGTCAGCCGAAGCGGCCGGGTCACCCCGGCCGGCTCGAGCAGGGTGATCGTGTCGCCCTCGAACTCGACATCGATCAGGTCGCCCGGACCGTGCCCCGGTAGCCCGCAGACCCAGAGCAGATTGAGGTCCCGGCGCAGTCGCTCCTCGCTGATCCCGAACGTCGCAGCGACCTCCGCGAGGCGCACGCCGGGTCGGGACAGCAGATAGGGCACGAGCGCGAGTAGGCGCGGCAGCTGGCCGCCGGTGCTGGTCACGACGCCAGCTCACGAAGGCGGGCCACGACCGCGTTCCGCGCTTCGGGCGGGGACAGCACGACGGCGTCGGCGCCGTAACCGGTCACCCGGTCGGCGAAGCGCTGCGGGTCGGAGAAGCCGACATCGACGATCGACCAGCCATCCCGGTCCGGGTCGGGCGCCGTGGCGGTCGCCGAGCGGCGCAGCTCCCAGCCGGCCCCGGGCCGGACAGCGACCCGAGCAGTCGTGCGCGGTTCGTCGCCGGCCATGCGGGCGGCGGTGGCCCGCAGGTCGAGCCCGAGCGGCGCCACGACGGAGCCGCGCTCGCCCGTAGCGGTGACCTCGCCGACGATGCGGGACATCCGGAACACCCTCTCGGCGGCGCGGTCGACATCGAGCCCGACGAGATACCAGCGGCCCCGCCACGACACCACCCCCCACGGCTCGACGCGCCGCTCCCCCGGCGAGCCCCCACCCCCGGCCCGGTAGGTGAAGCGCAGCCCACGACCGTTCTGGACGGCCCTCAGGCAGGCCTCGAAGGCCGGCTCGGTCGCGCCGACCCTCGGCTCCAGGGCGCCCGGAGCGGATGGGCCGGTCGCGACCCCGGCGGCCTGCAGCTTGAGCAGGGCACTGCCTGTCGCCCCCGCAAGGGGTGCGGACTGCCACAGCCGGGCAGCCAGGCCCAACGCCGCCGCCTCGTCGGGCTCCAGCTGGATCTCGGGCAGCTCGTAGTCACGCCGGGCGATGCGGTAGCCGGGTTCGTCGTCGTGGGCGTGGCTGTTCGTCCCGGTCTCGAGGGGGATACCGAGCTCGCGCAGCTCCTCCTTGTCGCGTTCGAACATGCGCCGGAAGGACTCCTCGGCGTCCTGGCCGTATCCGGGCACCGCTGCCCGGATCTCCTGCACGGACAGGAACCGGCGGGTCGCGAGCAGGCAGATGACGAGATTGAGCAGCCGCTCGGTCTTCCGGTCCGACACGGCCGCGACGTTAGCCTGCGGGAGCACTCGAGCGGGGGGAGGCGTCGTGATCCGATGGCGGCAGGGCACAGTCGTCGCGCTCGGCCGCGCCTGGCCGGGGGCGATCGAGTGCACCGCCGCGCTGGAGAACGGGAACCGCGTCGAGGCGCTCGCCTACCCGTCGCTGGTGGGTCGGCCGCAGATCGGTGACGTCGTCCTGCTCAACGTCGCGGCGCTCGAGCTCGGGCTCGGCACCGGTGGCTATGCCGTGGTGGTGGCCGTGCCCGGGCGGCTGCCCCCGGACGTGGCCGGTCCGGGACACCTGGTCAAGGCGCGCTACACCCCGCTGCAGGCGGTCGTGCTCGGCGTCGACGAGCAGGACGCGCCCGCGCACGCGCTGCTGGCCGAGGCCGGACCGCTACCCGCGCCCGGCCCGCCCGTGGTCGTCGCCGACCTGCACTCCTCGCTGCCGGCGGTGCTTGCCGGTCTGCTCGCTGCGCGCCCCGCGACGCGCGTCGCGTACGTCATGACCGACGGTGGCGCCCTGCCGCTGTGGTTTTCCCGCACCGTCGCGGCGCTCGCGGACCGGCTCGTCGGGACGGTCACCGTCGGTCAGGCCTTCGGTGGGGACCTCGAGGCGGTAACGCTGCACTCCGGTCTGCTCGCAGCCGTGCACGTGCTGTCCGCCGAGGTGATCGTCGTGATCCAGGGCCCGGGCAACCTCGGCACCGGCACCTCGTGGGGCTTCTCCGGCGTCGCCGCGGGCGAAGCGGTCAACGCCGCAGCCGCCGTCGGGGCCCGGCCGGTCGCCGTCCTGCGCATGTCCGAGGTCGACCCCCGCCCGCGACATCGCGGCGTCAGCCATCACAGCACCACGGCGTACGGCCGGGTGGCGCTCGCCGTGGCTGACGTCGTCGTCCCCCGGTCGTACGCGGGGCTGGTCGAGCCGGTGCGTGCGACTCTTGCCCGCCACCGGCTCGTGGACGTGGATGACACCGGCCTGCTGGACGTCCTGCAGGAGTGGTCCCCGTTGCTGTCGTCCATGGGCCGCGGCCTGACCGACGACCCGGTCGCCTTTGTCGCGGCGGCAGCAGCCGGTCGGCACGCAGCAGCGCTGCTGCAGCCGCTGGACACCGACCAGCCGTAGCATGCAACCGTGCTAGCGCTTGTGCATGCAAAGCACCAGCGTACGGATCGACGGCGTCACCCATCGTGAACTCAAGAAGCTCGCTGCCGCGCTCGGGACGAGCGTCGGGGACACCGTCACGCTCGCCGTCCGGCGCCTCCGCCAGGACCAGATCGCAGCGGATCTGCGGCGAGAGCTGACCGCGCCCGAGGTTGCCTGGCTCAACGCTGACCTCGGGTGACGTCGTCGATGTGGATCTCGGCACCCCGAGGGGGAGTGCGGCAGGCGTTCACCACCCCGCAGTCGTGGTCACCGCCCAACGACTTCTGGACGCTACGCCTTCGGTCGTCCACGTCGTCCCGCTGACCTCGACCCGGATCAGCACAACGGCCTGACGCAGGCATCCTCAGCCCAGTGCCAACACCTCCGCGCGGTCTCAGCCGGCCGCCTGGCCGATCAGATCGGCAACATCGGGGCCGGCCTGCTTGCGCAGATCCGCGAGGTCGTCGGTCTTGTCCTCGACACACCAGCGTGACGGTGGCGGGCGCCGCCGATCAGGTGACGTCCACCAGGTCGACGACGAACACGAGCGTCTCCCCCGGGCCGATGGCCCGGCCGGCGCCGTACCGGCCGTACCCCAGCTCTGAAGGGATGGTCAGGCGCCGCTGGCCACCGACCTTCATCCCGACCACCCCCTGGTCCCAGCCGGCGATGACCGACCCGGCGCCCAGTTCGAAGTCGAACGGCGATCCCCGGTCCCAGGAGGCGTCGAACTGCTTGCCGCTCGACCAGGCCACGCCGACGTACTGCATGGAGCAGGTCTTGCCGGCCACGGCCTCCGCGCCGTCACCGACCCGCAGGTCCTCGAGCACCAGCTCGGTCGGCGGGGGGCCGTCGGGGATTGCCACGCTTGGCTTGTCGGACATCTGCGCTCCTTCTGTGCGGACTCACATGGATGCGATCAACTTGTCCACCCGGTCGTCGACCGAGCGGAAGGGGTCCTTGCACAGCACGGTTCGCTGCGCCTGGTCGTTGAGCTTCAGGTGTACCCAGTCGACGGTGAAGTCCCGCCGCTTCTCCTGGGCGCACTTGATGAACTCCCCGCGCAGCTTCGCCCGGGTGGTCTGCGGCGGCACGGACTTGGCCTCGAAGACCGCGAGATCGGTCGTGGCGCGCGCCACGAGACCGCGGTTCTGCAGCAGGTAGAACAGCCCGCGGTTGCGGTTCACGTCGTGATAGGCAAGGTCGAGCTGGGCGACTCGCGGGCTCGACAGGGGCAGGTCGTGCTTGCTTCTGTAGCGCTCGATCACCTGGTACTTCGTCACCCAGTCGATCTCGCGGTCGACAAGTGACAGGTCTCCGGTGTCGATCGCCTGCAGCGTGCGACCCCAGACGTCCAGAACCCGCTTCACCGTGGCGTCACCGCCGCGGCGGTCGATGAAGTCGGTGGCCTTCGAGAAGTACTCCCGCTGGATCTCGAGGGCGGTGGCCTCCCGTCCGTTGGCGAGCTTGACCTTGCGCCGCCCGGTCGCGTCGTGGCTGATCTCCCGGATCGCGCGAATGGGGTTCTCGAGCGTGACGTCGCGCAGCACCACCCCGGCTTCGATCATCCGCAGCACGAGGTCCGTCGCGCCGATCTTGAGCAGCGTCGTGACCTCGTTCATGTTGCTGTCCCCGACGATGACGTGCAGCCGCCGGAACCGCTCTGCGTCGGCGTGCGGCTCGTCCCGCGTGTTGATGATCGGGCGACTGCGGGTCGTCGCGCTCGAGACGCCCTCCCAGATGTGCTCGGCCCGCTGGCTGACGCAGAAGACGGCGCCGCGGGGTGTCTGCAGCACCTTCCCGGCCCCGACGACGATCTGGCGGCTGACCAGGAACGGAATGAGTACGTCGGCCAAGCGGGAGAACTCGCCCTGCCGACCGACGAGGTAGTTCTCGTGGCAGCCGTAGGAGTTGCCGGCGCTGTCGGTGTTGTTCTTGAACAGGTAGATGTCGCCCGCGATGCCCTCCTCGCGCAGCCGCCGCTCGGCGTCGACGAGCAGCCCCTCGAGGATCCGCTCCCCCGCCTTGTCGTGGGTGACCAGATCGACGGCGTTGTCGCACTCGGGCGTGGCGTATTCCGGGTGGGAGCCGACGTCGAGGTAGAGCCGGGCGCCGTTGCGCAGGAAGACGTTCGAGCTGCGTCCCCACGACACGACCCGCCGGAACAGGTAGCGGGCGACCTCGTCCGGGGAGAGCCGGCGCTGGCCGCGGAAGGTGCACGTCACGCCGTACTCGTTCTCGATCCCGAAGATCCGCCGTTCCATCAG
>JBBSKF010000022.1:0-30250 GCA_038256525.1 Mycobacteriales bacterium | reverse complement strand
TCCCGCTGCTCCGGTTCGGCCGCCTCGACCATCGCCGTGATCGCCCGGCACTCCGCCGAGAACGCCACCGCCCCGACCCGCGCCGCCGAGCGCAACCACGCCCGCAACGGCGGCGGCGACGGGAACAGAAGGTCTCTCACACCACAGACAATAGAACCAGCCTCCGACAGAAACCGGAGGCCGAGAAGTACCTGTGCGCAGACAGATAGACGAGTTGGGTCTGGTCGGCCTGAGGGGCAGTGGAGGGCGGTCATTCGCCGATCTACGGGCTGTTGAGGCGGAGATCTCCCGCTCGGGCGTGGCGCATTGTGTCGAGCGTGAACGCTCACGTATCCTGCGGCCCGTCGCGATCACGCCCGTCCCGGGCCTGACGGGCGTCGAGAGGGCGGCATGGCGAGCTTCGGCAAGACGGTTCGCGGCTTGCTGCCTGGCGGTAAGGACAAGCCGGCTCAGAACGCTGAGTCCGCGCCAGCCACGTCGTCACAGGGAAGCGCTGCGCCCGCTGCGGCTCGTTCAGCTGCGGCGCGGGGCAAGGGTGGGACCAAGGTCGCGGCTGCCAAGGTGGCCGCGAAGGCCGCGCCGGCCAGACCCGCGCCCGCGTCGAAGAAGCCGGCCGCGGCGGTGAAGCCTCCAAAGGCGACGGCGGCCAGCCGAGCCCCGGTGAAGGCCGGCAAGGTAGCGGCTCCGGGCAAGCGCGTTGTCAAGGCTGCAGCACCGCCCGCGAAGGCGGCGCCCGCGAAGGCCGCGCCCGCGAAGGCCGCGCCGGTGAAGGCGGCGCCCGCGAAGGCGGCGCCCGCGAAGATCGCGCCGGTGAAGGCCGCGCCGGTGAAGGCCGCGCCGGTGAAGACCGCGCCGGTGAAGACCGCTCCCGCGAAGGCCGCTCCCGCGAAGGCCGCGCCCGCGAAGGCCGCGCCCGCGAAGGCCCAGCCCGCCAAGGCCCAGCCCGCGAAGGCCCAGGCCGCGAAGGCCCAGCCCGCCAAGGCCCAGGCCGCCAAGGCCCAGCCCGCGAAGGCCCAGGCCCCCGAGGCCTCGACAGCCAGGGTCCCGGCAGCGCCGAAGGCCGCCGCGCGCGCAGCGAAGTCCGTTCCGGAGGCGATCCCCTCCGGTCCCCTGACCGGGGCGGACGCGTGGAGCAGAACTGAGCTCCAGGCCATCCGCGCCGAGCTCGACGAGCAGGCTGCCGAGCTGCGCGGGGAGATCGAGAACGCCGAGGCGGCGAGCGAGAGCCTCAAGCGCGACCAGAGCAGCGAGGGCTCGGGTGACGAGGCCGACGCGGGCACCAAGACCTTCGAGCGCGAGCACGAGATGTCACTGTCGAACAACAGCCGGGACCTGCTCGTCCAGGTCGAGCGCGCGATGGGACGGCTCGACGCAGGCACGTACGGCCGGTGTGAGAACTGCGGCAACCCGATCCCGAAGGCCCGCCTGCAGGCCTTCCCCCGCGCGACGATGTGCGTGACGTGCAAGCAGCGCGAGGAGCGACGCTGACCGAGCGGAGCGGCCGCCGCACCTGGCTGCTGGCGGTCGTCGCCGCGCTCGTGCTCAGCCTCGACGTCCTCACCAAGGTGCTCGTGGTTGCCGAGCTCGAAGGCCGACGCACGCTCGAGCTGCTTGGTGGCCAGCTGTTGATCCGGGTGACGCGCAACTCCGGCGCCGCCTTCTCCTTCGCCGAGGGCTACACGATCGTGTTCACCGCCGTCGCGGTCGTCGTCGTGGTGGTGATCGTGCGCATCTCCCGAAGGCTCCGCAGCACCGCCTGGGCGCTGAGCCTCGGGCTTTTGCTCGGGGGCGCCACCGGCAATCTGATCGACCGGCTGTTGCGCAGCCCCGGCCCGGGCAGGGGAGCGGTGGTCGACTTCCTGGACTTCCAGGTCTGGCCGAGCTTCAACGTCGCCGACAGCGGCATCGTCGTCGGTGGGCTGCTGGCCGTGGTCCTGTCCTTTCGCAACATCGAGGTCGACGGCACCCGGAGAACCGCGCAAGACGCATGATGTACGGGTGACCCAGCACCGCTCCCTGCCCGTTCCCGAAGGGTTGGACGGCATGCGGCTGGATGCCGCGATCAGTCGACTGTTCGGGCTGTCGCGCACCGCCGCGGCAGATCTGGTCGCCGCGGGTGACGCCAGCCTCGACGGGCAGCGCAGTCTCAAGAGCGAGCGGGTCACCACGGGCGCGGTTCTCGACATCGACCTGCCCGGACCACCGCTGTCGGCGCTGCCCGTCCCGACAGTCGTCGACGGGCTGCGCGTCGTCCACGAAGACGCCGACCTGCTCGTCGTCGACAAGCCGGTCGGCGTGGCCGCGCACCCGAGTCCCGGCTGGGAAGGGCCGACGGTCGTCGGTGGTCTGGCAGCAGCCGGCCACCGGGTCAGCACCAGCGGCGCCGAGGAGCGGCGCGGCATCGTCCACCGTCTCGATGTCGGCACCAGTGGGTTGATGGTCGTGGCCAAGAGCGAACGCGCCTACACCGTGCTCAAGGACGCCTTCCGCGAGCGGACCGTCGACAAGCGCTACCACGCCCTCGTACAAGGTCATCCCGACCCGCTCAGCGGGACCGTCGACGCCCCGATCGACCGGCACCCGAGCTCGGCGTACAAGTTCGCCGTCGTCGCCGGTGGCCGGGACAGCGTCACGCACTACGAGACCCTGGAGGCCTTCCGGCATGCGAGCCTGCTGGAGATCCACCTCGAGACCGGTCGTACGCACCAGATCCGGGTGCACATGGCCGCTCTGCAGCACCCGTGCGTGGGGGATGTGACCTACGGAGCCGACCCGACCCTGTCGAAGAAGCTGAAGCTCGGTCGGCAGTGGCTGCACGCCGTACGGCTGTCGTTCGCGCACCCCGAGGACGGTCGCTGGGTGAGCTTCGACAGCAGCTATCCGGCCGACCTGCAGGTGGCGCTCGACCGGGTCGCCGAGGTCGACGGGGGGCGGTCGTGAGGCTGCGCGAGCTCGACGAGCGCTTCCTGTCCCTCGGGGCCCTGTCCCTGCTGCGCGAGTTCCCTCAGCTCGGCCTCCTGCTCATCGGGGCGGTCTTCCTGAGCGGTACGACGGTGGTCTTCGTCCGCGGTGGGACCGGCGGCGGGGCCGGTTCAGCGGCGGGTGCGGCCTCAGCGGGCGGGCTTCCGCTTCGTCTGGGGCCCCCGGTCGGCAGCAGCATCGACGAGCACCTCGCGGACGCCCGCGAGCGGGCTGTCGCCGCCACGAGCGACGACGAGGATGGCCGCTTCCTCGCGCTGCTGAGCCTGTCCGAGCCGGTGACACCGGTCGAGGCGGAGCAGCTTGCGAGGCAGAACGACCTGGCCGTACGCCGGGTCTACCTTCGCGCGCCGGTGACCGCCGGGATCGCGGAGGTCGTGCCGGTCGAGGTCCCGGGGGACCTGCGTTCGGCGTTGGCCGCCGTGTTCGAGCAGACGGCCCAGCGCAAGACGGAGGAGCAGCGGGAGTTCGCCGCGCTCGCGGAGTCGATCGACCCGGCCAACGTGGCGGACGCCGAGTTCCGGAAGGTGTACGAAGCGGATGCGAAGGCGGCGGGCGAGGAGGCGGGCGCCTACGGCACCCCGTGCGCCTGCCTGTTCTCGCTGGTCGTCGAGGGGCAGGCGGCGAAGCTGATCGAGCTGGCGGCGTTGCCGCCCGTCCGCGGGGTGGAACTCGCCCCGCGCGGCGCCCAGCTGTCGGCGCTCGACATCCTCCCGCTGTTCCCGGAGGTGACGGGAGTCGTCCCGCCCCCGGCGCCGCGCGGTTCGTGACGGTCGTCGTCCGCCTCGCCGGCCCAGCCGACATGCAGGCGGTCTTCGCCGTCCGCCAGACGGTCTTCGTGCTCGGGCAGGGCGTGCCGCCTGAGCTCGAGCGCGACGCCCTCGACGCGTTCGCTGACCATGCGGTGGCCGTGCAGGACGGCCGGGTCGTCGGCACCGGCCGGCTGCTCGACGGTCGCACCGACGAGGCGGGGCACCTGGTGCCCGGGACTGCCGGGACGGTGGGCACGGTCGGCCGGATGGCAGTGCTGGACGCCGTGCGGGGCGGGGGCGTCGGCCGCGCCTTGCTCGACCTGCTGGTGGCCACCGCTGCCGCGCGCGGCCGGCCCGTGGTGGAGCTGCATGCCCAGGTGCACGCCCGGGGCTTCTACGAGCGGGCCGGGTTCCTGCCGTACGGCCAGGTCTATCTCGAGGCCGGCATCGAGCACGTGGGGATGCGTCGCGCGCTGTGACCCGAGTGGCTGCCCCGGCCCGTCAGCGCGGCAGGGTCGGCAGCACGCCCGGCACCTGCATCGCCGCCGGTCCCTCGTGGCGTGGTGCCGGCACGAATCCCGCTGCGGGCCGGAGCACCGCGTGGAGCAGCGGGGCAAGCGCCTCGGCGGGCAGCGGCTTGCTGAACAGGTAGCCCTGCAGCAGGTCGCAGCCGACGTTGGCGAGGAACGCCGCCTGCGCGGAGGTCTCGACACCTTCGGTGACGACGGTGAGACCGAGCCCGTGTCCCATGGCCACGGCTGCTGTCACCAGGGTCGCGCTGTCGAGCTGGCTGGCGCCCAGCCGGTCGGTGAAGGACTTGTCGATCTTCAACTCGTCGATGGGCAGCTCGCCGAGGCGGCCCAGCGAGGAGTAGCCGGTCCCGAAGTCATCGAGAGCGAGCTTCACCCCCAGGCTCCGCAGCTGCCACAGGACGGCGACGGCCGCCTCGCTGTCCTCCACGAGCAGGCTCTCGGTGAGTTCGAGGACGATCGCGTGCGGGTCGACGCCGGAGCCCCACAGCACGTTCCGTACCTGTTCGACGAAGTCCGGCTCGAGCAGCTGTCGGGCCGAGACGTTGACCGCCACGGTGATGTGCGACGCGCCACCCTCGGACCACCGCCGCAGCTGTGCGCAGGCCAGCTGCAGCACCCGCAGCCCGAGGGGGACGATCAGCCCGGTGCGCTCGGCGAGACCGATGAACTCATCGGGGGGTACCGTTCCGCGCTCCGGGTGGTGCCAGCGCACCAGGGCCTCCAGCGAGACGATGCGGCCGGTCTGGGCACTCACCAAAGGCTGGTACACCAGGTGCATCTCGTCTGCGGCCAGGGCGCGGTGCAGGTCGACCTCCAAGGCGATCCGTCGCTGCTCGCACTCCTGCGACCCGTGGCTGAACACCTGGACCGGACCGCCGGCGGTGGCGCCGCGAGCGGCCGTTTCCGCGCGGCGCAGCACGTCCCGACCGGAGCCGGCCTGGTCCCCGAGCGCGCGTCCGCCGCGCGCCCGCAGCAGGACCGCCTGCTCCGCGACGACGAAGGGGTCGTCCAGGACGGCGAGCAGCCGACTGCCGACCGAGGCGGCTTCGATCTCGCTCAGCCCCGGGAGCAGGACGGCGAACTCGTCACCTCCCAGGCGGGCGACCAGGTCGCTGCCGCGGGCCGCACCGGTCAGGCGGCGCCCGACCGAGAGCAGCACCTCGTCGCCGCCATCGGCACCGAAGCGGTCGTTGACCTGCCGGAAGCCGGTGAGCGAGATCACGAGAACGGCCGCCGCGCTGCCCCCGGCGAGGGTGGCGTCGAGCAGCTGGGTCAGGGCGTTGCGGTTGAGCAGGCCGGTGAGCGGGTCGTGGGTCGCGGCGTGCTGCAGCCGCTGGGCGAGCTCGGCCTGCCGCGTCTCGGAGGCGCGTGCTTCGGCATCGCGTGCGGTGACCTGGCGCAGCGTCGAGGCCTGCGCGGCGCCCACCTCGGCTCCGAGCGCAGCGACACGGCGTCCGGCGAAGGCCAGCAGGAGGATGGTGACGACCGTCGAGACGGCCGGCAGCGCACCGGGTCGGGCGGCCGGCAGGAGCGACAGTCCGAGCACGACCAGCCAGGTGGTGGTCACCCGGGCCGACAGCCACAGCGGGGCGAGGACAACGACCAGGGCGGCTGTCCCGACCGCCGCTGGGGCGGTCGGCTCCAGGTGTGCCAGGACTGCCGTCCCGGCCACCAGCGCGGCGACGATGTAGCCGGCGGCTGCGGGCCGGCCACCGATGAGCCGAGGGCCCGGCAGGACGGTGCCGAGCGGCTTCTCGGGCAGCTTCATCTCGGGCCTGCCTGGACCGACGTGGTGAAGGCACCGCTGCTTCGGGGTGCTGGCACCCCGGCCGCGGGGTCATCGGGTCGGGCCGCCCCGGTTCGGACGACAGGCAGCTCGCGGAGCTCGCGGAGCTCGGCATCGGCGTCCCAGAGCTGCCAGCACGCCTTGCCGGCGGCCTTCGCGGCATAAAGGGCCCGGTCGGCGTGCAGCAGGACGTCGTCCAGGTGCTCACCGTCGGCCGGCAGGGCGACGCCGACGCTGGCGGTGACGACGACCCGGTGGCCGTCGACGACGATCGACGACGTCAGCGTCGCGAGCACCCGCTCGGCGGTAGCGGTCGCCACACCCGGCTCGTGCACCTCTGCGAGCAGGATGGCGAACTCGTCGCCGCCGAAGCGGGCCACCAGGTCACGCTCGGCGAGGCAGCCGCGCAGCCGTCCGGCCACGGCGACGAGCACCGCGTCGCCGGCCTGGTGGCCGAGCTCGTCGTTGACCTGCTTGAAACCATCGAGGTCGAGGAACAGCAAGGCGTGCCTGCCGGTCCCCTCGGCGGCCCGGGCATGCAGCGCCGTCCGGTTGGCCAGCCCGGTCAGCGCGTCGTGGTTGGCCGCGTGGGCGAGCTGCGCCGCCTGCTCCCGGCTCTGCTCGTACAGTCGCGCCTTGCCGATCGCGGCGGCGGCCTGCTCGGCGAACAGGCTGACCGCCCGCAGGTCGTACTCGGTGAAGTCGCCACGACCCGGCGAGCTCAGGCTGAGCACCCCCAGCAGCTCACCCCGCTCCAGCAGCGGCACACACAGCGCGCTGCGGGTCGTGGTCAGCCGCGCTCCGAGGCCGGGGAACAGCGACGGGCTCGCCGTGCCGTCGAGAAGCAGCGGCTCGCGGGTGCGGGCGACGTGTCCGGCGATCCCGTCGCAGAGCGCCTGCCGCTGTCCCAGCGCGTTGTCGTTGCCGACCGCTGCCGCGACGACGAGCTCGCCGCCGTCGAGCAGCATCACCGAGCCGCGGGTGGCCGGGAGCAGGTCGGTGGCCCCGGACAGGATCGAGGACAGCACCCGGTCGAGCTCGAGGGTGCTGTTCACGGCGCGGCCGGCGTCGAGCAGGGTGGAGATCTCGTGCAGCCGACTGGACAGCGCGGTCGTCAGGAGCCGTTCGTCGACGAGCAGCCGGGACACCCGGCGCAGGCTCACCTCCTTCTCGACGGAGTACGCCGAGAGCACGAGGCTCATCCCGACCAGCCCGAAGCGCACCGCGGGTCGGGAGAGCAGTTCGTGCATGTCCTCGGGGGACCACATCGACAGGATGGCGAGACCGGCGGTGAGGCCGACGAGCAGGATCGTCGACATGAGCCACAGCTCGAAGCGCCGCCGCTCGACCTGCTCGAGCGAGGGCAGGACGTCGGTCCGGATGCCGGAACCGCGTTTCGCGCGTCGCAGCTCAGCCTCGTTCATCCGCAGTCCCGTCATCGTGCTGTCGGCCGGCATCTGTCGGAGACTCGGCCGGTTTCGGCCGTCGCGTGATCACCCTGTCGGGGGGCCCAAAACGGGCAGAACCGGCGTCGCGGACGATTCGGGCAGCGCTACCCCCTCACTGGTCGGCGAGGGCGTCGAGCTCTGTCATGTCCTCGGAGGTCAGCGTGACCGCTCCGACGTCGGCGTTCTCGCGGATGCGGGACTCGTTCGCCGACTTGGGGATCGCGACCACGCCGTGGTCCAGCTGCCAGCGGATGAGCACCTGCGCCGGTGAGCAGCCGATCCGGGCGGAGATCCCGGTCACCACGGGCTGCTGCATCGTGCCGCCCTTCAGCCCGCTGTAGCCCTCGACGACGACGCCGCGCTCGCGGTGGCCGGCGAGCAGAGCGGCGTCGAACAGCAGCGGACTCCACTTGATCTGGTTCACCGCCGGGGTCACGCCGGTCGCCTGCGTCAGGGCGTCCAGCGCCTCGAGTGAGTAGTTGCTGACCCCGACGTCGCGCACCAGCCCGTCGTCCCGGGCCGAAAGGAACGCCCGCCACAGCTCCAGCCCCTGTTCGGCGGGCGGCGGCCAGTGGATCAGCCACAGGTCGAGGTGGTCGAGGCCGAGCAGCTCCAGGCTCTGCTCCAGCGTCGTTCTGGCCGTGCCGGCCTGGTCGGGCGGGAGTTTGGTGGTCACGAACACCTCGTCGCGGGCCAGGCCGCTGTCCCGCACGGCCGCGCCGACCTCACGCTCGTTGCGGTAGATCGTCGCGGTGTCGACGTGGCGGTAGCCGGCGGCCAGGGCGCTGGCCGTCGCCTCCGTAGCGGTGGGGCCGGACAGCCGCCAGGTCCCGAAGCCGAGCAACGGGATCGCTGCTCCGCTGGGCAGGGCGGCGGTGGTCGGAGGCAGAGCGGGAGCGGTCATGCCCGCCGTCGTGCCCGCTCCGCGGCCGGGCATGCGATGGTGGTCGATGTGAGCGGGAAGCAGACCGGGTGGTCGGTCGTCTCCGACGAGGCGCAGCTACGCGCCATCGTCGAGCCGCCGGTGCAGCGGGTCGCGGACAAGGTGCGGACCTGCCTGCACGAGCTGGACCGTGCGTGGCTCGCGGCCTCCCCGCTGTGCCTGATCGCCACGTCGGCGCCGGACGGGACCTGCGACGTGAGTCCACGCGGGGACCCGCCCGGCAGCACACTCGTGCTCGACGACCACACGCTCGTCCTTGCCGACCGACCCGGCAATCGGCGCGTCGACGGCTTCCTCAACCTGCTGGACAACCCGCACGTCGGCTTGCTCTTCCTCGTTCCCGGCAGGGGCGACACCCTGCGGATCAACGGCACGGCGGTGCTGGTCTGCGACGCGCCGTTCTTCGACCAGCTGGTCGTGTCCGGTCATCGGCCGCAGCTCGCCCTCGTCGTACGGATCGAGGAGGCCTTCTATCACTGCTCCAAGGCCTTCCTGCGCTCCGAACTGTGGGAGCCGGCCACCTGGGCTCCCGACGCGGTCCCGTCGAGGGCCCGCATCGCACAGGCGCTGGAGCGCCCGGAGGAGTCGCTCGAGGCCCTCACCGACTATTACGGCCCGCGCTACGCCGAGAAGCTCTACGGCTGAGTCGCGGATCACCGCGTCTCAGGTCAGGAGCAGGTATTCGAGCTCAGGGACGAGGACCGTTCGCAGTCGGTCGATCGTGGCGGTCCGGTCCTCGTCCAGGTCGTCGAGAACCGCCCGTACGGACGTCTGGAGCTCGCTCAGGTCCGCCGTCTCGACCACCCGAACCTGCCCGGCCTCGCCGGCCTGCGCGAAAGCCTCCACCAGCAGGGCAGAAGCCACCGGGGCAGGTTCGCGGAACAGGGCGCGCAGCCGGCTGTCGAGACTGCGTGCGGCCCCACCCGGCGGGGGGAGCGGCTCGACCGTCACACCGCGCCGATCTGCCCGAGTTTCGAGCTGATCCCGCCGGCGGCGCGCAGTGCGGCACCTGGTTCGAAGGAGGCCGGCGCGCCGCGTCCCCGGAGCGACCTCGTCTCCTCCAACAGGTCTATCAACAGCTGTCCGGCGCCAGCTCCGTCGGACGGCCAGAGGTAGAGGCCCATCGCGCCCGGGATCGTGTTGACCTCGTTGACGAACAGCTCGTCCGCCCGCAGCAGGAAGTCCACCCGGACGAGTCCCCGGATGTCGGTGCAGTCCCGCACCTGGCGGGCCAGTTCTGCAGCCCGCGCCTCGACCTCGGCTGGCACCTTCGCCGGCATCTCCCGCGGGGCCGCGACCAGTCCCTCGGACTGCATGTACTTGTCGGCAAAGCTGTAGATGCCGCCGCCGGTTCGAATCGGCCGCTCCAGCATGGAGACGGCGAACTGCGGTGCGGTCCGGTAGGCGATGTTGAGATCGACCGCGTCGGCATGGAAGGCCTCGGCGACGGCGCCCTGACGCAACTGGACGCTGCTGGCCGTCAAGGCCTTGGCGGTGTCCCAGTCGTCGACGATCTCGATGCCGATGGAGGATCCACCGAAGCGCGGCTTGACGATGTAGGGCCCGGCGAACGATGGCTCCTGCTCGCCGACGAGGACACGATCGAGCACCGGGACGCCGGCGCAGCGAAGGACGGCGCCGAAGGCGAGCTTGTCCATGCCGAGCGCGGCGGCGGATGCCGGGCCACCGGTCAGCGGCAGGGCAGCCTGTTCGAACAGGCTGTGCAGCCCGCCGTCCTCACCGGCGCCGCCATGGCAGCAGTTGAGGGCCGCGTCGAACTCCATCGTCTTGACGCCGCCGAGGCTCTTCTTGGTGACGAAGCCAGGGGAGGGCAGGCGCAGCTCCAGGCGGGGCGAGTCCTTCGGGGCGCCGTCGAGGAAGTCCCGCGCCTCGAGCCCGCGGGCGCAGGCATGCCACTCGCCGGTGCGCGTCCAGTAGAGCGGTTGGACCTCCAGGCCGGCTGCGGACAGCACCCGCTCGCACTGCAGGCCGGTGAGGATGCTGATGTCGTGCTCGGGGGAGGCCCCGCCGAAGACCACCGCGACGCGCGACAGGGACAAGTCAAGAGCCGTCACGGATAGTGGTCGGGCAGATCATTCTCGAACAGTACTACGTCCCCGGGGCCCAATCTGGGGCTCAGCTGGTCCATCGCGGACTGCCGGTCGGCTGCCTCCAGGAAGTCTGAATCGGGGCCGATGTCGGTGGATCCGGAGCGAAGCGCACCTCGGTTCGTGCGGCCGACTGCGAGCAAGGTCTTGACGCCGAGATTTATTGCGGAAGAGGCTAGTTCGGCGTTACGCCCCCGTTGCTGGGTGCCCATCTCGACCATCCCCGGCGTGACGACGTGCACCTTCCCGCCCGTCTGCTTCGCGAGGTGGGAAGCGCGCCGTAGCGCCGCAGCCGCCCCGGCCGGATTCGAGTTGTACGTGTCGTCGAGCACCCACCCGCCGTTGGCGGTCTGCTCGGGCTCCATCCGATGGGCGACGGACGGCAGGCTCTCGAGTCGGCGAAGGAAGCTCTCCGGGTCCGCGCCCACCGACATGGCCGCGGCCACCGCGACGGCGGCGTTGGTCGCATGCACCGAGTCAGGGAGCCGTACGGTCCCGACTGTCCGGCCGGCGACCGCGAGACGCCACCCCGCGGCGTCCTCCTGCAGCAGGACCTCGGCGGACGGGTCGGTCAGAGAGGCTCGAAGGACCTCTTTGCCTTGATCGCGCAGCGTGGTGGCGAGGGTCGCGAGCCGCTCGTCGTCGGTGTTGAGGACCACCGTCCGAGCGTTCTCGGTGATCTCCGCCTTGGCGGCCAGGATCCGGTCGAGGCTCTTCATCCGCTCGAGGTGGACCTCACCGATCGCCGTGATGACGGCGACATCGGGTGGGAAGATCTCGCAGAGCCGCCGGATCTCACCTGGTCCGTAGGTGCCCATCTCCGCGATGAACACCTCCGTGCCCGGTGGGAGGTGCTCGTTCACCGCCCGGGACAGACCCATGGCGTTGTTGAAGCTGGCGGGGCTCGGCACCACTGCGCGCTGTCCGCCCAGCAGGTGGGCGAGGTACTGCTTGGTGGTGGTCTTGCCGAAGGAGCCGGTGATGGCGATGACCGTCGGGGCCACCTGCTGCATCCGCTTGCGCGCCTGGGAGAGATAGGTGGCCGCGAGCCGGTTCTCCACCGGACGCAGGACAAGCAGGGCAAGGTCGACCGCGACGGGGGACAGCGCGACGGCGGCGGCGGCGACCGGCGCGGGGGCGAGCAGGATCAGTGCCCCCTCGACGAGGGCGGACACCACAGCGACCCGGCGGAGGCGGGCGGTCCATGCCAGTCGAGAGGTGCGCCCGCGCAACGGCAGCCGGAGCGGGACGGCCAGCCCGGCCAGTGCTGACACGACGAGCAGGCCTGGCTGGTCGATCACCAGGGCCAGCACCAGCGTGCTGCCGGCGGCGACCATGAGCAGTGCGTCGAGGGGGAAGCAGCGCACCCACAGGCGCAGGGTCCAGAAGCACCGGCCGGCCAGGTAGTGCTCACGCTGCGCCACGCGCAGCCATCGCAGACCCACGGCGAGGGTGAGCACCAGGCCGGCCGTGCGTACCAGGAGCTCCATCACCTCGACGCCCCGAGCCGGTCCGAGAGCAGGCTGATCAGCGGTGCGTCGAGCAGGTGCCCGGACTGCGGGCTCACGGAGAGCTCGGCCGCCGGCAGCAGCCGGCTGGCCTCTTGCGCCATGCTGAGCGGCGCAGCCGTGTCGAGGGCTCCCCAGACCAGCTCGACCGGGCAGCGCACATCCGGCAGCAGGCTCCTGTAGTCCTCGTTCACCACCCGCACCAGCGTGTCGCGCATGGTGCCGGACGCGGCCCGGTAGTCCGCCGAGCCGTAGCGCTGCCGGAGCTGCTCCATCCGGGTCTCCGGGAGCAGGCCTCGCCTGTGCAGCGCGCGAGCCAGCCGGTACGCCGCCGGGCTGCGTCCCCCCCCGGCAGCGCGCAGGAGCGGGACGCCGGTGAGCACCAGTGCTCCCACCCGCTCGGGCCGCAGCAGTGCGAGCTGCACGGCGACCCGGCCACCGAAGGAGTGCCCCAGAAGGGTCCACGGGGGGCCGTCGTCGAGCAGCGGCGCGAGCAGCCGGGCGTAGTCCGGCGAACCCCAGGCGGCGGCCGGGGCAGGACTGGCCCCGAAGCCAGGCAGGTCGACGAGCAGCGCGCTGCGGGCGGCGACGGCGGGCGCGAGGTCCGCCCGCGTGCGGCCCCACCCGTGCAGGGCGAGGACATCCGGGCGCCCGGAACCGGTGACGTCGGCAAAGACGCTGCCGTCGAGCATGGCCTTGAGCACAGTGGTGGAGGTTAGCGACTGGCGAGCCGGCAGCCGACGGCGGTCAGGACGGCGCCGGCCCCGTCGCTGCCCGACTGAGCTCGAGGCACACCTGGCCCAGGTCCAGCCCGGCCCGCGCGATCGCCATCGGCCAGATGGAGGTCTCGGTCATGCCCGGCGTGACAGCCGCCTCGAGGACGTTGGCCGTCCCGTCGGCGTCGAAGCGGATGTCGACCCGGCTCAGGCCGCGCAGGCCGAGCACCTCGTGGACGCGCGCAGCCAGGGTGCGCAGCGCAGGCACGTCGAAGTCCGCATCTTCGTCGTCGAGGTGGGTGTAGCGGACACCGCTCGAGGCGTCGTAGCGGGCCTGGTAGTCGTAGGGCTGCCCGGCGGAGGTCTCCACCAGCACGGGCTGCAGGGCCACGAAGCTGCCGCCGCGCTCCAGCACCGGAACCGCCAGCTCGGGCCCGGTCATCTGCCGCTCGATGAGCGCGTCCACTCCGTAGGAGAACGCCGCGACGAGGGCGGGCGCGAGCTCGGCCGCCGTGTCGACCAGCGTGACGCCGAGGGCGGAGCCACCCGTCACCGGCTTGACGACAAGGGGGAGCCGCAGCGATTGGACCAGCAGGTCGTTGACGGCGGCAGCCCCGAGGTCTCGGAAGGTCGCACTCGGCAGGGCGGTCCAGGCCGGCGTGGCGATGCCCGCCTCGGCCAGCCGGGCCTTGGCCACGGCCTTGTCGAAGGCGGACCGGCAGGCGTGCGAGGTCGCGCCGCTGTGCGGGATGCCGGCGAGCTCGAGGATCGCCTGCACGGTCCCGTTCTCACCGGCTCCGCCGTGCAGGACGACGAAAGCCGAATCCACCTCGTGGGCCTGCAACCGGGCCAGAAACGCCACGTCGAAGTCCCACAGCTCGACCGTGACGCCCTGCCGGCGCAGCGCATCCGCCACGCGGCGCCCGGACCGCACGGACACGTCGCGTTCGTGCGACAACCCGCCGGCGACGACTGCAACCCTCACGTGGACCTCCCACGACGACCGTAGGCCCCCGGCCGCGCAGCGTACCGGCGGTGGCCACTGGTTCGCGTGCGTCAGGTGTCACCCGGCGGTCAGTACGACAAGCAGGACCGACGCCAGCCCGTACGTCACGAGCACCAGTTGCCCGGACCCGGTGGCGCGGGTCCGAAAGCCCCACGCGGCGAGGCCGAGTGCCACCACAAGCATCGGCAGCGCCAGGCCGTCGGCGCCGTCGGCGTTCGTCGCCCAGGTCGCGCCGACGCTCGCCGCCAGCAGCCAGCCGGCCGGGGCGATCCTTTCCAGCTGCACCGCCCGGGCCAGGGCGATCACGAGCAGGGCAACGCCCGCATACCAGATGGCGTGCCCGACCACCTCGTCCCAGAGGTGGACCGGCGCGCTGTCGCCGCGCTGGTTTGCCGATCGAGTTCGCAGCCAGGTGGATGCCGTGCCCGGAGACGTACGCCGCTGCTCCGGTCAGGCAGATCAGCCAGTTGCGCCGGTCAGCCGCGGACGCGGCCAGCGCGGCCAGCGCGGGCCCGACCACCAGGTAGGGGACGGCGAGGTCGATCCAGTCCACCCACCGGGTCCCGCCACCTGCGCTACCCAGACCCGCGGGCAGGGCGCCGAGGTGATGGAGCAGGGCGTACGCGACCCCCCAGACGATCACCCAGCCGACCGGGGTTCTCGGGGCGCCCGGGATCACCCCTGAACGCTAACCCGGCGCGCCGGGTCCGCGGCTGCCCGCGGGAGTTGCTCCCCGGGGCCCCGGTCCGCGCCCGACGATCAGGCGATCCCGACTCGCGATCCGCCCCTGCCCGATTCTGTCGTGACGTCGTGGCAGAGTTGGGCCCGCACAGCACGGCCCGCCTTCCCCTCGGACCGACGCTGACCGTTGGCGTACGACGACCTTGGAATGAGCGCAGCCTTGCCCGGAGCAGACGACTCGTTCGTGCACCTGCACGTGCACACCGAGTACTCCATGCTCGATGGCGCGGCGCGGCTGGACGACCTGTTCGCCAAGACCGCCGAGCTGGGCATGCCGGCGCTCGCGATGACCGATCACGGCAACGTCTTCGGCGCGTATGACTTCTGGAAGAAGGCGCAGGCCCACGGCGTCAAGCCGATCATCGGGACCGAGGCCTACGTCGCGCCCGGCAGCCGCTTCGACAAGACCCGCGTGAAGTGGGGCGCCGGCGGCGAGGACGACGTGTCGGGCGGCGGCGCCTACACCCACATGACGATGCTCGCGACGAGCACCGAGGGGATGCACCGGCTGTTCCGGCTGTCGAGTCTGGCCTCGCTCGAGGGCTACTACTACAAGCCGCGGATGGACAAGGAGCTGCTCGGCGAGCACGCCAAGGACATGATCGGGACCACCGGGTGCCCGTCCGGTGAGATCCAGACCTACCTGCGGATGGGCAACTACGAGGCCGCCAGGCGCAGCGCCGGTGAATACCGCGACATCTTCGGGGCGGAGAACTTCTTCTGCGAGCTGATGGACCACGGCATCGCCATCGAGCGGCGGGCCCAGAAGGACCTGCTCCGACTCGCCCGCGAGATGGCCCTGCCGCTGCTGGCCACCAACGACCTGCACTACACGGCGCCGGAGGACGCCAAGGCCCACGAGGTGCTGCTGTGCGTGCAGTCCGGCAAGACGCTGGCCGACCCCCAGCGGTTCAAGTTCGACGCGCAGGACTTCTACCTCAAGACCCCGCGCGAGATGCGCGAGCTGTGGCGTGAGCTGCCGGAGGCGTGTGACAACACCCTGGCGATCGCCGAGCGCTGTGAGATGACCTTCCACGAGGGTCGCGACCTGATGCCGCGGGTGCCGGTGCCGGAGGGGTTCACCGAGGAGACCTGGCTGCGTGAGGAGGTCCACCGTGGGCTGGCCCGGCGCTATCCGGCCGGCGTCCCGCAGGGGCACACGAAGCAGGCCGACTACGAGGTCGACGTCATCCTGGCGATGGGGTTCCCCGGCTACTTCCTCGTGACCGCCGACCTGTGCCGCCACGCCAAGGACAGCGGCATCCGGGTCGGTCCGGGCCGCGGCTCGGCGGCCGGCTCGCTCGTCGCCTACGCCCTGAACATCACCGACCTGGACCCGATCGAGCACAAGCTGCTGTTCGAGCGGTTTCTCAACCCCGAGCGCATCTCGATGCCCGACATCGACCTGGACTTCGACGAGCGCAGGCGCGGCGACATGATCCGCTACGCCACTGAGAAGTACGGCGAGCAGCGGGTGGCCCAGATCATCACCTACGGGACGATCAAGGCGAAGGCCGCCGTCAAGGACGCCGCCCGGGTGCTGGGCTACCCGTACTCCACCGGCGACAAGCTGACCAAGGCGATGCCGGCGGCCGTGATGGGCAAGGACATCCCGCTCGCGCGGATCTTCGACCCGACCCACAAGCGCTACGGCGAGGCGGGCGAGTTCCGCGCGCTGTACGAGAGCGACCCCGACGCCAAGGCTGTGGTCGACACCGCCCGCGGGCTCGAAGGACTCAAGCGCCAGTGGGGGGTGCACGCCGCGGGCGTCATCCTGTGCCGTGAGCCGCTGCTCGATGTCATCCCCATCCATCGGCGCGAGCAGGACGGCGCGATCATCACCCAGTTCGACATGGGCGCATGCGAGTCGCTCGGGCTGCTGAAGATGGACTTTCTCGGCCTGCGCAACCTCACCGTGCTCGAGGACTGCCTGCTGCACATCACCAGCAACCGCCGCGAGACGGTCGTGCTCGAGATGCTGACCCTCGACGACCGCCCCACCTACGAGCTGCTCGCCCGCGGCGACACCCTCGGCGTCTTCCAGCTGGAGGGCGGGGGGATGCGCTCGCTGCTGCGCTCGATGGTGCCGACCACCTTCGAGCACATCTCCGCGGTCGGTGCGCTGTACCGGCCCGGTCCGATGGGCGCCAACGCCCACAACGACTACGCCGATCGCAAGAACGGGCGCAAGCCGGTCGTCGCCATCCATCCTGAGCTCGCGGAGCCGCTGGCCGAGGTGCTGGGCGACACCTACGGGCTGATCGTCTACCAGGAGCAGGTCATGGCGATCGCCCAGCAGCTCGCGGGCTACTCGCTGGGCGCCGCCGACCTGCTGCGCCGGGCCATGGGCAAGAAGAAGAAGGAGATCCTCGACAAGGAATACGTCCCCTTCTCCGACGGGATGAAAGCCAACGGCTACTCGGAGAAGGCGATCTCGACGCTCTGGGACATCCTCGTCCCCTTCTCCGACTATGCGTTCAACCGGGCGCACACCGCCGGTTACGGGCTGGTCAGCTACTGGACCGCCTTCCTCAAGGCCAACTACCCGGCTGAATACATGGCGGCGTTGCTCACCTCGGTCAAGGACGACAAGGACAAGAGCGCCCTCTACCTCGCCGAGTGCCGGCGCATGGGCATCAAGGTCCTGCCGCCCGACGTCAACGACAGCGACGGGAGCTTCACTCCGCGCGGCACCGACATCCGGTTCGGGCTGACCGCGATCCGCAACGTCGGCGCCAACGTGGTCGGGTCCATCGTCGAGACCCGCGAGGGAAAGGGTCGCTTCGCCGACTTCGGTGACTTCCTGCGCAAGGTGCCGGCCGTCGCCTGCAACAAGAAGACGGTCGAGTCCCTTTGCAAGGCAGGCGCCTTCGACTCGCTCGGGCACAGCCGCAAGGGCCTGGTCCATGTGCACGTCGAGGCGATCGAGGCGTGCATGGAGACCAAGCGGGCCGAGGCGATCGGGCAGTTCGATCTGTTCAGCGTCGCTGACGATGCGGGCGGCAGCTTCGCTGACGAGGTGGTCGTGCCGATGGGGGAGTGGGACAAGTCGGTCCTGCTCACCTACGAGCGCGAGATGCTCGGGCTCTACGTCTCGGATCACCCGCTGTTCGGTGTCGAGCACCTCATCGCCGGTGCCGTGGATCTGCCGGTGTCCCAGATCGCCGAGTGCGACGACGGCCGCACCGTCGTCGTCGGCGGCATTCTTTCCAGTGTGACCCGCAAGATGACCAAGCAGGGCAACCCCTGGGCATTGGTCACCCTGGAGGATCTCGAGGGCGCGGTCGAGGTGATGTTCTTCCCGCAGACCTATGTCTCGGCCGCCGTCCACCTGATCGAGGATGCGGTGGTGCTCATCCGTGGCCGGGTGGACAAGCGTGAGGACGCCCCGAAGATCGTCGCCAACGAGGTGACCGTCCCCGACCTGTCGGTGGACGTGCGGGGACCGGTTGTCGTGTCGCTGCCGACGCCCCGCTGCACCGCGCCGCTGGTCGAGCAGTTCAAGGAGGTCCTGGCCAGCCATCCCGGCACGTCCGAGGTCCACCTGCAGCTGGTGCAGCCGGACCGGACGACGCTGGTCCGGCTCGACGACGCGCTGCGGGTGCGCCCGACGCCCGCGCTGTTCGCCGACCTCAAAGCCCTGCTGGGCACCGGCTGCCTGCCGTCCGGCACCTGATGTCGAGTCGACCGCGGCCGAGTGAGGTGGTCTGGGCGGCGCGAGATGAGAGCGCGGTCGGCCCGGTGCCGGGCGGCCCGCGGCCGAGCCCTGCGCAGACCGCGCTGAGGGTGCGTGCCGGTCTGCCGTGGCGGTCAGCCGTGCGCGAGCTGCTCGACGGCCTGCTGGCCGGTGCCGTGCTCGACGACCAGGAACCGATCGGGGTTGAGCCCCGGTTCGACGCCTACTGGCAGCCGTCGTCGAGCACGTCAGCGCCCTTCCCGACGCAGGTCCTCGACCTGCCCGGGCTTCGGGTGGAGGTCGCCAGCCCGCAGACGGTGCTCGTGATGAAGTGCCTTGCGCACCGCGTCGGTGAGGATGACCAGGACGTTCGCCTGCTGGCCCGGCGCCTGGGTCTGTCCAGCGCAACCGAGGTGCTCGACCTGGTCGAGCAGGTCGCCGGCCCGCGGCTGCTGACACCGCAGGTGCAGTTCTTCGTCCAGGCTGTGCTGGATGAGACAGGATGGGGGGATGAGGGAGCGCGTGATCCGGCCGGCGAGCAGGGCCGCGCTTGATCGCATCGCCGGGCTGGACCACATCCGGCTGTGCGCAGGCACTCTCGCAGTCGAGCACCCCGATCAGGTGCTGCTCGACTACCTCGACGTCCGCAACGGCTACGCCTACCCGGCCTACGACACCCTGCACACCAACGGCACCCCGGATCTTGTCGACGGCGACCTGCTCGCTCCACTGCTGCTCGGCGCCCACATCGACATGGGCCGCTTCGCCCTGCTGCGCGAGATGCTGCCGGCGCTCGAGGCCGTCGCCGACCTGCCGCAGGTCGACATGCAGGACGCCGACGACGATCACGTCCTCTGCGTCGCAGGGCTGTTCGGCATCCTCGACGAACCCCGATACGCCGGTCGAGGCGTGCGCGGCACCATCGTCAGCAAGGTGCTCCATCGCAAGCGTCCCGAGCTCGTGCCCATCTACGACTCGCGCATCTTCGAGGCCTACACCGCACCCGGAGTGATCCCGCGGGCCACCGACCGCTCCTGGCAGCACTTCATGGCCCTGCTGTGTACGCAGATGCGCGACGACCTGCGGGCTGAGGCGTCGGCCTTCGCTGCCCTCGAACAGCTCGCCGCGGACGAGGGCACGCCGGTCACTCAATTGCGCATCCTCGACATCCTCGTGTGGCGCACCGCGGACGCCTGGCACTAGCCGGTCGCAGAAGAAGGCGGCTCGGCCTCGGCGTCGTTTGGAGACGGCACGGGTGGCTTGGGTTCGGGGGCGGTCATCCATCGGCATGGGTTCGCGACTGGTAGGGGTCGTAGCGGTGGCGGTTCGGCGTCCCAGGGGACCCGCCTCCCGAGGCTCCAGGGGGCGGTTGGGCCATCGGGTGGGGCGTCAGGTGGTCGCTGACGCGAGCCCGGCTGTCACCCCCAAGATCTTCGCGGAGTTCACAGGGCGCGCACCCTGTGAACTCCGCGAAGATCTTGGCGGGCAGGCGGGGGCAGGCGGGGGGAGGCGGGGGCAGGCGGCGGGCAGGCGGCGGGCAGGCGGCGGGCAGGCGGCGGCGCCGTCGGGTACCAGCCCCCCGGCCGTCAGTCGCTTGCCCGTCCGACGAGCAACCGGCCGAGCCCGAGCGCCACCTGCGGGTCGGCCTGCGGCTGGTTGCCGTAGGCCAACAGCCAGGTCGTCCGGCCCTGCCGGAAGCGCAGCGTCACCAGCTCACCTGCGGTCGCGCCGGGGAGCGGCTGCTTGCGGGCCTGAGAGGTCTCGCCCACAGCGTCCAGCTCCAGTGCGTCACCCGAGCTTGCGACCAGATCCCCCTGCAGGTCGGCCGTTGCGCCGGCCACGTCAGCGAATCGCGCCACCACCACCGACAGCACCTGAGGGCCGTTGGGGTCGGCATACTGCGCGACGTACGCGCTCTGGAAGCGGTGCGCCTCCAGAGCGGTGGCCGCCGCGGCGGGGTCGGCGGAGTAGGCCGCGACCGCCGCGGCGTCGCGCGGCCCGGTGCCGCTCAGCAGCGTGACCATGCCCGCCGGCACCTCGCCGGGGGCCGGCACCAGGGGGGTGAGGGCGTCCGCCGGCAGCGAGAGCTCCGGGACGGCGCCAACCGGCGCATCGCCCGGCCCGGACGGCTCCTGCGACGAGCAGCCGGCCAGCAGGCTGCCGGCGACGAGCAGGCCTGACATCCGTCTGGGCCAGGAACGGATCACGGCGACGAGACTACGGGTGACAGCGGCCCGGAGGTCACCGCCAACGGGCCGTCCGGCGGTGGCGACGGGCGAGCAGGCACGATGGTCGGGTGAGCACCTCCTGGTCCCGCCCGGGCATGCCCGCCCGCGTCGTCACCGGCACCGCCTTCGGCCAGCCGTACGAGCGGGCCGAGCCCGACGCCCCACCGCCGCTCGATGACGTGAAGGTCGGCCTGCTCACCCTCGTGGTGACGGTGCTGGTCGGCGCCCCGCTCGGTTTGCTCTGGGCCGGATTCGCCCCGCGGCCAGACGTCGTCGTGACGGGACAGGCCGTAAACCTCACCGAGGCCTACGGGGACGCCTTCATCGCCGCCGACGGCTTCTTCCTGGCCTCGGTCCTGCTCGCCGGGCTCGTCGGCGGGCTGATCGCGTGGCGGTTCGGATCTGACCACGGCCCGGCCGTTGTCGTCGCGCTGACCGTGGGCGGCCTGATCGCCGCCTTCGTGGCCATGACCGTCGGCGAGCAGGTCGGCTTCGAGACGTTGCGTGCTGCGGTCCGCGCCGGAGGTCAGGGCGCCTTCCAGCTCAACCTCGAGCTCAAGGCCGACGCCGCGCTGCTCGGGTGGCCGCTGGCCTCGTTGGTGGCCTACCTCGCCGCCTCCCTGGTCCGGGGTCGCTGAGCCGGCTCAGTTCAGGCTGATCGGCCCGCGGGCCAGCTCGGGGGCGGGCGTGGCCGTCAGCGCCCGCAGCAGGGTCGCCTCGCGGCGCAGCAGTGCCAGCTCGGCGCGCAGGCGCGTCGTACCGTCCGGCTGGGCCAGCAACGCCTGGCGGTCGGCAAGGTCGACCAGCACGGTGGCGGCGACGAGGTAGCCCAGCACGAGGCTGCTCTCGGGCAGGTCGGGCGACTCGATCTCGGTGCCCTTGGCCGCAGACAGCGCGGCGAGGTAGTCCAGGAACGCCGCCCGCACTGCCCGGTCGAGCAGCGCTGCCTCCTGTGCTGAGCCCATGTCGTCCGGGAGCCACTCGACACGGCCGGTGAGGTAGGGACCGCCCGCCTCGACGCCCGCGAGCCGGAAGCGATCGCTGCCTGTCGTGACCAGGTCGTAGCGCCCGTCCTCGTAGGTCTCGATGCGGCGTACCCGCGCCACACAGCCGATCTCGTGAAGAGCGGTGATGCCCTCGGCGCCGACCTCGCGGCCCTGGCGGATCGCGACGACCCCGAACCGGCGCTGCGCCTCAGGGAGCTCGAGCAGCTCGCGGACCAGCACCCGGTAGCGCTCCTCGAACACGTGCAGGGGCAGCAGCAGTCCGGGCAGGAGCACGAGACCGAGGGGGAACAGCGGCAGCCGGTCGGGCACGGGAGAAAGGCTACGGCGGTACGCGCGGCCGCGCCCGTCGCACGCCTGTCGCCCACTAGGGTTGGCCTCCCTGCCAGTCGAAGGAGCGAGCGTCGTGCCGACCAGCACCGACCGACGCGGCAGTGGTGCCGGTGGCCTTGCTGACCTGCCGCTGCGCGAGGACCTGCGCGGCCGCACGCCTTACGGCGCCCCGCAGTCGGGTCGGGCCGGGGTCGGCGCAGCGGCGCAGCTCAACGTCAACGAGAATCCCTACCCGCCGTCACCGGCGCTCGTCGCCGACCTCGCGGCCGCCGCGGCGGTCGCGGCCGGCACGCTCAACCGCTATCCCGACCGGGAGGCACTCGATCTGCGGGCTGACCTGGCGGCCTACCTGTCCGGCCGCACGGGGGTGGCGCTGGAGGTCACCCAGCTCTGGGCGGCCAACGGCTCCAACGAGGTGCTGCAGCAGGTGTGCCAGGCCTTCGGTGGGCCTGGCCGGGTCGCGCTGGGTTTCGAGCCGTCCTACTCCATGCACCCGGTGCTGGCGGCCGGGACCAACACCGGCTGGGTGAGCGAGCGGCGGGCCGATGACTTCACCCTGTCAGTGGCCGCTGCGGTGGCCGCCGTCGAGCGGCACCGGCCGGCCGTCACGTTCCTGACGACACCGAACAACCCGACCGGCACGGTGACCTCCCTCGATGTCGTGGACGCCCTCTGCGCGGCCTCCACCGGAGTGGTCGTGGTCGACGAGGCCTACGCGGAGTTCGCGGCCGCGCCGAGCGCGGTCACCCTGCTCGAGCGGCACCCTCGGCTGCTGGTCAGCCGCACGATGAGCAAGGCCTTCGCGCTGGCCGGAGCCCGGGTCGGCTACCTCGCGGCGAGTCCGGCCGTGGTCGACGCGCTGCGACTGGTCCGCCTGCCCTACCACCTGTCGGCACTGACGCAGGCCGCCGCCCGGGTGGCCCTCGCCCACACCGGGGAGCTGCTCGGGACCGTCGAGGCGGTCAAGGCCGAGCGCGACCGGATGGTCGCCGAGATCCGCGCCGGCGGGTTGACGGTGGTGCCGACCGAGGCCAACTTCCTGCTGTTCGGCCCGTTCGAGCGGCCGGCCGACATCTGGCAGGCGCTGTTGGACCGGGGGGTGCTGGTGCGCGACGTGTCGGCGGGTCCGGGGCTTTCGGGGTGGCTGCGGGTCAACGCCGGCACGCCCGCGGAGACGACGCTGTTCCTGTCTGCCCTTCGAGAGGTCACCGCATGAGCCGCGCTGCTCCTCGTACCGCCCTGATCGAACGCACCACCAAGGAGAGCGACGTCCGGGTCCAGCTGGACCTCGACGGAACCGGCCAGGCCAGCTCCGACACGGGGGTGCCGTTCTTCGATCACATGGTCGCGCAGCTCGGCAAGCACTCCGGCTTCGACCTCGCGGTGCGCACCCGCGGCGACCTCGAGGTCGACGCACACCACACCGTCGAGGACACCTCGCTCGCGTTGGGCGCCGCGCTGAAGCAGGCGCTCGGCGACAAGGCCGGCATCCGCCGCTTCGGCGACGCCACGGTCCCGCTTGACGAGTGCCTCGTGTCGGCGGCCGTGGACCTGTCCGGCCGGCCCTACCTCGTGCACACCGAGCCGGAGTTGGTCGAGCTGATCGGCTCCTACGACACGACCTTGACCCGCCACATCTGGGAGTCGTTCGTTGCGACCGCCGACATCGCCCTGCATGTGCGGGTCCTGGCCGGGCGCAACGCCCACCACGTCGTCGAGGCGCAGTTCAAGGCGGTCGCGCGGGCGCTGCGTGACGCGGTCGCCCTGGACGCGCGGGTGACGGGTGTGCCCAGCACCAAGGGGAGCCTGTGAGTGCGACCGTCGCGATCCTGGACTACGGCTCGGGCAACCTGCGCTCGGCCGAGCGGGCGCTGGCCCGCACCGGGGCGGACGTCAGGGTGACCTCGGACTACCCGACGGCGCTCGAGTCCGACGGTCTGGTCGTGCCGGGGGTCGGCGCGTTCGCCGCCTGCATGCGCGGGATCGACGCTGTCCGCGGCGGGACGCTGGTCTGGGACCGGCTGCGTAAGCAGCGCCCGGTGCTCGGGATCTGCGTCGGCATGCAGGTGCTGTTCGAGAAGGGCGTCGAGCACGGCGAGCAGAGCTCCGGGCTCGGCGTGCTGCCCGGTTCGGTCACCCGGCTCGTCGCCGACATCGTCCCGCACATGGGGTGGAACACCGTCGAGGTGCCGGCCGGCTCGACGCTGTTTGCCGGGGTCGAGTCCGAGCGCTTCTACTTCGTCCACTCCTACGCGGCCCGGGAGGTGGACGGCGCGCTCACCACGACCGCGGTGCACGGTGAGCGCTTCGCCGCGGCTGTCGAGCGAGATGCCCTGTCGGCCACGCAGTTCCACCCCGAGAAGAGCGGCGACGCCGGCGCCGGGCTGCTCGCCAACTGGGTCGCGACGTTGTGAGGGCCAACCGGTGAGCAAGCAGCGCCAACGTGATCGGGCGGCTCGCGAGGCCCGCGAGGCGGCCGAGCGTCAGCGCAAGGCCAAGCTCGCCGCCCGCAAGGAGCGGACCGACCGGCTGAAGCCGTCGTTGCCCGAGCTCCCGAAGCGCGAGCCGACCTACCGGCAACGGCGCTTCCCGAAGCTGCCCTGGCGGCTCAAGCTGGCGCTCGCCCTCGGCTGGCTGACCGCGGCCACCCTGGTGCTCGTCTTCGTGCCGACCTGGACGGCTCGGCTGGGCTTCCTGGTGATCGCGACCTTCTGTCTCCCCTTGATCGTCGTCATCGCCCGCGACCCGACCCGGAGCCACCGTTGAGTCTGCAGCTCCTGCCGGCCGTCGACGTCGTGGCCGGGCAGGCCGTACGCCTCGTCCAGGGTGAGGCCGACAGCGCGACGTCCTACGGCGACCCGGTCGAGGCGGCGCTGCTGTGGCAGCAGGGCGGCGCCGAGTGGGTCCACCTGGTCGACCTGGACGCGGCCTTCGGCCGAGGCAGCAACGCCGAGCTGCTCGCCGACGTCGTGTCCACGCTGGACGTGCAGGTCGAGCTCAGTGGCGGCATCCGCGACGACGCCTCGCTCGAGCGGGCGCTCGCCACCGGCTGTGCGCGGGTCAACCTCGGCACCGCCGCGCTGGAGTCGCCGGACTGGTGCGCGCGCGTCATCGCGACGCACGGCGACCGGATCGCGGTCGGCCTCGACGTGCGCGGGACGACGCTGGCTGCCCGCGGCTGGACGCACGAGGGCGGCGACCTGTGGGAGGTGCTGGCCCGGCTCGACGCCGAGGGCTGCGCCCGCTACGTCGTCACCGACGTCCGTCGGGACGGCACGCTGACCGGGCCGAACCTCGACCTGCTCGAGCAGGTCTGCGCCGTCACCGACCGTCCGGTCGTCGCGAGCGGTGGTGTCTCCTCGCTGGCCGACCTGCGTGCGCTGGCGGCTCTGGTGCCGACCGGCGTCGAGGGGGCAATCATCGGGAAAGCCCTCTATGCAGGTGCTTTCACGCTGCCGGAGGCGCTGGCGGCGGTGTCGTGAGCGTCCGACGGGTGGCGACCGGGACGACGTGGGAGTCGGTCGTCGGCTACAGCCGGGCGGTGGCGGCGGGGGACACCATCTACGTCTCGGGCTGCACCTCGGTCGAGGGCGGGGCGTACGACCAGACCGTCCGCGCGCTCGCCACCGTGCGGGAGGCGCTCGCCCAGCTCGGGGCGTCGATGGACCAGGTCGTGCGGACCCGGCTCTACGTCACCCGGATCGGCGACTGGGAGGAGGTCGGCCGGGCCCACCGGGAGGTCTTCGCCGCTGTGCTTCCGGCCACGTCGCTGGTGCAGGTCGCCGGGCTAATCGACCCGCGGATGCTCGTCGAGGTGGAAGCGGTGGCCTGGACCGGGGCCACCTCTGCGGCCCGTCCCTGATCATCTGGCGCATATCCGGCGCGACACGCCGGGTCCGGGCGCCAGATGATCAGGGAGGACTTCGGGGGCGGCGGTGACAGACCGGGGCGCCGCGGGTGAGGATGCCCCTCGACCCCGCCCGCCATCCCCGTACGCCACGTCAGGAGCACCGATGGGCATCTCGCTCAGCAAGGGCAACAACGTCTCGCTCACCAAGCAGGCCCCGGGCCTGTCCGCGGTGACCGTGGGGCTCGGGTGGGACACCCGGGCGACGACCGGGGCGGACTTCGACCTCGACAGCAGCGCGATCGTGTGCGGGACCAACAGCCAGGCGCTGTCGGGGGCCCACTTCGTCTTCTTCAACAACAAGAGCTCACCCGGCGGCGGCGTCACGCACAGCGGCGACAACCTGACCGGTGCCGGTGAGGGCGACGACGAGCAGCTGAAGGTCGCCCTGAGCACCCTCGGCGCGGAGGTCGACCGCATCGTCGTCGCTGTCTCCATCCACGAGGCAGACGCGCGCGGGCAGAGCTTCGGTCAGGTGCGCAACGCCTACATCCGGGTGGTCGACGACAGTTCCGGCACCGAGCTCGCCCGTTACGACCTCACCGAGGACGCATCGGGGGAGACGGCGATGATCTTCGGCGAGCTCTACCGCCACAGCGGTGAGTGGAAGTTCCGCGCGGTCGGTCTGGGCTACGCGAGCGGCCTGGTCGGCATCGCCAAGGACTACGGGGTGCCGCTCTGACCGCAGCCCTGAAGATCATCCGCAGGAAGGCCGTACCAGAGCGCGAGGCTCGCCGCTGAGGACGGCGATCGTGCGGATGATCAACCATGGCGAGGGTGGGGGCAGCGGCCGCACCCAGTGGGGCGCTGTGGCCGCCGCATAGTCCGAACGGGCCATCTCCGGCGGTATCGCTGCTGCCACACCGATCCCCAGACGAACATGCTGTGTGCGACCAGGACAGTGCGGGGCGGCGTGGCTTGTGCTCGGCTGCGTTCTGGCGGTCTTCGGGGTGCTCATGGTGTTCCAGACGCTGCCGGCGTCGGTGGGTCAGCCGCTGATGTACGGCGCGCAGACCGCCACCGTCGTCGCGGCCTGCTTCGCCATGCTGCGCCGCGGTCGCAGCTCGCAAGGAAGGCTGCGCCAGGCTCGGCTGCTGGTCGCGGCGGCACTGATGTGCGGCGCTCTCGGCGGCGTGCTGGCGGTCCTGCTACCGCTGCTCACCGGCGAGCCACCGCCGGTGCCCTCTGTCGTGGACGCCGTGCACTTCCTGTTCGTCCCGCTCGTGATCGCGGGACTGCTCAGCTACCCGGTGCTCGAGACCGAGTCCGGCTCAGCCGCCCGGAGCCTGCTCGACGGGTTGGTGGCCGCCGCTGCCCTGTGGTTCACCACGTATGCCCTGCTGCTCGGTCCGGCGCGGGTCGGCGAGGGGTTGCCGCTCCTGACGGGGGCCACGGTGCTCGCCTACCCGGCGACCGACGTGTTCGTGCTCGGCCTGCTCGTGGCGGTGCTCGCCCGGACCCAGCCGCAGGCGCGCCGCGAGCTGCTGATCACCGGCGGCGGTCTGGCGCTTTACCTCGTTGCCGATGTCGCCTATTCGGCCGTGGCGGCCCGCGGCGCCTACCGCGTCGACAGCTGGATCGGGGTGGTCGCCGAGGCGGGGCTGCTGCTGTTGCTGCTCGGCACGCTCAGCTCCGAGGAGCAGGAGGCGGCGCCGCGCTCGACGGCCGTGCGGGCCGGCAGCCGCTGGATCGCCGTCCTGCCGCAGGTCCCCGTCGTGGTCGCCATCGTGGTGGCAGCGCAGATCACCTTGACCGGCGGCGCGCTGAGCGGTGGCCAGCTCGGGGTGGGCGTCGTGCTCGGAGCGGCGCTCGTCCTGCGGCACACCATCAGCGGCCGGGACCGCACGGCTCTGGACCGCCGCCTGCAGGAGCGCGAGGCGCTCTTCCGGTCCCTCGTCACGGCAGCCTCCGACCTCATCACCCTGCATGACGGGCAGGGCAACCTGCTCTACGCGAGCCCGGCCGTCGGGCGGATGCTCGGCCGGACGCCAGACAGCTTGCTGGGCAGCACCATGGCGGCCGTCGTCCATCCCGACGACCTGCCGATCATCGAAGCAGCCTGGGAGCGCGCGAGGGCAACACCGGGACAGACCAGCGAATGCGTGTGCCGCCTGAAGTCGGTGTCCGGTGAGTGGCGCTGGATGCAGACCCTGCTGCTCGACCGGCTCGACGAACGGGGCGTGGGCGGCGTCATCGTCAACTCCCGCGACGTCCACGAGCGGCACGTGCTCGCCGAGCAGCTCGAGCATGCCGCCTACCACGACGCCCTCACCGGGCTGGGCAACCTCGCCCGGGTCCGCGCGCTGCTGGCGACCCGCTACGAGAGTGTCCCGCCGCGGCCGGCCACCCTGGTGCTCATCGACCTCGACGGGTTCAAGGCGGTGAACGACACCTTCGGCCACGCGCGGGGCGACGCCGTCCTGCTCGATGTGGCCGGGCTGCTGCGCGCCTGCGTACGGTCCGACGACGAGGTGGCGCGCATCGGTGGCGACGAGTTCGTGCTCGTGCTGGAGGGCACGGACACCGGGCCGGCCGAGCGGGTCCTCAGGGCCTTGCGGCAACCGCTCGCCGTCGCGGAGACGAGCCTGCCGGTCGGGGCGAGCGTCGGCATCGCGATGCTCGCCGATGCGCTCTCGCCGGACGATCTGCTGCGCAACGCCGACCTGGCGATGTACGCGTCCAAGGCCGCCGGGCGCAACCGCATCACGCATTACCAGCCGCTCATGCACGAGGCGGCGAGCCAGCGGATGCAGCTGCACCGCGGACTGCGCCGCGCCCTGGACGGCGACCTCCTGGCCCTGCACTACCAGCCGATCGTCGACCTGCCCGGCGGTGAGGTCGTCGGCGCCGAGGCGTTGCTGCGCTGGCACGACCCGGACACCGGACCGATCGCGCCGGAGACGTTCATCCCGGTCGCGGAGGAGTCCGGGATCATCGCCGACATCGACGTCTGGGTGCTGGACCGGGCCTGCCGCGACATCCGGGCCTGGCTCGACGCCGGCCTGGTGGTCCCGCGGGTCAGCGTCAACGTGTCCCGGCGCCACATGACGCTCGAGCTCCCGCCGCTGATCGAGCAGACACTGCGTCGGCACGGCCTGACCGGCGCCCACCTGTGTATCGAGGTCACCGAAACAGCTGTCGTACGTGACGTGGACGTCGCCTGCGCGGCGCTGCAACAGGTGCGGCAGCTGGGGGTGACCATCGCGCTCGATGACTTCGGCAGCGGCCAGTCCTCGCTGTCGCAGCTGGCGCGCCTGCCCGTCGACACCGTCAAGATCGACCGTTCGTTCACCCGGACCGCGGTGCTCGACGGCGGAGCCCGCCGGCTGCTCACCTCGATCGTGCGGGTGTGCCAGTCGCTGGACCTGCCGGTGATCGCGGAGGGCATCGAGACGGCTGAGCTGGCAGTTCTGCTGGCCGAGGTCGGTTGTGATCACGGGCAGGGGTGGCACTTCGGCCGGGCCGAGCCGGCTGTGCACCTCGCCGGCCTGCTCCCGGCGCGACGCCTGCCGGCGTCCCGGACCCCCGAGGATGCGGTACGGGTCCGAGTCTGATCCGGGCGTACCGTATGTGTATGACCCCCAGGAACATTGACATCGACGATGCGCTGGTCGCGGGGGAGATGCGGGATCACGGTCGCACCACCAAGAGTGGGACGGTCGATCTGGCGCTGCGGCGGCCGGTCGGCCCCCGACTGTCGCCTGCCTTCCTCGCGAGCCTGGAGGGCATCGGGTGGGACGGGGACCTCGACGGCATGCGGGACGCGGCCGGCGCCTCGAAGCCGTGACGCACCTGGTCGACACCTCGCAGTCGCGTCCCGATCTTCAGGTGCACTCGCTGTGAGCCTCGCGGTCCGGGTCATCCCGTGCCTCGACGTCGATGCCGGCCGTGTCGTGAAGGGCGTCAACTTCCGCGAGCTGCGGGACGCCGGCGACCCGGTCGAGATGGCCCGGCTGTACGACGCGGAAGGTGCCGACGAGCTGGTCTTCCTCGACATCACCGCCAGCAGCGGCAGCCGGGAGACCACCTACGACGTGGTGCGCCGCACCGCCGAGCAGGTCTTCATCCCGCTCACCGTCGGGGGTGGGGTGCGCCAGCCGGACGACGTCGACCGGCTGCTGCGGGCCGGAGCCGACAAGGTCGGCGTAAACACCGCCGCCGTCGCCCGGCCCGAGCTGCTCGGTGAGATCTCGCGCCGCTTCGGCAACCAGGTGCTGGTGCTGTCGGTCGACGCGCGGCGGGTGCGTGACGGCTCCACGCCGAGCGGTTTCGAGGTCACGACGCACGGCGGCCGTACCGGCACGGGTCTCGACGCTGTCGAGTGGGCCGCGCGCGGCCAGGAGCTGGGCGTCGGCGAGATCCTGCTCAACTCGATGGATGCCGACGGCACCCGGGCCGGCTACGACGTCGAGATGCTTGCGGCCGTGCGGGCCCGGGTCAGCGTCCCGGTCATCGCAAGCGGTGGTGCCGGCCGGCTGGCGGACTTCGCCCCCGCCGTCGAGGCGGGGGCCGACGCGGTGCTCGCCGCGAGCGTCTTCCACTTCGGGCAGCTGCGGATCGGCGAGGTCAAGGCAGCGCTGCG
>JBBSKF010000021.1:0-31092 GCA_038256525.1 Mycobacteriales bacterium | reverse complement strand
TTCCCAAGCTGAGAACGCGGGTTCGATTCCCGTCGCCCGCTCCACCGTTCGGGTGAGGTCAGACGTCGTGTGCCGACCTGCATCAGCAACGGCACTCCCATCGTCGCGGCCGTGTAACGCGCGAGCCCCTGCCTGCACTCAGTCCTCAGGCCGGCAGCGCGCCGGCGGCCGACGAGGGAGCGTGCATGCACGACCGCAGCAGGGCGACGTGGCGGGCCGGGCGACGGATGCTGACATCGAGGGTCCGGGCGTGACCCTGACCGCGCCACCCCCGAGCAACAGGCTGGCTCCCGCCGGGGAGCTGTTCGACGGCGCGCTGCAGGCGCACGCCGCCGGGCTCGACGCCGGGCTGTCCGCGGTCGGCTCCGGCCGCACCTGGACGCTGCCGCTGGAGCGTTGGTGCGCGGCCGCAGACGGCGCTGACGTGGCGGCGCTCGACCGGCTGGCGGCAGAGCTACCCATCGACGCGGCCGTCCTGGACCTCGGGTGCGGGCCGGGCCGGCACAGCGCCCATCTCACCCGCCGCGGGCGACGGGTCCTCGGGATCGACACCTCGGCCGCCGCCGTGCTGCTGACCCGCACACGCGGCGCGTACGCCGTCCGCGCCGACGCCCTCGGGCCACTGCCTGATGGGCCGCCGCACGGACCAGCCGGCTGGCACGCCGTTCTGCTGCTCGACGGCAACATCGGCATAGGCGGTGATCCGCTGCTCCTGCTGTGCCGGACCCGGGACCTGCTGGGCCACGATGGCCGGGTGCTGGTCGAGCTGGATCCGGCGGGGGTCACCGAACGCACCACGGTCTGCCTACGGGACCGGCACCGGACCAGCGAGCACTTCCCCTGGGGCCGGCTGGGACTCGACGGCCTCGTCACCACCGCCTGCCTCGCCGGACTGGACGTGCTCACGACGTGGGCCGATGCCGGCCGGCAGTTCGCCCTGCTCCGCGTCACGCCATGACCTCGGCGATCACCACCGGGCCGGCTCACAGTGCGCCGGTCTTCCCGAGCCGGCTGCACGATGCGACCAACGCGGCCTGGCTGGGCACCGCGCTCGGTGTCGCCTTCGCGGTCTGCCTGCTCACCGGGCTCTACTCCCACCTGCTGCAGAACCAGCCCGACTGGCTGACCATCCCGTCGCGGCCGGCCGGGCTCTACCGCGTCACCCAAGGACTGCACGTCACCGCCGGCGTTGCCTCGGTGCCGCTGCTGCTGGCCAAGCTCTGGGTCGTCTACCCCAAGCTGTGGGTGTGGCCGCCCGCCCGCGATGTCGGCCACGCCGTGCAGCGCGGGTCGTTGCTGGTGCTCGTCGGGGGCGCCATCTTCGAGCTGTCGACCGGCCTGGCGAACATCGCGCAGTGGTATCCGTTCGGCTTCGCCTTCACCCAGACCCACTACTGGGTCGGCTGGCTCACGATCGGCGCCCTGCTGCTGCACATCGGCGCGCATGGCGCCGACGCCATGGCTGCACTACGTCGCGGTCGGTCGGACGACCGGTGACCGAGACCACGGGCGGGATGACCCGCCGGGGCCTGATCGCCTCCGTCGCCGCCGCGGTCGCTGCCGTCACCGTCACCCAGGTCGGCGGGACCCTCGCCCCGCTCCGCGACCTGGCGCTGCTGTCGCCCCGCCGGCCCGACCTGGGGCCGCAGTCGCTGCCGGTCAATCGCACCGTCGCCGCGGCCGGGGTGCTACCAGCCGCCACTGACACCGGCTACCGGCTGCGCGTCGAGGGCCGGGTACGCACGCCGCTCCTGCTGAGCCTGCCTGATCTGCAGGAGCTGCCCCAGTCCGACGCCGAGCTGGCGATCGCCTGCGTCGAGGGTTGGAGCGCATCCGCCGTGTGGTCCGGCGTCCGGCTCGTCGACCTGCTCCGGGTGGCCGGGGCCGCCCCCGACAGCCGGGTACGAGTCGAGTCCCTCGAGCCCATCGGCGCTTTCCGCAGCTCCGTGCTGGACCGGGCCCGCGCCCGCGATCCGCTCACCCTGCTGGCCCTGCGCGTGCGAGGGCAGACCCTGCACCCTGAGCACGGCTACCCCGTACGCCTCATGGCCCCGAACCGTCCCGGCGTCCTGCAGACGAAGTGGGTCTCCACCGTGGTCGTCCTGTGAGGGCCGACCATCGGGCCTGGCGCGGGCGCTGGCTGCTCTACGCAGCGGGGGTCGGGATCCTCGGGTTCGGGGCGCAAGGGCTGCTGCACGCTGCCGACAAGACGAACCCACAGCGAGCCGCACTGTGGCTCGGCGGCGGGGTGCTGGTCCACGACGCCGTGCTCGCTCCCCTGGTGCTGCTCGGGGCCGGGTTGGTCGTCCGCTACGTCCCCCTCGTCGCCAGACCCGTCGTACAAGGAGCACTGTTCGTGTCGGGCGTCCTGTCGCTCGTCGCCCTGCCGCTGCTCACCGGCCGCGGTGGGGCGCCGGACAACCCGACCACCAACCCCCTGCCGTACGAAAGCAATCTGGGGCTGGTGCTCCTCGTGGTCTGGACGGTGGCGGCCCTCCTGGTGGCGATGCGCGTCGCGAGAAGGGCTTCGGTGCTGCAGCGGTGACCAGTGAGGGGCGCTACGGCGAGCTCGACGAGCGGGTGCTCCTGGCCCGTCTTCGGGCAGGCGACGAGGCGCTGTTCCGGGAGGTCGTGGTGGCGCTCAACCCGGTGCTCACCCGCCTCGCCCGCAGCTACACGCCGACGACGGCCGCGGCGCAGGACGCGGTGCAGGACACCTGGCTGACCGTGCTGGACAAGCTCGACGACTTCGAGGGCCGCTCCACCCTGAAGACGTGGGTGTGCGGGATCCTGGTGCACAAGGCCCGGCGCAGCGGCGTACGCGAAGCCCGCACGCTGCCCTTCAGCAGCGCCCGGATCGGTGACCGCGACCCAGCCGTGGACCCAGCCCGCTTCTGCGCGCGGCGCAGCACCGGCGTCACCGGCACGTGGTCGGACCCACCGGTGCGTTGGGACCACATCCCGGAGGACCGGCTCGCCGGCAAGGAGCTGCGTCGGGTCATCGACGCCGCCATCGCCGCGTTGCCGGTCCGCCAGCGCGAGGTGATCACTGCAAGGGACGTCGTCGGCATGGACGCCGCCGAGGTGGCGCTCGTGCTCGGCCTCAGCAGCGGCAACCAGCGGGTGCTGCTGCACCGGGCCCGGAGCAAGGTCCGGGCCGCCCTGGAGCACTACGGCGCTGACCTCCTGGAGGAGCCGCCCCGACCCCCGAACCCGACAGGAGAGCGGTCATGATTCTTCGAGGTCGCCGACGTCGCAACGTGGTCTGCCGACAGCTCGTCGAGATGGTCACCGACTACCTCGAGGGCGATCTCGACCCGGTCGAACGGGCCGCCGTCCGAGCACATCTGGAGCAGTGCGGACATTGCCAGGGCTACGTCGAGCAGGTCCGGCGGATGCTCGAGCTGACCGTGCGCGCCGACGAGCCGGTCGAGATCCCGGCGGAGCTGCTGGACACCTTGACGACGCGCTACCGGCAGCGCTTCTGACTCCTCGTGAGGCGCGGCGGCTACTGGGTCGCGCGCGCGACTACGGGTCGACGGTCAGCTTCCCGGCGGTGTACTGCGCCGGCCCGGCCATCGCGATGTGGGTTGCACTCCCGGCCGGCCCGCATCGTCGTGGCGAACTGCCCGGTGGTGCGACTGGCCGGGTCGTCCCCCCGCGCGCGCTAGAGCTTCGTTCGGTCACTGGGCAGCAGGCTAGTGAAGTCCCGATCCGGCGAATGTCAGATTTCTCCGCTAACGCCCCTCAAGTCGCTGCGACGGCCGGCCGATAGCCTGGCAGCGAACCTCCACCAGTTGCGGGCGAAGACAAGGTCCCGTTTCCGGAACCCCCCGCGGTCGATCTGCACCAGGAGCCCGGCATGCCCCCCTCAGCCACGGCAGTCCTGACGGCCCTCAGGCGCAACAGGCGACGTCGCAGCCACGCCGCCTCGGTCGCCACCGTTCTCGCCCTGTCCTCGACCGGTCTGCTCCTGCTCCCGGGCGCCGCGCAGGCGGCGGACACCCGGCTCGGGACAGCCGACCGGTTCGCCGTCCTGGCCGGCTCCACCATCACCAACTCCGGCCGAACCGTCATCGCCGGAGACGTCGGCCTGCACCCCGGCTCCGCCGTGACCGGTTTCGCGCCTTGTGCCGGCGGGGCAGCCAGCTGCGTCGATCTGACCGGGACCCAACACATTGCCGACGACCTCGCCAGGCAGGCGAAAGCCGACCAACTCAGCGCCTACAACGCCCTGGTGGGCCTGGAGAGCACCTGCACCTCCGTGCCCGTCGCACTCGGCCGTACCCCCCTCACACCCGGCGTGTACTGCTCACCCACCTTCGAACTCACCGGCGCCCTCACACTCGACGGCCCCGGCGAGTACATCTTCCTGACCGGAGCCGGCGGAAGCACGCTCACCACCGCCGTCGGCAGCCAGGTGCTCCTCATCAACGGAGCCGACGCCTGCAACATCTACTGGCAGGTCGCGAGCTCAGCCACGATCGGCGCGTCGAGCGCGTTCGCCGGGAACATCCTGGCCAAGACCGCCATCACCTTCGGCGCCGATGCGACGTTGACCGGAAGCGCCCTCGCCGAGACCGCCGAGGTGACGCTCATCCGCAACACGATCACCGACTCGCAGTGTGCCGCTGCCGTGCCCCCGCCGGTCGACAGCACCCCGGTCGACAGCACCCCGGTCGACACCGGCACGCCAACCGGGACCGGCACGCCAACCGGGACCGGCACCCCTACCACCGGCACCCCGACCACGGGGACCCCCCGCACGGCCACCCCGACTGCCCCACCCGAGCTGCCACGCACCGGCTGGACAACCGGGACGCTGTCACTGATCGCTGTATCCACCGTGGCGCTGGGCATCTTCCTGACGGGCCTCGGCCGTTGGCCGGCGATCTACCGTCTCCACCACCTGCCCGTGACTGCGCGGCCGGTTCGCTCCTGGAGCTGAGCCCAACCACCTTGTTCCGCGCCCCGCTGCGGGGACATCTAGTCCATTCAGATGGTGCGGGGATCCCCCGAACGGCCCATCAAGGACTACATTTTTGTCACCGCGTCAAAAGACGCGTGGGTGGCAGGGCCCTATCCGGGCCCTCCACCCACAGATGCCCGTACCAAGGGATGTGGTTCATGCGTACATCAAGGAACAGGGTCCTGCTTGTCCCCGCCATCGCGGCGGCGGTCGTCATGCTCTCGCCCACCGCGGCCTACGCCGGCCCGGACGAACCGGCCCAGGTGACCCCGGAAGGTGTGATCACCGGGGACGCCCAGCACGGTGGCGACGAGGGTCATCTGCCCGCAAAGCAGGAGAACGTCGAGCTCGTCGGCCGGGCCGACATCATCGGTGGCGGCGAGGGACAGGTTGCCGATGTCGCCGCATTCGGCAACTTCGCCTACCTGACCGTGCGCGACCCGGAGGGCTGCTCCGACGCCGGCGTCGCGATCATGGACATCAGCGACCCGACAGCACCGAAGCAGGTCGGCTTCATCGACGCCACCGAGGGCTCCTTCCCCGGCGAAGGCGCGCAGGTCCTCGACGTCAAGACCAAGAGCTTCAGCGGCCAGATCCTGCTGTTCAACAACGAGCTCTGCAGTCTGGAGGGCTTGGGTGGCATGACCATGTGGGACGTCACCGACCCGGCCGCTCCCGTCGTGCTCGCGGCGAACGTGGGTGACGCCACGGTCGGGGAGGACGACAACCCCGCCCTGAACGAGACCCACAGCGTGCTCGGCTGGACCGACGGCAACAAGGCCTATGCCGTTCTGGTCGACAACTACGAGACCGCTGACGTCGACATCATGGACATCAGCGACCCCCGCAAGCCGGTGTTGATCTCCGAGACCGACCTCAACGACTTCAACGTGCTGCAGGAGGAGAACACCCCGCTGGGCGGCAACTCCTTCCTGCATGACGTCGAGGTGCAGAAGATCAAGGGCGTCATGACGATGGTCGCGTCGTACTGGGACGGCGGGTGGACGCTGCTGAATGTCAACGACCCGGCCAACCCGGTCTACCTGCGCGACTTCGACTACTCCGCGGTCGATGCCGAGACGGGGCTGTCCCCGAGCGAGGGCAACGCCCACCAGGCGGAGTTCTCTCCGGACGGACGCTTCATCGTCGGGACGGATGAGGACTTCAACCCCTACCGGCTGACCCTGACCGCAGGCGGCGCTGCCTCCCAGGCCGCCCAGGGCAGCAACACCCCGCAGCTCGACGCGAACACGACCCTGAGCGGTCCGGTGATGTTCTTCGGTCGCGGCTGCGACGTCGACCCGCAGCCGGCGGCGCCGACAGCAGGCACGATTGCCGTCATCGAGCGCGGCCTGTGCAGCTTCACCGAGAAGGCGCAGAACGCCGAGGCGGCCGGCTACGCCGGGGTCGTGCTGTTCAACTCGGTGCGCCCGGACGGCTGCGACGCCATCGTCACGCCGTTCGTCGAGGCGGGTATCCCCGTCGTGTCCGTCGGCCGGGACACCGGCTACGCGCTGTTCGGTGCGCCATACGACAACGCGGTCTGCCTGGCAGGTGGCGCTGCGGCGGCGACACCGTTTGCGGTGGGCACTGCCGGCACGCCGGTCGAGGTCGGCGCGGTCTTCGACGGCTGGGGCTACACGCGCCTGGTCGACACCGCCACGATGACCGAGCTGGGGACCTATGCGATCGAGGAGTCCCTTGACCCGGCCTTCGCGAGCGGCTTCGGCGACCTGTCGGTGCACGAGGTGGCGGTCGACCCGAAGAACAAGGGCCTGGCGTACCTGTCGTACTACAGCGGCGGGCTTCGGGTCATCAAGTACGGCCCGGACGGCATCTCGGAGGTCGGCGCCTACATCGCCGAGGGCGGTAACAACTTCTGGGGCGTCGAGTACCACCTGCTGCCGCAGGGCAACGGCCAGGGCAAGGCCAAGGCCGGACCAGCCGGCAACGAGCTGATCCTCGCCAGTGACCGCGACAGCGGCCTGTGGATCTTCCGGTACACCGGCGGGAAGTAACTCCTACCTCCCACCTCCTGACGGGCGGTTCCGGCAATCCGGAGCCGCCCGTCGGGCTGACCGGGGTCCCGGCGCGGAGTCGCCGTGATCGTCATGCGACCGTGATGGCGAAAGATGCGACATTTCGCGCGCATGTCGCGTTGGATGGGTGGCCAGGGAGCCGGGAGGCAGCGCGCGTGCGAGGCAAGGTCATCGTTGCTGTGCTCGTGGCGACCCTCGCGACCCTCGCAATCGGTGTGACCTCGATCGTGCTCTCCCGTGCCGGCGAGGCCTTGCCAGGCACCACCATCGTCGGCATCGACGTGTCGCAGCAGGACCGGGCGGCGCTGCTCGAGACGGTCCAAGGCCTCGCCGACGCCAGGACCACCGGAGACCTGCCGGTGACGGTCGGGGACCTTCAGGAGGGCGTCCCCCGCGGACTGACCTCGGTCGAGGTGGAGGGCACCGTGGATCGGGCGCTGTCCGCCGGCCGGGTCGGGTCACCCCTGGCGGGTTTTCTCGGGCCACTGCTCCCCCGAGGTGACCGAGACATCGAGCTCGCTGTCACTGTCGACCGGTCGGGCGTGCGTACCCGCGTGAACCAGATCGCCGAGCTGTTCGACCAGCCACCGGTGATGGGCGGCTTCACGATCTCCGGCGTGACCGTGACCCCGCAGGTCCCGCAGCAGGGGCGCACCCTGGACCGGAATGCCGCGCAGGAAGCGGTCACCGAGGCCCTGAGCGTCGGCCGCAAGGAGGCGGTCAGCCTCCCGGTCGTGGTGACCGAGCCACCGTTCACCGAAGCCCAGGTCCAGGAGGTCGCAGCCAAGGCCCGGCGCGCCCTCGGGACGACCTACGGCCTGGGAAGCGACGACACACTGCTGCGGCTGACCCCGCAGGAGGTGGGCACCACGCTGCGGGCCGCGCCTGTCGACGGGACCCTCGCGCTCACCGTCGACCAGCCGGCCCTCACCGCCGCGGTGACCAAGCGGGCCGCGCCGGTCGCCGTCGCGCCGCGCGAGGCCGGCCTCAACGTCCTGTCGACCGGGCCGGTTCTCGACGGCAAGCTGGACCTGAGCTACACGCCGATCCCCGCGCAGGTGGCGTTCACACCCGGTGCCACCGGCCGGACCGTGGACATCCCCGCCGCCGTCACCCGCCTTTCCGAGCTCATCCTGGCAGTCCGGCCAGGCGGCGACCCACTACCGCTGATCATCACCCAACCGCGGGTCACGACCGAGGCGGTCCAGTCGGTCAGCTCGCTGATCGGCACCTTCACCACCTACTACCAGGCCGGCCAGCCGCGGGCGAAGAACATTGCGCTCATCGCCCAGATCGTCGACGGCACCACCATCGCGCCCGGCGCCACGATGAGCCTCAACGAGACCGCCGGCCGGCGGACCCGGGAGCGAGGCTTCCTGGAGGACGGTGCGATCCTCGACGGTGAGCTCGTCAAGGCGGTCGGCGGCGGCGTCTCGCAGTTCGCCACGACGCTGTTCAACGCCGCCTTCTTCGCGGGGCTGCCGATCCCGGCACACCAGCCGCACAGCTTCTACATCTCGCGCTATCCGGTCGGCCGGGAGTCGACGGTCAACTTCCCGTCCATCGACGTGAAGATCGTCAACGACACGAAGTCCGCGGTGATCATCAAGACCCGTTCGACGGCTGGCTCGGTGACGGTGGAGCTCTACGGCAACAACGGCGGCCGCGTGGTCACTGCCCAGCACGGGCCGCGCCGCCCGCGGGACGACGGGGGCTTCCGGATCGAGGTCACCCGCACCGTCAGCGGCGGTGACGGCGTGTCCAGCAGGCGGGTCTTCACCACGTCGTACAACCCGGCGCCGCCGAGCTGAGCATCCTGACGCGTCACAGCGCCTGGCCCAGCCAGAAGCCGGCAAGGGCAAGCACGATGCCCGGGCCGACGCTGAGCGCAACGATCAGGCCCGCCCCCCGCCGCTGGCCGGACTCTGCGAGCGCGACGACCTCGAGGGCGAACGTCGACGCCGTGGTGAAGGCGGCCAGGAAGCCGGCGCCGAGCAAGGCGACCACGGTGTCGTCGATCTGCCGGTGGACCATCGCACCGGCAAGCAGGCCGGCCGCCGCGCTGCCGAGCAGGTTCACCGTCAACGTCCCCCACGGAAGCCGCCGACCGAACCGCGCACTGACGGCCGCGTCGAGCAGGTAGCGACACGGTGCACCGAAGGCGGCGCCGACTGCCACCGCCCACCAGGTCACCGCTGTTCCCCCCCGCCGAGCGCAGCCCGGGCGAGCCGCAACCCCAGCACCGTGGCGAGGAGCATGCTGGCGACCGACACCCCGATGTACGCCCCCGCCATCGGCTCGCGGCCGGCCCGCAGCAGCTCCAACACGTCGACGGTGAACGTGGAGAAGGTGGTGTAGCCGCCGAGCACCCCCGTGCCCAGCAGCAGGCGCAGGTCGTGTGAGGTCGGGAAGCGCGCCGCGAGCAGCGCGACCAGCGCGGCCAGCGCGAAGCAGCCGCTGGCGTTGGCGACCAAGGTCGACCAGGCCCAGGTGCCAGGGGCATGCGGGAGCACTGAGGCGACGCCGAGCCTTGCCAGTCCGCCGACTGCTCCACCGAGCCCGACCAGGACGGCGGCACGCGGGGTGCGGGGTGGGCCGAGATCGTGCTCTGGAGCAGGGCCGTTCGTCACCCGGCGTTCCCCCTCAGCAGCATCCGGAGTCTAGATCCGAGCCGTGACCGGCAGTGACACACGATCGTCATGCTCCCGGCCTTGCACTTGTTACCGATGGGTAGCATCCTTGACGTTACTCGTCAGTAACCACAAGCCGCAGATGCGGACGACACAGGAGCCCTCGCCATGGGTCACTACAAGAGCAACCTGCGCGACATCGAGTTCAACCTGTTCGAGGTCTTCGGCGCCGACCGACACCTGGGCACCGGACCGTTCTCGCAGCTCGACATCGACTCGGCGAAGGACCTGCTGCGCGAGGTGGAGCGGCTGGCCACCCACGACCTGGCCGCCTCCTTCGCCGACGGCGACCGCAACCCCCCGGTCTTCGACCCGCAGACCGGCGCCGTGACGGTCCCCGAGAGCGTCAAGAAGAGCTATCAGGCCTACGTCGACGGCGGCTGGGACACCTTTCCGCTGATGGCCGAGCTCGGCGGCATCGGCGCCCCGCCCTCGCTGGTCTGGGCAGTGGCCGAGATGGTGCTGGGCGCGAATCCGGCCATCTACATGTTCGCGGCCGGCCCCGCCTTCGCCCAGATCCTGCACCTCAACGGCACGCCCGCACAGAAGAAGTTCGCCGAGCTCGCCATCGAGCGGCACTGGGGCGCCACGATGGTGCTCACCGAGCCGGACGCCGGCTCCGACGTCGGGGCCGGTCTGGCCACCGCCACCCAGCAGCCCGACGGGACCTGGCACCTGGAAGGGGTCAAGCGCTTCATCACCAGCGCCGAGTGGGACTGGCCGGAGAACATCTTCCACCTGGTCCTGGCTCGCCCCGTCGGCGTTCCCGGCGCAGGCGGCCCTGGCACGAAAGGGCTCTCGCTGTTCCTCGTACCGAAGTTCCTGGTCGGCGAGGACGGCACGCTGGGCGAGCGCAACGGGGCGTACGTCACGAATCTCGAGAAGAAGATGGGGCTCAAGGTCTCGACGACCTGCGAACTGACCTTCGGTGAGAAGCACCCCGCCGTCGGGACGCTGGTGGGCGACGTGCACGACGGCATCGCCCAGATGTTCCAGGTCATCGAATACGCCCGGATGATGGTCGGCACCAAGGCCATCGCCACGCTGTCCACCGGCTACCTCAACTCCCTCGACTACGCCAAGACCCGCGTCCAGGGAGCCGATCTCACGCAGATGACCGACAAGACGGCCCCACGGGTGACGATCAGCCATCACCCGGATGTCCGGCTCATGCTCATGCGGCAGAAGGCCTGGGCCGAGGGGATGCGGGCGCTGGTCCTCTACACCGCTTCGGTGCAGGACCAGATCGAGCTCTCCACCCACGCCGGCGAGGTCGACGACCTGGCGGTCCGCCTCAACGACCTGCTCCTGCCTATCGTGAAGGGCTACGGCTCGGAGAAGTCCTACGAGCTGCTCGCGACCTCGCTGCAGGTCTTCGGTGGCTCCGGATTCACCCAGGACTACCCGATCGAGCAGTACATCCGAGACGCCAAGATCGACACGCTGTACGAGGGAACGACCTCGATCCAGGGGCTCGACTTCTTCTTCCGCAAGATCGTCCGGGACAAGGGGGCGGCGCTCACCAAGCTGCTCAGCGACGTGCAGGAGTTCGCCAAGGCCGATCCGGGCGGTGAGCTCGTTCGTGAGCGCGAACTGCTGGCGCAGGCGGCCGAGGACGTCCAGGCCATCAACGGCCACCTGGTCGCCGACCTGATGTCGGCCGCCGAGGACGTGACCAACATCTACAAGGTCGGCCTGAACACCACCCGGCTGCTCATGGCGGTGGGCGACCTGGTGATCGGGTGGCTGCTGCTGCGCCAGGCCGTCATCGCCCTCGAGAGGGCCCCGGCGGCCTCGCCACGGGACAAGGCGTTCTACGCCGGCAAGCTCGCCAGCGCCCGCTGGTTCGTGACCTCGGTGCTGCCCGAGCTCGCCGCAAAGCGGATCGTCACCGAGTCGACCGACTTGTCCCTTATGGAGCTGGACGAGGCCGCCTTCTGACGGGAACACGCTGTGTCACCGGGGTGTCGAGTCGTTCTCACGCGGGTAAGTTGTCTCCGTCGCGGCGCACCCGCACCGCACCTTTCGGAGGGGAACTCCTCATGGGTATCGGCGTCAGCGTCTTCCTGCTTGCTCTCGGCGCGATTCTCGCGTTCGCGGTCGAGTACGACCTCAACGGTCTCGACATCAAGGTCATCGGCGTCATCCTCATGGTTGCCGGGGCCGTCGGTCTGCTCATGACCACGCTGGTCTTCGGTCGCCGCGACCGCGGTGTCGTCGCCGAGGACCGTGTCGTGACTCGCGAGCGCGACGTCTACTAGTCGCCCACCGGCTCGCACGCGAAAGGCCCGCACCCAGAACTGGGTGCGGGCCTTTCGCATGCGCTGGGCGTGCGGGTCAGCGGTTGAGCAGGAGCAGGAGCTCCTCGCGGCTGGCCCGGGTGGGGGCAAGGCGCAGTGCCCGGGACAGGTCACGGGAGCCTCGCCGGGCGGACTTGGACGGGCGGTTGCGGATGGTACGGAAGATGCTCATCTCGGTTCCTTAGGGTCGAGCGTTGCTGGTCACATCAGGTGTAACAGCAGCGTCAACGTATTTGACTCCTGACACAAGGGTGATCTACCTCTCCCCAGAAGCCACCACCTTGATCCACGGAGACTTTGACGACGCACAGCCGACCAAGAACACCTCAAACTCCCCGTGGATCACCGGGTGACGGGCTCAGCTCCAGGCGAGGGCGGTCCCCGGGTCGGCGAGCACGCGGGCGAGGTCGGCGAGGAACATCGAGCCGAGCTGGCCGTCGACGAGGCGGTGGTCGAAGCTGAGGGACAGCTGGGTCACCTGCCGGACCACGACCTGACCGTCCACCACCCATGGCATCGGGCGCACCGCGCCGAAGCACAGGATGGCCGCCTCCCCGGGGTTCAGGATCGGTGTGCCGCTGTCCACGCCGAAGACGCCGACGTTGGTGATGGTGATCGTCCCTCCGGCCATGTCGGCGGGCGTCGTCCGGCCCTCGCGTGCCGTCTCGGTCAGCGACTGCAGCGCCCGCGCCAGGTCGGGCAGCGGAAGCTGGTCGGCGTCCTTGATGTTGGGCACGAGCAGGCCGCGGGGCGTCGCAGCCGCGATGCCCAGATGCACGTAGTTCTTGACGACGATCTCCTGCGCGGGCTCGTCCCAGCTGCTGTTGATCTGCGGGTGCCGGGACACGGCCAGCAGCAGGGCTTTCGCGACGAACAGCAGGGGGGACACCTTGACATCGGCGAACTCCGGCATGGCCTGCACCCGCCGACGCAGCTCCATCGTCGGCGTCACGTCGACCGTGACGAACTCGGTGACGTGCGGCGCGGAGAAGGCGCTCGCCACCATGGCCGCGGCGGTGTGCTTGCGCACCCCCCGGACGGGGATGCGGGTCTCGCGGCCCGTCGGGTCGGGCGAGGCCTCGTCGGTCTGGGAAGCGCCGTCCGCCGCTGCCGCCTCGACGTCGGCGCGGCTGATGGTTCCGCCCGCACCGGTGCCGGCGAGCACCGACAGCTCGACGCCGAGCTCCTTGGCCAGCTTGCGCACCGGCGGCTTGGCCAGCACGGTCACCCCCCCGAAGCGGCTCGCCGCGGTCGCGCCGACCTGCGCTGCGGACACCCGGGCCGGCGGCGTGGCCGGAGGCGAGGGGGCGGGGGTGGGCGGCGGCGCGCCCGGGGTCACTGCGCTCGGGGCCAGCCGCGGACGGCGTACGGCCACCGCCGTCTTCGGGCCGTAGCCGACGAGGGTGGCCGTCCGGCCACCCGGCCCCACCTCCCCGGTGAGCGCGCCCTCCGGTCCGCTCCCCTGCGTCGGCGCCTCCAGAGGCACCGGCGGAACCAGATCGTCGGACAGCTCGACGGTCACCGCCTGGTCGAGCGGCCCAGCCGCCGGGTCGGTGTCGACGGTGAGGATCGGCGCCCCGACGTCGACCGTCTCACCGGCCTCGTGGTGGATGCGGTGCACGACGCCGGCATAGGGCGAGGGCACCTCCACCGCGGCTTTGGCCGTCTCCACCTCGACGATCACCTGGTTGAGCCGCACCTGTTCGCCGACCTGCACGTACCACCGCAGGATCTCGCCCTCGGTCAGGCCCTCCCCGAGGTCTGGCAGGCGGAAGTCCTCGAACCTGCTCATGCGACCACCCTTTCAGTAGCTCAACGAGCGGTCGACGGCGAACAGCACCCGGTCGAGGTCGGGCAGGAAGTCCTCCTCGACCCGCGACGGCGGATAGGGCGTGTCGAAGCCGGTCACCCGCAGCACCGGCGCCTCCATCTCGTAGTACAGATCCTCGCTCAACCGGGCGGCGATCTCCGCGCCCAGACCGACGTACGACGGCGCCTCGTGCACGACGACGGCCCGTCCGGTGCGCCGCACCGACTCGACCACGGTCGGGACGTCCAGCGGTGACAGCGAGCGCAGGTCCACGACCTCGAGCGAACGACCGTCCTGCTCGGCGGCGTCGGCGGCGTCCAGGCAGGTGCGGACCATCGGGCCGTACGCGATCAGTGTCACGTCGGTGCCCGGCCGCACCACCCGCGCCTGCCAGAGGGAATCCGCCTCGCCAGGGTCCAGCTCGAGCGCCACCTCGGCCTTCTCCCAGTAGCGCCGCTTGGGCTCGAAGAACAGCACCGGGTCGTCCGCGGCGATCGCCTGCTGGATCATGACGTGTGCGTCCGCCGGGTTGGAGCAGGTGACCACCTTCAGGCCGGCGGTGTGCGCGAAATAAGCCTCCGGGCTCTCGCTGTGGTGCTCGACCGCACCGATGCCGCCGCCGAAGGGCACCCGGATCGTCACCGGCATCCGCACACTGCCCTTGCTGCGCGCGTGGAACTTCGCGAGCTGACTGACGATCTGGTCGTACGCGGGGTAGATGAACCCGTCGAACTGGATCTCACACACCGGCCGGTAACCACGCAGCGCCAACCCGATCGCCGTGCCGACGATGCCGGACTCGGCCAGTGGGGTGTCGAACACCCGGGTCTCGCCGAAGTCCTTCTGCAGCCCATCGGTGACCCGGAACACCCCGCCGAGCTTGCCGATGTCCTCACCCATGAGCAGGACCGAAGGATCAGCCTCCATCGCGGACCGCAGCCCCTCGTTGAGCGCCTTGGCCATCGTCAGCAGCGCCATCACCGCTCCGTCCGGGCAGCCGCGAAGCCCGCGAGGTAGCGGGCGTGGGCCTCGCGCTGCTCGCGCAGCAGGGGGGTCGTCTCGGCGTAGACGTCGTCGAAGATCGACAGCGGGTCGGGGTCCGGCATCTCGAGACAGCCCCTGCGGATCCGGGCCGCGAGCGCATCGGACTCGGCGTCGAGCTCGGCGAAGAAGTCGGCATCGACGAGCTGCTGCTTGTAGAGGAACGACTTCATCCGCTCGAGCGGGTCCTTGAGCTTCCACGCCTCGAGCTCGCTGGCGAGCCGGTAGCGGGTCGGGTCGTCGGAGGTGGTGTGCGCCCCCATCCGGTAGGTGAACGCCTCGATCAGGGTGGGCCCGTTGCCGTGCCGCGCCTGTTCGAGGGCACGGCGGGTCACCGCGTAGGACGCGAGCACGTCGTTGCCGTCGACGCGCAGGCCGGGGAAGCCGAAGCCGCGGGCCCGCTGGTAGAGCGGGATGCGGGTCTGCGCCGCAGTCGGGGTGGAGATCCCCCACTGGTTGTTCTGACAGAAGAACACGACCGGTGAGTTGTAGACGCTCGCCCACACGAACGCCTCGTTGACGTCCCCCTGACTGCTCGCCCCGTCGCCGAAGTAGGCGATGACCGCCTCCCCCTCGGGCCCGCCGACCGCGCCGTCCTTGACGATGCCCATGGCGTATCCGGTGGCGTGCAGCGTCTGGCTGCCGATGACGATCGTGTAGAGGTTGAACCGCTTCTCCTGCGGGTCCCAGCCGCCATTGCTCACCCCGCGGAACAGGCCGAGCAGCGTCAACGGGTCCACCCCCCGGCACCAGGCGACGCCATGCTCGCGGTAGGTCGGGAAGGCGAAGTCCTGCGTACGTAGGGCGCGTCCGCTGCCGACCTGCGCGGCCTCCTGCCCGAGCAGAGCTGCCCAGATGCCCAGCTCGCCCTGGCGCTGAAGCGCGGTGGCCTCGACGTCGATCCGGCGGACGAGGACCAGGTCGCGGTAGAGGGCGCGGTACTGCTCGTCGGTGAAGTCGACGTCGTAGTCGGGGTGGGAGACCCGCTCGCCCTCGGGGGTCAGCAACTGCACCAACTCCGCGCCCGGCTCGCTCGGCAGTCCGGACTGGTCGGGGCTCGCCATCAGCCATCGTCGCAGATCGCGACCGGGCGTGCGCGGAAAACGCAGCGCCCGTCCCCACGGCGGGGGATCATGGGGCATGCCGCTGCTGCTCCGCCTGCTCAGCGTGCTCGTGCTGCTCAGCGCCTGCGGAGGCGTCGACCCGCAACCCTCGGGTCTGCGCCCACCCCGCGCGTCCCCCAGCCTTCCCTCGGTGGCAGACGGCGTGTCACAGGACGGCGTCCCCCGGCTCGTCAACCTCGTGGTCACCGCCGGTCGGGTCACGGGCGTGGAGGGCGTCGTGGAGATCGGGATCAACACCCCCGTACGCGTGACCGTCCTGTCCGATGTCGCCGATGTGCTGCTCGTACGCGACTACGACCTCCGGGCCCAGCTGTCAGTGGACCAGCCGACGCAGCTGGAGTTCCTTGCCGGCCGCACCGGTGACGCGGCGGTTGTCCTGGAGCAGTCCGGGCTCGTTCTGACGACACTGCGTGTGTCCTGACGGCATGATGGTCCAGTGATCCCCCCGGCGATTCTGGATCCGGGTCGGCTGCAGGCAGTACGCGACACCGGCCTGCTCGACAGCCCGCCCGAGCAGGCCTTCGACCAGTTCGCCTCGCTGGCGGCGCTGCTGCTGCACACTCCACTGGCGTTCGTGACCCTGGTCGACGAGCGACGGTCGTACTGGAAGTCCTGCATCGGCGTCGACCCCGGGCAGGGCCGACAGAACTCATTGGAGGAGAGCTTCTGCCAGTACGTCGTGGCCGACGCGGCACCGCTGCTCGTCAACGACACGCACCTCGACCCGCGCACCCGGGACAACCTCTCGGTGTCCTCCATGGGGATCCGCGCCTGGGCCGGCTTCCCGTTGATCGGGCCGAGCGGCCACGTCCTCGGCAGCTTCTGCGTCGTCGATCTCGTCCCGCGCACCTGGACCGCCGACGACATGGAGGTGCTGAAGGTGCTCGCCGGCGCCGCGAGCGCGCAGGTGGCGCTGACGGCAGCGGCCGGTAGGGACCGCCGGGCGCGCGACCAGCTGCGTCGGCTGGCCGAGGCCTCCGACCTGCTGCTGTCGGCCGAGGACCCGGCACAGGTGCTGGCCCGCATGGCCGGCCTCGCCGTCCCGGACCTCGCGACCTGGTGCTCGGCGTGGGTGCCGTCGGCGAGCGGCCGCGAGCTGCTGTCCGCGGTCGTGGCCGGGCCGGACGGACCGGACACCATGCGCTGGCCACCGCTCGACCCGGACGGGGTGAGCCCGTCGGCGCGGGCCTTTCGCACCGGCATCCCGCAGTCGGTGGAGGACCTGACCGACATGCTCACCGAGCACGGACCGGACGACCCCATCACCGCGGTCACGGTACGGGCGGGGGGAGGCCCGGCGTACAGCGTGCCGCTGCGCGTGCACGACCAGATGCTCGGCTCGATCACGCTGCTACGGCGCAGGGACGACCGGCCCTTCGACGCCGAGGAGCAGGACTTCGCCCGCCAGCTCGCCTCCCGTGCGGCCAGTGCGCTGCTGATCACCCGGCGCCACCAACAGGAGCGCGAGACCGCCGAGGTGCTGCAACGAAGCATGCTGTCCACGCTGCCCGTCCTGCCCGAGCTGGAGCTGCATGGCTACTACCGGCCGGCCGGGGAGAGCGCCCACATCGGCGGCGACTGGTATGACGCAGTGGATCTCGGTGCCGGTCGTACCGCGCTCGTGATCGGCGACGTCATGGGTCGGGGCATGCGCGCGGCGGCGGTCATGGGTCAGCTGCGCACCGCCGCCCGTACCCTCGCCCGGCTCGACCTGCCGCCGCAGCAGATCCTCGGGCTGCTCGACGAGCTGGTCAGCGAGCTCGCCGACGGGCAGATCGTCACGTGCTTCTACGGCGTGTACGACCCGGCGGCCGGGATGCTGAGCTGGTGCAGTGCCGGCCACCCGCCGCCTGTGGTCCGCCGCGGCTCGGGGACGAGCCGGCTGCGCGGTGAGCCGGGCGCCCCCCTCGGGGCCGGTCATCCGGTCTACAGCGAGCACCGGAACCCGCTGCTGCCCGGCGACGTCCTGTGCCTGTTCACCGACGGGCTGATCGAGGACCGCCAGCGGGACCTCGATGTCGGCCTGGCGCAGGTCGAGCAGCTGCTGGCCGGGGCGTGGTCAGAGCTGGCCGAGATCGGCGCCCGCCTCGTCGAGGAGATCGCCGGCGGTCAGGAGGACGACGTCGCGGTGCTGCTGGTCCGGGTGGCCGACCGGCCGGGCGCGGTCGCGGAGGACGCCACCGCGAGGGTGCTGGAGCTGCAGCTGACGGGAGGCGCGGAGATGGTCGGGACCGCCCGGCACTGGGCCCGGGCGGCCGTCTCCGCCTGGCACGGCGAAGCGCCACACGCCGAGACCGTCACGCTCATCACGAGCGAGCTGGTCACCAACGCCCTGACCCATGCCCTGCCGCCCGTGCGGCTGCGGCTGCGCAGCGCACCCGGCAAGGTCTACGTGGAGGTGTTCGACCACGGACGCTATCGCCCGCGACTGCAGGTCAGCGACCTCGACGACGAGCACGGCCGGGGCATGCTGCTCGTCGACGCCGTCGCGCACCGGTGGGGGAGCCGGTCCAGCGGTGGCGGAAAGGTCGTGTGGGCAGAGGTTCTCGTCGAAGCCGCCGACGGCGCCGGCTGGGACCTCCCGCAGATGCGCGCGGCGGACTGACCATCAGCCGGCAGGGGAGTCGGCCTGGTGCTAGATCTCGTCAAATCGACGGTAAAGCTCCGACACCGGGCCCTGTTGCGACCGACCACCGGCCCCGCCGTGGTTGTGGTGGACAACTCGTGGGGGCTGGGCACATCGTCTCGGCGGGTGTTGCTGCACAGGCCGACTTCTGACAAGCGTTGCGCTGTGTGGCAACACCAGGCGGCCACCCATCAGACCGATGAAGTTTGCCTTCCGGGCCGCCCCGGACGCAGGCGGCGAGAACGTCCCACGTCAGGCAGGGTTCATGTCGACGAATCGGCTGTAGTGGCCCTGGAAGGCCACGGTGATCGTGGCGGTCGGGCCGTTGCGGTGCTTGGCCACGATGAAGTCGGCCTCCCCGGCGCGCGGGCTCTCCTTCTCGTAGGCATCCTCACGGTGCAGCAGGACGACCACGTCGGCGTCCTGCTCGATCGAGCCCGATTCGCGCAGGTCGGACAGCTGCGGCTTCTTGTCGGTGCGCGCCTCGGCGCCGCGGTTGAGCTGGCTCATCGCGATCACCGGGATGTCGAGCTCCTTGGCGAGCAGCTTGAGCGACCGGGACAGCTCCGAGACCTCCTGCTGGCGGTTCTCGACCCGGCGGGTGGCGGACATCAGCTGCAGGTAGTCGATCACCACGAGCTTGAGGTCGTGGCGCTGCCGCAACCGCCGCGCCTTGGCCCGGATCTCCATCATCGTGAGGTTGGGCGAGTCGTCGATGTACATCGGCGCCTCGGCGATCTGCCCCATCCGTCGGGCGAGCCGGCCCCAGTCGTCGTCGGTCATCGTGCCCGAGCGCATGTGGTGCAGCGGAACCCGCGCCTCGGCGGACAGCAGCCGCATCGTGATCTCGGTCTTGCTCATCTCCAGCGAGAAGATGGCGCTGGCGAGGCCGTGCTTCACCGACGCGCTGCGTGCGATGTCGAGCCCCAGCGTGGAGTTGTGCGTAGGGATCATCGACCGGGTCGCGAGGTAGAGGTGATGGGGGTTGTCGACTTCGACGCAGCGTACCGGGACGCTGTCGACGGGGGTGACCGCGGTGATCCACCGCACGCCGGTCCGCGCCTTCGTGGTCCGACAGCGATCCTTGTGCGTCAGGTGCTTTCGTTCGAGCCGAAAGATCCTGTCGTCGGTCGTCCAGGTCAGGGTGAAGCAGATCGAGGAGCTCTGCTTCCGGCCCTGCACCGGCTTGGTCGTCACCGTGCAGCGGTAGCCAAGACTCGAGACCAACTCGTGCACATCGAGGGCGAGTCGCTCCGAGGTGACCGCAAGCTGCACGTTGCCGGTCGCTGTCACCGTGCCGTCGGTGTCCATCAGCCCAGCCAGCAGTGCCCGGCGCTGGGCCTCGGCGGCGCGCAGATAGATCACCGGGACGTGCCTGTTGCCAAGCATCCCCAGCGTGCGCAACCTGGCCTGCAGCGTCCCGTCGTCGGCGGTCGGGGCGACGGCTGGCTCCAAGGGCAACCCGAGACCGTACAGCAGCTGGCCGGACTGCCTCGTGACCGTCAGCCCTTCGGCCTCCAGGTGGACAATGATCTCCGGGTCGGCCGTCGTGAGGCAGGCACCGGCGCTGTGTCCGTCACCGAGCCAGGCGCCCAACGCGTAGGGCGGCACGGGCAGATCCGCAGCGGGCAGCTGCAGCGGCGAGGTGGTGGCCACGCCATGATTGGGCCGACCGTCGGCGGTCTGGCAGCGGACCGTCGAGGCCAACTCGGCAGTGGTCCGGACCTCAGCCGTGCCGCGTCTGCCGCGGCGCGAGGCGCGGGTGGAGGTCAGCCATTGATGCTCGGCGTCCGCGACCACCCGCGTGCCGTCGGAGAAGGCAACGTCGAAGCACGGCCGGCCGAGGAGAATCTCGGTCGCGTCCACGACAGCGGTCGGGCGTCCGTCGGCGGCCAGGAGCAGGTCACCGACGGCGACCTCGGCCATCGTGGTCCAGCCGGTCGGTGTGGGCAGCGGAGTGTCGAGCGCGAGCGCCTTGCCGAGCCCAGGCCTGCCGGCGATGACGACGAGCTGACCGGGGTGCAGGCCGTTGGTCAGGCCGTCGAGATCGGCGAAACCGGTCGGCACGCCCGTCATCGTGCCGCCGCGGCTGCCGATCGCCTCCAGCTCGTCCATCGTCGGCTGCATGAGCTCTTCGAGCAGCGTGTAGTCCTCGCTGGTGCGCCGCTCGGTCACGTCGTAGATCGACTGCTGGGCGCGGTCGACGACATCGTCGACGCCGCCGGCGCCGGCCGCGCCGTAGCCGAGCTGCACGATGCGGGTGCCAGCCTCGACCAGGCGCCGCAGGATGGCCTGCTCGGCCACGATGCGCGCGTAGAAGCCGGCGTTGGCGGCGGTCGGGACGCTCGCGAGCAGCGTGTGGAGGTAAGGAGCGCCGCCGATCCGCCCGATCTCGCCCAGCCGGGCGAGCTCCCCGGACACGGTGATCGGGTCGGCCGGTTCGCCCTTGCTGTAGAGGTCCACCACCACGTCGAAGATCGTCTGATGAGCCGGCCGGTAGAAGTCGGTGGCCCGGACCACCTCGACCACGTCGGCGATGGCGTCCTTGCTCAGCAGCATGCCGCCGAGCACGGACTGCTCGGCGAGAATGTCTTGCGGGGGGGTGCGCTCGAACTCCGGCGACGACGGGATGCGGCTGCTCTGCGACGGCAGCTCCACGACCCGCTCGGACATGCGCCGCCTCCTCGTTCCGCGCGCCACCGTCCCGGCTCTGGCGTCCGGCGGTCACCCGTCTTGTGACAGGTCTACAAGCGAGCTACGACATTCGGGGCCGACCTCGGCGTGTCGCCGAAAAGCCCTGTGCACACGGCTGTGCACAGGGTGTGGAAACCGCGGCCTGTCGCTGTGGACAGCGGGCCGGCAGCGTGTGGACGCAGCATCGCGTCGCGCCGACCTGCCCCCGACGACCCGCGCACAACGATTTCCACCGCCTGTGGAGGAAGAAAGTTGCGCTGGGACGATGGTCATCAGGAGGTTGACGTCCGACACGCCCAGCGCGTCCGACGGCGATGTCCTGATGATCAAGGTCGGTCAGGCCGCGCGACCTGCCCGCGCGAACCGGACGGCGTACACCCCTGCCGACAGCAGGACGAGCACGGCGGTGATGATCAGCCAGCGCTCGAGGTAGGGGTCCTGGGTCAGCCCGGCCTTGCGCTGGAAGGTCTGCTCGGAGCGCTGGAGGATCACCGGTGACCACACGAAAAGCAGCAGCAGCGACAGCAGCGCGGGCACCCGGACGTGGTTCAGCAGGCCGACCCGACGTGGACGGGAGCGCAGCGGGAGCAGGAGCCGGTCGGCGAGCGCGATCAACGGTCCGGCGACCAGGTCCCACACGATGGCCGCGCCGACGAACCAGACCGCGATGCGCAACAGTGACGGGTTGTCGGCCAGCCGGCTGACGACGTAGGCCGTGAACAGCAGGGCCGCCAGCACCGAGAGCAGATGCCACGGCGACGCGCCGTACAGCCGTTTCATGCCGGCCGCCCGAACGTCAATCTCTCGACCCACTTGGTGTTGCGGACCCCGGGCGCCGCCGGGATGATCATCCGGGCCGGGAAGCCGTGATCCAGGGACAGGTCGACGCCGTTGACCTTCAACGCCAGCAGTGTCTTGTCGGCCCGGATCTGCTTGCCGGTGAGGGACATCGTCGAGAAGGCGCCGCCCCGCTGCATCGACTCGACGAAGACCGACTCGGCGTCGCGCCCACCGACCAGGGCCGCCAGTTCACGCAGCTGCACGCCGGTCCACAGCTGGGAGGTCGACCAGCCCTCCACGCAGGCGATCGGGAGCTGTTCGGTGACCATCGCCATCGTGAGCAGATCCTCGCGCCGCAGCACCCGGCTCTGCCCGTCCGGCCCCTCCAACCGCAGTCGCCAGGACGACCCGGTCTGGGTCGGGTCGACACCGATCTCGGCGAAGGTCGTGTTGACCTGGAAGTCGTTCGGGCCATCGCCGTAGGACCGCCCTCGTGGGGACAGCAGCGCGGTGGGGCGCAGCGGGTCGACGCTCTGACCGATCGACAGGGCGAGCAGCGTGAGCGACGAGCCGCCGACCAGGGCAAGCGCCCCCCGACGGGAGACGGTGGCCTCCGCCGGGTCGGGTGAGACGAGGTGATCGGGGTCCATCGGCTCGGCGACCGTGTCGGCGGTCGAGATGCGCAGCTCGCCCGTGAACGACCGGCTGCGCAGGGCCCGGATCATCGTCGGCAGCTTCAGTGCGACGTGGGTCGCGAAGGCCGCGATGAACACCCACGCGGCGTAGAAGTGGCCGGTGTAGAAGGAGAAGCCGAAGGCGTAGTCGTACTGGATGTTCATCACGCCGGTCAGCAGCAGGAACAGGATGCTGCCGACGAGCAGCAGGATGCTCAGCCGCTCCAGCGCCTGCGCCACCGACGCCACCGGCGGCCACTCGAACAGCTTGGGCGCCACCGACCACAGCTTGGCGAGCACGAGCGGGATGAGTGCGAGGCCCAGCAGGACGTGCGTTCCCTGGTTGAGCCGGTAGAGCCAGCTCGGCGAGGTGAACCAGTCGAACCAGATGTAGGACGCGAGCAGCCCCGCTTCCGGTGTCTGGTCGTTGCTGCCCCCGAGGGAGGGGTCGTACGCCGCGTAGGACAGCAGCCCGGTCACGATCATCAGCGGCAGGCCCACCAGCAGGACGACGGCAAAGACCGACGTCAGCCACGGGCCGCGCAGCGGGCTACGCCAGCTGCGCGGGTCGGTGGGAAGCAGCATGACCGGCCTTCCAGGCGCAGAGGTGGACGCGGCTGCGCCATCAAGGGTTCGTGCCGAGCCTGTCAGAGGTTCGGCGCCTGCGGGGTGACATGCCTGATGAGATCAGCCGAGGTCACAGGCCCGTCACGGCGCGATCACAGTACGACGGCTGTGGCCGTCGTCACCGTCCGGAGGCGAACCGCCGGCGCTCCTGGCGCGAAGAATCTGGCAAGTCACGACCAAAAGCGTGCGGGACCTCCCCGCATCCTGAAAGGAGTCCTCATGCTTTCCCGAATGAAGAAGTCCTCCGTGCTCGCCCTGGCCGCCGGCCTCGCGATCACCCTCTCCGCCTGTGGCACCGACACCGTCGAGGACGAGGGCACTGGCAGCGGCACCGGCGCGGCCCCCTCCGCCGAGCCCAGCCCCGCCGCCGCGATCGACAGCCTGACCGGCAAGCAGACCGCCGTGACGCTCGACCCGAGCTTCCTCGCCGGTCTGACCTCGCTCAAGCTCAAGCCCGGCGTCATCGGTGGCGCCACGCTCACCGGCGCGAAGATCGCCTTCCCGATCACCGGCGGCAACGTGACCTACTTCGCGCCCGACTCCGGCGTCGACCCGTTCGTGCAGGGCCTGATCAACCACGACGGCTCCGGGCTGTCGCTCACCGGCGGCGGCAAGGTCGTCGAGCTCACCGACTTCGTCGTCGACCCGGCCAAGAGCATGCTGACCGGCAAGGTCACCGTCGACAAGAAGGTCTTCGCCGAGAGCGCGCCGCTGTTCTTCCTGGACGGCAGCACCGTCAACCCGCTCGCGGTCAACGCCAGTGCAGGCACCGCCGTCCTCGAGGGCACCACCGTCAGCCTCACCAAGACCGCTGCGGACGCCCTGAACATGGTCTTCGGCAGCACCGCGCTGAAGGAGTTCTTCCTGGTCGGCATCGCCGAGATCACCCTGGAGCTCCCGAAGTAGATCCATCCCGTACGACCGAAGGCCCGGGTAGCACTGCTGCCCGGGCCTTCGGCCTGTTCCCGACCCGAGAGGCGACGACCACGAACACGAGCGCTGCCGCGAAGGCGGCGCTGCCGATCTGCTGCGCCTCCGGCGAGGGGCCGTCGGGCACCACTGCGAAGAAGGCCGGGTAGGCCGCCGCCGGGACCGCGAGCCAAGCCGGGCGCAGCGCGAGCGCAGCCAGCGCGGCCAGCGGCAGGCCGTACCACGGCTGTACGGGCGTCGCGATCAGCAGCGCCGCTCCGAGCAGCAGCAGCGCGCTGTCCTCCGGCGCAGCGGTGGCGAGGCGACGCAGGACGACCGCGAGCACGGCAAGCCCCAGCCCACCCGCGACCAGGGTCGCCGGCGTCCCGACCAGCCCGAGCGGTCGCAGCAGCAGATAGCGGTCGCCCGAGCTGTAGTCCTCCTCCTCGAGGTAGTCGGGCAGGAAGCCGAGCACGTCCCCGCCGAGCACCAGCACATGCGGCAGGTAGCTGACGATGCAGACCGCCAGAAAGGCCGTGCCCACCCGCAGCGGGCGGCGGGACAGCAGCACCGGCAGCAGCAGCGCCGGATAGAGTTTGATCATCGTCGCGGCGCCCAGCGCCGCTCCCGACCAGCCCGGACGGCGACCCGCCAGGGCGACCGCCAGGACCACGAAGAAGGTCGCGAAGCCGTCGACGTGACCGTTCTGCACCGCTTCGAGCACCGCGAGCGGGCTCCACGCATAGACCGCGACCCAACGCGGGTCCCGCCCGCGGGCAACGAGCAGCCGCCAGAGCAGGACCACGGTGGCGAGGTCGGCGAACAGGGCCAGCAGCTCCCACCCCAGGTCACGCAGCTCGGAGGCTCCGAGCGAGTGGCCCAGCAGGAACCACGCCTGCGCGATGGGCGGGTAGACGGTGCGTACGTTCTCCCGATTGATGCGGATGCAGCCCGGGCCGCGGTTCAGCTCCTGCCGGCACCCCTCGGCATCGGGGAACAACCAGTCCGTGCGCAGCTGGGCCAGCTCCGGCGCCGTCGGGGCGTAACGGTAGGGCGAGGTGCCCGAGGCCTGCACCTGGCCGTCCCAGGCGTAGCGGTAGAGGTCGTCGGACAGCGGGACGACCGCGGTGAGGGCCGCGAGTCGCAGCGCCACCGTGCCGAGCACGACCAGCACCAGGGCGGCGCGCAGACCCGTCCGGCGCAGGCAGATCAGGGCGACCGCGAAGGCGAGCCAGAACAGCATGATCTCGGTGAGCAGCCGGTCGGCGTTGCCCAGGATGCTGTTCTCCTGAGTGGTCCGGTAGGCCATGGCCACACCGACCGCGAGGGCCACGCCGCCCCCCACGGCGAAGCGGTCCGGGATGCGCACCCGCCGAAGCCTGCCCTATCCGGACGCCGCATCGGATGCGCACGCTTGAGTAACGGTTCGGTGTGGAATACCCCCTTCGGCCCGTCGAGGGTGAACCCCGCACGTCCGCGGCCCGAACTTCTTCTTGGGCAGCCTGCCCCGACCCAGAGGAGACCGCCCGCATGCTGCCCCTTTCCGAGACGACCCGGTCGCTTGCCGCGCCGGGTGTCGACCCGGCGGCTCTGCTGACGGGGTGGCTGGCCGAGGCCAGCGGCGGCGACGACCTCAAGCCGCGGGTGCTGCGGTTGCCGGACGGGCGCGTGCTGCCCTTGCCGGTCGCCCGCTGGGCCGGCCCCCCCAACGCCGTCGACGAGACGTTGCTCATCCGCGCCAGCGGGCCGGTGCTGGACGTCGGCTGCGGCCCGGGACGCCTCACCGCGGCACTTCACGTCCGGGGCGGCGACGTGCTCGGGCTGGAGCTCGTGGAGCAGATCCCGGTGCTCGTCCGGGGTGCCGGCGCGCCGCTGCTGCTCGGCGACATCTTCGGGCCGATCCCCCGGGCCGGGCAGTGGCGCACGGTGCTGCTGGCCGACGGCAACATCGGCATCGGCGGGGACCCGGTGCGGCTGCTGCGCCGGTGCCGCGAGCTGCTGGCGGCCACCGGCAAGGTCCTGTGCGAACTGCATCCGGGCGAGCAGGCGCCGGTCGGACGGGTCCGCTTGGAGGGCCTCGGCACAAGGAGTGCATGGTTCTCGTGGGCCCTGCTGGGCACCGACGGCCTGTCGGCCGTGGCGGCCACTGCCGGTTTCGGCGTAATTGAGACGTGGTCGATGCAGGGCCGTGACTTCGCAACCCTGGTTCCCACCTGACACTCCTAGGGACCCCCCGGTCCCGCTGATCACGCATGCGTACGGGATCATGGGTGAGCCGCCGCCCCGCACGACGACGACAAGGAGCAACTACGCGTGGATACCTCCGGACGCCCCCCCGTGCTCGTGATCGGGGCGGGGCCCGCCGGCCTCACCGCTGCGGTGCGTCTGCGTCAGGCCGACGTCGACGTGACGGTCGTCGAGGCGAGCGACAGTGTCGGCGGCATCAGCCGCACCGTCGAGCGTGATGGCTGGCGCTTCGACCTGGGAGGTCACCGATTCTTCACCAAGGTGCCCGAGGTCGAAGCCTTCTGGCACGAGATCCTGCCGGACGAGGACTTCCTGTCCCGGCCGCGCATGTCCCGGATCCTCTACCGCGGCAAGTTGTTCGACTACCCCCTCAAGCCCTTCAACGCCCTGTTCGGCCTCGGCGTCTTCGAAGCGATCCGGTGCGTGCTGTCCTACCTGCTGGTGCGGGTGCGCCCGCCGAAGGACCAGAGCAACTTCGAGGGCTGGGTGGCCGCGCGGTTCGGCTGGCGGCTCTACCGGATCTTCTTCAAGACCTACACCGAGAAGGTGTGGGGTGTCCCGGCGACCGACATCCAGGCCGACTGGGCGGCGCAGCGGATCAAGAACCTGTCGCTGCTCAACGCGATCACCTCCGCCCTCGGCCTCGGCAAGGGGGGCGGGACGCAGATCACCACGCTGATCGAGCAGTTCCAGTATCCCCGTCTTGGTCCCGGGATGATGTGGGACCGCGCCCGTGACCTGGTCCGCGCCGAGGGCGGCGAGGTCCGGCTGCAGTCGCCGGTCGCCGCCGTCGAGCACGCCGACGGCGCTGCGCACAGCGTGGTGCTCGCCAGTGGTGAGCGGCTGGCCGCCGCCGCCGTGATCTCCTCCATGCCGATGCCTGAGCTGGTCCGCGCGATGGACCCACCGGCGCCGGCCCACGTCCTGGAGGCGGCCGCCGGACTGTCGTTCCGTGACTTCCTCACCGTGGCTCTCGTCGTGCCGGCCAGCGCCGGCTTCCCCGACAACTGGATCTACATTCACGAGCCGGGCGCGCGGGTCGGCCGGGTGCAGAACTTTGGCTCCTGGTCGCCACAGCTGGTCAAGGACGGCTTCACCTGTCTTGGCCTCGAATACTTCGTCAACGAGGGCGATGACCTGTGGGAGTCCACGGACGAGGCGCTGATCGAGCTGGGGAAGGCCGAGCTGGCCCAGCTCGGCCTGGTGGACGCCGGTCAGATCCAGGCCGGCTACGTCGTGCGGGTGCCCAAGGCCTACCCGGTGTACGACGAGGGCTACGCCGAGCGGGTCGATGTCCTGCGCACCTGGCTGTCGGCGACGGCGCCCAACGTCCACCCGGTCGGTCGCAACGGCATGCACCGCTACAACAACCAGGACCACTCGATGCTCACCGCGATGCTCGCGGTGGACAACATCGTGACCGGCGCATCGCACGACGTCTGGACCGTCAACGTGGAGGAGGACTACCACGAGACGGTCAGCTCGACGGACGCCGTCTACCCCACGGACGCCAGCAGGCCCACCGCCACCACGTCCACCGCGGCGGGCCGGACCGGTCGCGACGCGCCCATCCTTCCCCGGCGCGTGCGTGACCGGGAGGAGAGCGCGGCCTGACCACGCTGGCCACCCGGGCGCCCGTCACCCCCCCCGCGCCTGAAAGGACCTCTGACGGTTGGCTGAGCGGGTGGCCCGGTCTCGCGCTGGTCGTGCTGGCCCTGCTCGGCGGGGCAGCCGGTCTGCTCGCCGGGGTCCTGTCCGGCCCGCTGTGGCTGGACGAGACGCTCAGCGTCGAGATCGCGCGGCTGTCGCTGCCGGAGGTCTACGACGCGCTGCGCCAGGACGGTGCCCCGCCGCTCTACTACCTGCTGCTCCAAGCCTGGATGGGCGTGCTCGGCACGGGCACCGAGGTCGTACGTCTGCTGTCGGTGGTGCTGACCGTCGGCGCGCTGCTGCTCGCCCACCGGCTGGGTCGACAGCTCGGCGGCGTGGCCGGCGGACGGGCCGCCGTGATCGTGCTGGCCGCCCTGCCCTGGACCATGCGCTTCGGCTCCGAGGCACGGATGTACATGCTGGTGGTGGTCCTGGTGCTGGCCGGCACGCTCGCTCTGCTGTCGGTGCACCGCAGCGCCTCGCGCCGGGCCGTTCTCGCGCTGGCCGCCTGCGTCTGCGCCCTCCTGCTCACCCACTACTGGTCGCTGTTCCTGCTGCTGGCGGTGGGGGCGCTGCACCTTCCCGGCCTGCTGCGGCGCCACCCTGCGTCGGTGCGGGTGGCGGTAGGCGGTGCGGGCGGCGTCCTCGCGTTCGCCCCGTGGCTGCCGACCTTCGCCTTTCAGGCCATGCACACGGGCGCGCCGTGGGCCGACCCGACCAACCTCGTGGACCTGGTGCGCACCCCGGGCTTCTGGGGAGGCGGGTCGTGGACGTCGCGAACGGTCCTCGCCGTCGCGCTGGTCGCCCTCGCCGGCTTCGCCGCCGTCCACCGGCCGGTGGCACGGGCGCTGGGTGGCGGAGCCCTGCTGACGCTGCTGCTGGCCTGGACGAGTGTCGCGGTGCTGGGTGGGGCCTACACCGGCCGCTACACGGCCGTGGCGGTCCCGCTGGTCGCGGTGGTGGCCGGGCTCGGCGCGGTGGCGCTGCCCGGGCCGCGCCTGCCCCTGGTGGCGCTGGGCGTCACGACCTTGATCAGTCTCAGCACCGGGCTGCCGTCCGCGGACAACAGCCGCACCTTCGCGGGGGCGGCGGCGGCAGCCTTTCGTACGAGCGCGGCGCCGGGCGACCTGCTCGTGTCCTGCCCCGACCAGCTCGGGCCGCCGATGGCGCGCCTGCTCGGCCCGGCCTACCAGCAGGTCGTCTATCCCACCCTCGAAGAACCGCAGCGCATCGACTGGGTGGACTACCGCGCCCGCCAGGACGCTGCCGACCCGGCGCGGATCGCCGCCCAGGTGGACGCCCTGGCGGGGAATCGCCCGATCTTCGTCCTGCTGGCCGGCGACTACCGGACCTTCGAGGGCGACTGCGAGCGGCTGCTGCGGGAAGTGGGCCAGTTGCGAGGCCCGGTCACGCGGGTGTACGGCACGTTCGGCAGCAACGAGCCGCTGCTCGTCCGCTTCCCCTGACCCCGCGCGACGACCGGCCTACCACGTTGATCAACGCCGGACGTGGAGCGGTGTGCTGTGGCACGAACTGTCCGGAGTGCGGCGTTGATCATGGGGGCGGCGGGAGCGGCTGCGGGCGGGGCCTACCTGTCTGCGACGACCTCGATGGAGACGCTCGCCTCCACCTCGGGATGCACCTTGACCTGCACCGTGTGTGCGCCGAGGGACTTGATGGGGCTGCCGAGCGTGACGAAGCGCCGGTCCAGCGCCGGTCCGCCGGCCGCCGACACTGCGGCCACCACATCCGCGGCCGTGACCGACCCGAACAGCCGGCCGCCCTGCCCCGAGCGGGCGGGCAACCGCACCGTCAGTCCGGACAGCTGGTCCCGGATCGCCTGGGCAGAGCTGAGGTCGCGCACCTCCCGGACGTTGCGGGCCCGGCGGATCGTGGCGATCTGCTTCTCGGCGCCGCGGGTGGCGAGAATGGCCAGCCCCTGCGGAACCAGGTAGTTGCGGCCGAAGCCGGGAGCCACCTCGACCACGTCGCCGGGTGCGCCCACCCCGGTGACGTCCTGGGTGAGGATGAGCTTCATCGTGGCGGCCATCTCAGCGAGCCAGCGAGGTGTAGGGCAGCAGCGCCATCTCGCGGCTGTTCTTCACAGCCATGGCCACGTCGCGCTGGTGCTGCCGGCAGTTGCCGCTGACCCGGCTGGCGCGGATCTTGCCGCGGTCGGAGATGTACTTGCGCAGCGTGCCGGTGTCCTTGTAGTCGACGTAGGTCACCTTGTCCTTGCAGAACTGGCAGACCTTCTTCTTGAGCTTGCGGGGCGGCGGCTTGGCCATCGTCTTCAGTCTCCTTGCGTCTGTGGGGGTGGCTCAGAAGGGGGGGTCGTCGGACCAGCCGCCGGACGCGGCACCGCCGCCGGCCGGTGGGCTCGCCCAAGGGTCGTCGCCGGCGGACCCGGCACCGCCAGACGAACTGGAGCTTGCGGAGCTGGAACCGCCGCCGTAGCCCCCGCCGCCACCGCCGGAGCCGCGCGAGGCCTTGGTCACCTTGGCGGTGGCCCACCGCAGCGACGGTCCGACCTCGTCGACGTCAAGCTCGTACACGGTGCGCTTCTCGCCTTCCTTGGTTTCGTACGATCGCTGCTTCAGGCGACCCTGGACGATCACCGAGTAGCCCTTGTGCAAGGACTCGGCGACGTTCTCGGCGGCCTGGCGCCAGACGGAGCAGCGTAGGAACAGCGCCTCGCCGTCCTTCCACTCGTTGGTGTTCTTGTCGAAGGTGCGGGGCGTCGACGCGACAGTGAAGTTCGCGACGGCCGCGCCGCTCGGGGTGAAGCGCAGCTCCGGGTCGGCGGTGAGGTTGCCGACCACGGTGATGACGGTGTCGCCTGCCACGGGGATCTCCTAGTGCTGTGCCCGCTCTCGCGGTGGGGAAAGAAGTCGGGTGCAGCCGCGCACCGA
>JBBSKF010000020.1:0-31174 GCA_038256525.1 Mycobacteriales bacterium | reverse complement strand
GCCGGGCTGGCCGCCGGGGCGTTCTCGATGGCCACCGGGGAGTACGTCTCGGTCGCCTCCCAAGCCGAGCTGACCCAGGCCGAGATCGAGATCGAGAAGGCCGAGATCCGGCGGGTGCCCGACGCCGAGGAGGCCGAGCTCGCGGCGATCTACCGCAGCCGCGGAGTCGACGCGGCCACCGCCGACGAGGTGGCCCGGCAGCTGTCCCGCGACCCCGAGCAGGCCTGGCGGGTGCACGCCCGCGAAGAGCTGGGCATCGACCCGGACGACCTGCCCTCGGCCTGGGTTGCGGCCGGCTCGTCGTTCGTGGCGTTCACGGCCGGAGCGCTCGTCCCGCTGCTGCCCTACCTGATCGGCGGCACCACGCTGCTGATCCCGGTCCTGCTGGCGCTGGTGGCGCTGTTCGGCGCCGGGGCGCTGGTCAGCCGCTTCACCGACCGCAGCGCCGTCTACAGCGGCACGCGGCAGTTGGTGGTGGGCGGCGCGGCGGCGCTGCTCACCTACGGGGTCGGCAGCATCGTCGGGACCAGTCTCTAACCCACGACGCTGGCCGTCCGCGGCTGCCAGGCCTGGCCGGCGGCCTGCAGCCGCACCTCGACGGTGACCCAGCCGCTGTCGCTGTGCACCTGGACCGAGCCACCGTGCACCTCGACCAGCCGGCGGACGACGTAGAGGCCCACCCCGATGCCCTCCCGGCTGCGGGTGGCACCTGAGTCCACCTGCGTGAACGGCTCGAACAGCCTTCCCGCGCACGTGAGGTCGACGGCCCGCCCCTCGTTGCTGACGGTCAACCAGACGCCCTGCTCGTCCTGACCGCCCGCGATCAGGGGCAGCGATCCCGGCGCCCCGTGGGTGAGCGCGTTGTCGACCAGGTTGGCGAGCACCTGGTGCAGCGCCTGCCGCTCGATCCGGGCCGTCGTACCGGGCGTCACGACGACCGAGACGCCGGGCTCCGACGGGTCCGCAGAGCCGGCCCGTCCGGCGGCCGCGAGCATGGCCACCTCCGCGGCCACCGCGTCGACCTCGGCCGAGGCCGACAGGTCGGCATCGGTCGCCCGGGCGGCGACGAGCATGTTCTCGAGCAGCCGGCTCAGCCGCTCCTGCTGGTGGAGCACCGCCATCAGCAGCCGGTCGCGATCGTCCTTGCCCAGCCGGTCCCCGCGCTTGAGCAGGGTCAGCGCCGCGCCGCGGATGCCGGTCAGCGGGGTGCGGAACTCGTGCGAGACGGTGGCGATGAGGTCGGCCCGCATCCGGTCGGTCGCCTCCTGCTGCGCCTGCACGGTGCTGCGACCGGCCCGCAGCTCGGTACGGACCTGTTGCTCGGTGCTCCGGGTGAGGCGGTTGGCCCGCGGAAACAGCGCCAGGGCGAGCGACTCACCGGCCACGAAGGCGCTGTGCAGCAACGCCATGCTCCACAACCGCTCCGGATGACCGTCCACAGCAGAACCGGTGACCGGCGCGAGCAGGCCGTGATGGACGAGCACCGCACCGACGGCGACGGCGAACACGGCCCAGTCCTGGTACAGCGCGAGCACCACCACGACGACAAAGACGTGCGCCTCCGCCGCGCCCCCGTAGAGCGCGTTGAGCACCCCGCTGGCGAAAAGCAACCCGACGCTCGCGGCGAGCGTCGACGCCCGCCGGGCTGAGGTGATGCTGGACAGGACCAGGAGCCCGCCGGTCGCCGCCCCTACTACCGCTGCGGCCGGCAGGCCGTGTCCCCCGATCAGCATCAGCGCGGCGAGCACCGGGACGTGGGCCGCGAGCACGGCGCGTACGGCCCGGTGTCGCCAGGCAAAGTCGCGGTCGAGCAGCTCACCGCCGCGTGGGAGCCAGCTGCCGGCCGACCGTCGCGGGGCGAAACGGGCAAGGAAGGACAGCATCTTCTCATCGTGCACCCGGACGGCGCAGTGCACCATGACCCGAAAGGGTCATTCGGGCACGAGCCTGCAGAGGCAGGACGGGTGAAGACATTGCCGGGCGCGTGTAACCTGTCTGACATCTGCAGCAGGGCCAAGGACGTCCCGGGGCGCAGCGCACGAGCTCACGACACCCCCGGCGAAAGGCCCGCCCGATGACGTCGAACGTCGCGACCCCGCCGGCCAGGCAGGGGCTGTACGACCCCGCGCACGAGCACGACGCCTGCGGGGTGGCCTTCGTCGCCGACATCGCCGGCCGGGTCACGCACGACACCGTCCTGCAGGGCCTGACCGCGCTGCGCAACCTCGACCACCGCGGCGCGTCCGGGGCCGAGCCGGAGACCGGCGACGGCGCGGGCATCCTCACCCAGGTGCCGGATGCCTTCCTGCGGGCCGTGCTGGCCGAGCAGGGCGTCGAGCTCCCCCCGCCCGGCTCCTACGCGATCGGCACCGCCTTCCTGCCGCAGGACGAGCAGGAGGCGGCGGCAGCCAGGGGCGCCATCGACGCGCTCGCCGCCGAGGAGGGGCTTCGCACCCTGACCTGGCGCGAGGTGCCGGTCGACCCCGAGGGCGCCGGCGTCGGCCGGACCGCCCTGTCGGTGATGCCGCGCTTCCTCCAGCTGGTGCTGGTGGGCGAGGACCCGACCCTTGCTCCGTACGCCCTGGAGCGTCGCGCCTACGTCACCCGCAAGCGGGCCGAGCACCAGACCGGGACCTACTTCGCGTCGCTGTCCTGCCGGACGCTGGTCTACAAGGGCATGCTCACGACGGTCCAGCTGCAGTCGTTCTTCCTCGACCTGTCCGACGAGCGGTTCGCCAGCTCGCTGGCCCTGGTGCACAGCCGGTTCTCCACCAACACCTTCCCGAGCTGGCCGCTGGCCCACCCCTACCGCTACATCGCGCACAACGGCGAGATCAACACGGTGCGGGGCAACCGCAACTGGATGCGCGCCCGGGAGGCGTTGCTGCGCGGGCCGGCGGAGCTGCCCGACGACCTGTCGCGGCTGTTCCCGGTGTGCACACCGGGGGCGAGCGACAGCGCCACCTTCGACGAGGTGCTCGAGCTGCTGCACATGGGCGGCCGCTCACTTCCGCACGCCGTGCTGATGATGGTCCCCGAGGCGTGGGAGAACGCCGTCGACATGGACCCCGACAAGCGGGCGTTCTACGCCTTCCACGCCTCGCTGATGGAGCCGTGGGACGGCCCGGCCTGCGTGACCTTCACCGACGGTACGCAGATCGGTGCGGTCCTCGATCGCAACGGCCTGCGCCCGAGCCGCTGGTGGCAGACCGCCGACGGGCGGGTCATCTTCGCGAGCGAGGTGGGCGTCCTGGACGTCCCGCCAGACCAGATCGTGCGCAAGGGCCGGCTGCAGCCGGGCCGGATGTTCCTGGTCGACACGGCGCAGGGCCGCATCGTCGAGGACGACGAGATCAAGGCGGACCTGGCAGCCGAGCATCCGTATGCCGAGTGGCTGCACGCCGGTCAGCTGCAGTTGGCGGACCTCGCCGACCGGCAGCACGTCGTCTACTCCCACGAGTCGGTGCTGCGGCGTCAGCAGGTGTTCGGCTACACCGAGGAGGAGCTGCGCATCCTGCTCAGCCCGATGGCGAGCAAGGGCGTGGAGGCCATCGGCTCGATGGGCACGGACACGCCCGTGGCCGTGCTGTCCGAGCGCCCCCGGCTGCTGTTCGACTACTTCACCCAGCTTTTCGCCCAGGTCACCAACCCGCCGCTCGACGCGATCCGCGAGGAGCTCGTGACGAGCCTTTCCGGGGGCATCGGCCCGGAGCAGAACCTGCTCGAGCCGACAGCGGCGTCCTGCCGCCAGATCGTGCTGCCGTTCCCGGTCCTGTCCAACGACGACCTCAACAAGATCGTCCACGTGAACGAGGACGGTGACCTCCCCGGGTTCTCGTGCGTCACCGTGCACGGGCTCTATCCCGTCAACGGCGGGGGAGAGGCGCTGCGCGACGCCCTGGACCGGGTGCGGCGCGAGGTGTCGACCGCCATCGCGGCAGGAGCTCGCATCCTGGTGCTGTCCGACCGGGACTCCACCGAGCGGATGGCCCCGATCCCGTCGCTGCTGCTCACCAGCGCCGTGCACCACCACCTGATCCGGGAGCAGACGCGCACCCGGGTCGGGCTGATCGTCGAGGCCGGCGATGCCCGCGAGGTGCACCACATCGCCCTGCTCATCGGCTACGGCGCCGCGGCGGTCAACCCCTACCTCGCCTTCGAGACGGTCGAGGACATGATCCGGGCCGGGACGCTGGTCGGGATCGAGCCGGAGGCAGCGGTCGAGAAGTACATCAAGGCCGCCGGCAAGGGCGTGCTCAAGGTGATGAGCAAGATGGGCATCTCGACGATCGCCTCCTACACCGGCGCGCAGGTCTTCGAGGCGCTTGGCCTCTCCCAGGAGCTCGTGGACGAGTACTTCACCGGCACCACCAGCCGCCTCGGTGGGGTCGGGCTCGACGTGCTCGCCGAGGAGACCGCCTCCCGGCACCGGCGCGCCTACCCGGAGAACGCGACCGAGCGGGCCCACCGCACGCTCGAGATCGGCGGGGAGTACCAATGGCGCCGCGAGGGCGAGGTGCACCTGTTCAACCCGGAGACGGTCTTCGCCCTGCAGCACTCGACCCGGGCGCAGAAGTACGACGTCTTCCAGCAGTACACCGCCACGGTCGACGACCTGTCGGCCAAGGCCGGCACGCTGCGCGGACTGTTCCGGCTGAAGGAGGGCGTCCGCCCGCCGGTGCCGCTCGACGAGGTCGAGCCGGTGAGCGAGATCGTGAAGCGCTTCAACACCGGCGCCATGTCGCTGGGCTCGATCAGCCCCGAGGCCCACCAGACCTTGGCCATCGCGATGAACCGGCTCGGCGCCCGCAGCAACACCGGGGAGGGCGGGGAGGACCCCGAGCGCCTCTACGACCCCGAGCGGCGTAGCGCCATCAAGCAGGTGGCCAGCGGCCGGTTCGGCGTCACCAGCGAGTACCTCGTGAACGCCGACGACATCCAGATCAAGATGGCGCAGGGCGCCAAGCCCGGCGAGGGTGGGCAGCTGCCGGGCCCGAAGGTGAACCCCTACATCGCAAGGACGCGCTACTCGACCCCGGGTGTCGGCCTGATCTCGCCGCCGCCACACCACGACATCTACTCGATCGAGGACCTCGCCCAGCTGATCCACGACCTCAAGAACGCCAACGACAGGGCGCGGATCCACGTCAAGCTGGTGGCCGAGGTGGGGGTGGGGACGGTTGCGGCCGGGGTGGCCAAGGCCCACGCCGACGTGGTCCTCATCTCCGGTCATGACGGAGGCACCGGCGCCTCACCGCTGACCTCGCTCAAGCACGCCGGCTCGCCGTGGGAGCTGGGCTTGGCCGAGACCCAGCAGACCCTGCTGCTCAATGGCCTGCGTGACCGGATCGTGGTGCAGGTCGACGGCCAGCTCAAGACCGGCCGGGACGTCGTCATCGGAGCCCTGCTGGGGGCCGAGGAGTACGGCTTCGCGACCGCCCCGCTCGTGGTCAGCGGCTGCATCATGATGCGGGTCTGCCACCTCGACACCTGCCCGGTGGGGATCGCCACGCAGAAGGCCGAGCTGCGCAAGAAGTTCTCCGGGCAGGCCGACTACGTCGTGACCTTCTTCGAGTACATCGCCCAGGAGGTACGCGAGATCCTCGCCCGGCTGGGCTTTCGCAGCCTGCTCGACGCGGTCGGCCACGTCGAGATGCTCGACAGCGAAAAGGCGATCGAGCACTGGAAAGCAGCCGGCCTGGACCTCTCACCGATCCTGCACCAGCCGGAGATCGCGCCCGGGGCGGCCCTGTCCCGGACCGTCCCGCAGGACCACGGGCTGCAGCACGCCCTGGACAACCGCCTGATCGCGCTGTCCGAGAAGGCGTTGGTGGACGGGAGCCCGGTGCACATCGACGGACCCGTCCGCAACGTCAACCGGACCGTCGGGACCATGCTGGGCGCTGAGGTGACCCGGCGCTACGGCGGCAAGGGCCTGCCGGAGGCCACCATCGACATCGATCTGTACGGCTCGGCGGGGCAGTCCTTCGGTGCGTTCCTGCCCCGGGGCATCGTGCTGCGCCTCTACGGCGACGCCAACGACTACGTCGGCAAGGGCCTGTCCGGCGGGCGGATCGTGGTCCGTCCGGACGAGAAGGCGCGCTTCGCCGCCGAGGAGAACGTCATCGCCGGCAACACCCTGCTGTACGGCGCGACCGGCGGCTCGCTGTTCGTGCGCGGCCGCGTCGGCGAGCGTTTCTGTGTGCGCAACTCGGGTGCGACGGCGGTGGTGGAAGGCGTCGGCGACCATGCCTGCGAATACATGACCGGCGGTCGGGTGGCGATCCTCGGCCCGACCGGGCGCAACGTGGCCGCCGGGATGAGCGGCGGCGTGGCCTACCTGCTGGACCTGGACGTCACCAAGGTCAACGGGGAGATGGTCGAGCTCGAACAGCTCGCCGAAGGGGACATCGAGACGCTCCGCGAGATGCTGGTCGACCATCTGAAGGAGACCGGGTCGCCGGTCGCCGCCGGGCTGCTCGACGCGCCGGACTGGGGCCGGTTTTCCAAGGTCATGCCACGCGACTACAAGAAGGTCCTGGCGGCCATGGAGCAGGCCCGGCAGGACGGCGCCGACGTCGACGAGGCCGTCATGGCCGCCAGCCGGACCTAGGGAGACACAGCAGACCGTGGGCGACCCGACCGGCTTCCTCAAGCACGACCGCGCGCTGCCGACCCGGCGGCCCGTCGATGTGCGGATCCGCGACTGGAAGGAGGTCTACGAGGACTTCCCCGCGCAGGACCTGCACGACCAGGCCGGACGGTGCATGGACTGCGGCATCCCGTTCTGCCACAACGGCTGCCCGCTCGGCAATCTCATCCCGGAGTGGAACGACCTGACCTTCCGTGACGACTGGGCGGAGGCGATCGAACGGCTGCACGCGACGAACAACTTCCCGGAGTTCACCGGCCGGCTCTGCCCGGCGCCGTGTGAGGCGGCCTGCGTGCTCGGCATCAACGACAAGCCCGTCGCCATCAAGCAGGTCGAGGTCGAGATCATCGACCGCGCCTTCGAGCAGGGATGGGTGACGCCGCAGCGACCGCGCGAGCTGACCGGCCGCAAGGTCGCCGTCATCGGATCGGGACCGGCTGGCCTTGCTGCCGCCCAACAGCTCACCCGCGCCGGCCACGACGTCACGGTGTTCGAGCGGGCCGACCGGCTCGGTGGGTTGCTGCGCTACGGCATCCCCGAGTTCAAGATGGAGAAGCGGGTCCTCGACCGCCGGCTCGAGCAGCTGCGCGCCGAGGGCACCTGCTTCCGTACCGGCGTCGATGTCGGCGTGGACGTCCCGGCGTCCCAGCTGCGCGCGGACTACGACGCGCTGCTGCTCACCGGCGGCTCGACAGTCGGTCGGGACCTGCCGGTCGACGGCCGCGAGCTGGACGGCATCCACCTGGCGATGACCTACCTGGAGCCGTCCAACCGGGTGCAGGAAGGGGATCTGCCGGCGTCGCCGATCAGCGCCGAGGGCAAGGACGTCGTCATCCTCGGCGGCGGCGACACCGGGGCCGACTGCCTCGGCACGGCGATCCGGCAGGGTGCCCGGTCGATCACCCAGCTGGAGATCCTGCCCCGCCCGCCCGAGGAGCGGCCGGACGCGACGCCCTGGCCGACCTGGCCGTTGATCTACCGCACCAGCAGCGCCCACGAGGAGGGCGGCGAGCGGATGTTCAGCGTCAACACCCAGCGCTTCGTCGGAACCGGCGGTCAAGTGAGCGGTCTCGAGCTGGTCGACGTGGAACTGGTCGACGGCCGCTTCACGCCGGTCGAGGGCACCACGCGGGTGCTGCCGGCACAGCTCGTGCTGCTGGCGATGGGGTTCACCGGCCCGCTGCGGACCGGCCTGCTGGAACAGCTCGGTGTCGAGCTCGACGGCCGCGGCAACGTGGCCCGGGACGCCGACTGGGCCACCAGTGTCCCGGGGGTGTTCGTGGCCGGCGACATGGGCCGCGGCCAGTCGCTGATCGTGTGGGCGATCGCCGAAGGCCGCTCGGCCGCCGCCGCTGTCGACCGATCCCTGTGCGGTTCCACCCTGCTGCCCGCACCCGTCACCCCGACCAGCCGGTAGGCCCGCCTTCCTGTTCGCTTGTGGCCCAGTCCTACTGTGGCGCCCATGAAGCGCCGAGCGAAGATCGTCTGCACGCTGGGACCGGCGACCCACTCCTATGAGGGGGTCCGCAGCCTCGTGGACGCAGGCATGGACGTGGCGCGGCTGAACTTCAGCCATGGCGAGCACGCCCAGCACGCCGAGGCCTACCGCTGGGTCCGCCGGGCCTCCGACGAGTCCGGGCGTGGGGTGGGGATCCTCGTCGACCTGCAGGGACCGAAGATCCGCCTGGGCACCTTCGCGTCGGGGCCGGTCGTGTGGGCGACGGGAGAGCGGGTCACCATCACGACGGCTCCCTGCGCAGGTGACCACGACCGGGTCAGCACGACCTACGCGGGCCTGGCCGCCGACCTGTCGGTGGGCGACCCGGTGCTCATCGACGACGGCCGGATCGGCCTGCAGGTCGTCGGCGTCGAGGGCGAGGACGTCCATCTGCTGGTCCTGGAGGGCGGGCCGGTCAGCAACTCCAAGGGGTTGTCCCTGCCCGGCATCGCGGTGAGTGTGCCTGCGCTCTCGGACAAGGACGAGAAGGACCTGCGCTTCGCGCTGACCCTGCGGGCGGACATGATCGCGCTGTCCTTCGTGCGCTCGGCGGCCGACCTGCTCCCGGTGCACAAGATCATGGACGAGGCGGGGGTCCGGCTGCCCGTGCTCGCCAAGATCGAGAAGCCCCAGGCGGTGACGAACCTGGAGGAGATCACCACCGCCTTCGACGGGTTGATGGTGGCCCGGGGCGATCTCGGCGTCGAGATGCCGCTCGAGCGGGTGCCGCTCGTGCAGAAACAGGCCATCCAGGCGGCCCGTGAGCAGGCCAAGCCGGTCATCGTCGCCACCCAGATGCTCGATTCGATGATGGGCGCCTCGCGGCCGACCCGGGCCGAGGCGAGCGACGTCGCAAACGCGGTGCTCGACGGGGCCGACGCGCTGATGCTGTCGGGGGAGACCAGCGTCGGCCGGTTCCCGATCGAGGCGGTGACCACGATGTCGCGGATCATCGTCGCCGCCGAGGAGGACCTGCTCCGGTTGCCGGTCGTGCGGGCCGAGCCGACGACCATCAGCGGTGCCATCGCCCGTGCCGCCGCGTCGGTCGGCCGCACGGTCGGCGCCAGCGCGCTGGTCGCCTTCACCCAGAGCGGGTCCACCGCCCGGCTGCTCGCCGGGCACCGCTCCCCGATCCCGCTGCTGGCGTTCACCCCCATCCCGGACGTGCGCAGCCAGCTGACCCTCACGTGGGGGGTCGAGACCTTCCTCGTGCCGTCGGTCACCCACACCGACGAGATGGTGGGCCAGGTGGACCACGCGATGCTGGAGCTCGGGCGCATGCAACCGGGGGAGTACGTCACCATCGTTGCCGGCAGCCCGCCATCCACCAGCGGCTCGACCAACGCGATGCGGGTGCACCGGCTCGGCAGCCCGGTTCCCGAACCGCCGCGCGACCGGCGCCACGACGACCCCAAACTGTGAGGCCCAACGCCTGACGCGGGGCGCGTTAGGCTCTGGCTGCTCCTGCCGGGGTGGTGGAACGGCATACACGGAAGACTCAAACTCTTCTGCCTGAAAGGGCTTGCGGGTTCGAATCCCGCCCTCGGCACACGGTCCGGTCCGGCCCGGTAGCCTCGCCGCCGTGACCGCCCCGCTGCCGCCCGCCCGCCCGCCGCTGCGCGTGCTGGTGGCCGAGGACGAGGGCCTCATCCGCATGGACCTCGTCGAGATGCTCGAAGAGGAGGGCTACCTCGTCGTGGGGCAGGCCGGTGACGGTGTGTCCGCGGTGCGCCTGGCCACCGAGCTGCGGCCGGACCTCGTCATCCTCGACGTGAAGATGCCCGAGCTCGACGGTCTGTCGGCGGCCGAGCAGGTCGTGTCAGCGCGCCTGTCCGCGGTCGTCATCCTCACCGCCTTCAGCCAGCGTGACCTGGTCGAGCGGGCCCGTGAGGCTGGGGTGATGGCCTACCTGGTCAAGCCGTTCCAGAAGGCGGACCTGGTGCCGGCGATCGAGATGGCCGTGTCCCGGTTCGCCGAGCTGGTCGCGCTGGAGCGGGAGGTCGAGGATCTGCACGGGCGGATGGCGGCCCGCAAGCTCGTCGAGCGTGCGAAGGGGGTGCTGCAGACCACCCGCGGGCTGACCGAGCCCGAGGCCTTCCGATGGATCCAGCGCCGGTCGATGGACCAGCGGCGCTCGATGCGCGCCGTCGCGCAGGAGGTCCTCGACACTCCCGCCGCCGCCCCCGTCCCCGCCCCCCCACCTGGGTGATCCACGGAGAGTTCGAGGGGGATCTGCCCAGGAGATTCCACCTCGAACTCTGCGTGGATCGAGGCTGTCGGTGCGGTGGCGGGGGAGCGAGCCAGGTCACGACCTGGCAACGACCGTGACACGACCGACTGCCGACTGCCCGGCCTCCGCTACGGTCGGCTGCGAGCGCCGTGACCGCGGCGTCCTTTCGCACCCAAGGAGACGGTGGATGACCTCCGTACGTACCTGGCGCATGCTTGCCGCCATCAGCGCAGGCTCCCTCGCCCTTGCCGCCTGCGGCGGGGGCTCCGACGACGACACGGCCAGCACCGACAGCTCGCCCAGCGCCAAGCCCTCGACATCCGCGTCGGCGAGCGGCCCGGCAGCTCCGGCCAACAAGGCCGACGGCGTCCTCACCGTCGGGACCCTGCTCCCGCAGACCGGCTCCCTGGCCTCGCTCGGTCCGCCCGAGTTCGCCGGTGTCGACCTCGCCGTCAAGGAGATCAACGAGGCAGGCGGTGTGCTCGGCAAGCCCGTCGTGACGGTGGACTCCGACTCGGGCGACACCTCCACCAACATCGCGTCCCAGTCGGTCGACCGGCTGCTGAGCCAGAAGGTCGACGTCATCGTCGGCGCAGCGTCCTCCTCGGTCAGCCTCACCGTGATCGACAAGATCACCGGCGCCGGGGTCGTGCAGATCTCGCCGGCCAATACCTCGCTCGAGCTCACCGACTACCCGGACAAGGGCCTGTACTTCCGCACGGCTCCGCCGGACCTGCTGCAGGGACGGATCCTCGGTGACGCCGTCATCGCCGATGGCGTCACCTCCGTCGGCATCCTCGCCCTCCAGGACTCCTACGGCACCGGCCTCGCCGACCAGGCCGAGAAGGCCATCGAGGGTGCTAACGGCGAGGTCGTCGAGAAGATCATCTACGACCCGAAGGCGCCGGAGTACTCCGCGGAGGTCTCCAAGATCAAGGCTGCCGACCCGCAGGGCATCATCCTCATCGGCTTCGTGGAGTCGGCCAAGATCATCCAGGAGCTTGTCAAGCAGGGCATCGGCCCGCAGCAGGGCAAGCCGCTCTACCTGGTGGACGGCAACCTCGAGGCTGCCGAGGTCCAGGCGCTGGGCCCGGTGATCACCGGAGTCAAGGGCACCACGCCTGGTGCGCCGGCACCCGGTGACTTCCGCCAGCGGGTGCTCACCGTGGACCCCTCGCTCAAGGCCTTCCCGTATGCGGGTGAGTCCTACGACGCCACCATCCTCGTCGCGCTGGCTGCCGAGGCGGCCAAGAGTGACGCGGGTGTCGACATCGCCAAGCAGCTCGTGCAGGTCAGCAAGGGCGGCACCAAGTGCAAGGCGTTCAAGGAGTGCCTGGATCTGCTCAAGGCCGGCACCGACATCGACTTCGACGGGATCTCCGGCCCGGTCGAGTTCGATGACAAGGGCAACCCGACCGAGGCGACCATCGGCGTCTACACCTACGGTCCGGACGCCAAGCTGCTTGAGAAGGTCGACTACAAGAGCGGCAAGCTCTAGCAACAGCACATGCGATGGGCCCGGCCGCTTCGGCCGGGCCCTTCGTCATCGGCCGCACCGGCCGTACGTCTCAGCGGGCCTTGCCCAGCGTGCCCAGATAGAGCTCGATGACCTTCGGATCATGGGCGAGGTCGCCGCCGCTTGCGGTGTAGGCGTTGCGGCCCTGGTCGAGCACGTAGCCGCGGTCGCAGATCTGCAGGCAGCGCCGGGCGTTCTGCTCGACCATGACGACCGAGACCCCGGCCTTGTTGATCTGCCGGACCCGGACGAACACCTGGTCCTGCAGGGCGGGCGACAGACCGGCCGAGGGCTCGTCGAGCAGCAGGACCGAGGGCTCCATCATGAGGGCGCGACCCATCGCGACCATCTGGCGCTCCCCACCTGACAGCGACCCCGCCCGCTGCTTGCGCCGATCGGCGAGCGCCGGGAAGAGCCCGGCGACGAACTCGAACCGCTCGGCGAACCGCTTCGGGGCCTGGAACAGCCCCATCTGCAGGTTCTCCTCGATGGTCAGGCTCGGGAAGACGTTCTCGGTCTGCGGGACGAAGCCGACGCCTTGACGGACCAGGCTGTGCGCCTTGAGCCCGGTGATGTCCTTGCCCCGCAGCACGACACCGCCCGAGCGGACGGCGACCAGTCCGAACATCGCCTTGAGCAGGGTCGACTTGCCGGCACCGTTCGGTCCGATGATGCCGACCAGCTCACCGTCGGTCACATAGAGGTCGCAGCCGTTGAGGATGTTCACCCCGGGCACGTATCCGGCGACGACCTCGTCGGCCCGCAGCAGCGCGCCCTCGGCTGCCGCGAGATGGGCCGTGCGGTCCGCGACGGCACCGCCGCGCACCTGCGCATCAGCGGCGGCCGCCTTCTGGTCGACCTCGAAGCCCGGGTCGTCGAGGCCGCCGTGCAGGCCGGGAATGGTCATCCGGCCTCACCCGCGTCGGTGCTCGTGCCCTTCGGCGGCGCGGGCTCCTGCTCGTCTTCGAGCGGTGCGTCGTGGTGGCCGCCGAGGTAGGCGTCGATGACCGCGTCGTTGTCCATGATCACCTCGGGTGGTCCCTCGGCGATGATCTTCCCTTGCGCCATGACGAGCACCCAGTCGCTGATGTCCCGGACCATGTCCATGTCGTGCTCGACGAACAGCACGGTCATCCCTTCCTCACGCAGCGACTTGACGTGTTCGAGGAGCGACTGGGTGAGCGCAGGGTTCACCCCGGCCATCGGTTCGTCGAGCATGACCATCTCCGGGCCCACCATGAGCGCGCGGGCCATCTCGAGCAGCTTGCGCTGCCCGCCGGACATCGTCCCGGCGAAGTCGTTGCTCTTGGCGTCGAGCTTGAAGCGGACCAGCAGCTCCTCGGCGCGCAGGGTGTTGGCCCGTTCCTGGGCGCGCCAGGCCGGCGGGTAGATGGCTCGCAGGAAGTTCTCGCCCTTCTGTCCGGTGGCGCCCAACAACATGTTCTGCATGACGGTGAGGCGCGACAGGGCCTTGGTCAGCTGGAAGGTGCGGACCATTCCCCGGCGGGCGACCTTGTGCGACGGCACGCCGGCGAGCGAGACGCCGTTGAACGTCCAGGTCCCGTCGTCGGGCTTGTCGAATCCGGTCAGCAGGTTGAAGAAGGTGCTCTTGCCGGCGCCGTTCGGCCCGATGAGCGCGGTGATCGAGCCTCGCTGGATCTCCACGTGAGCCACGTCCACGGCCGTGAGACCGCCGAAACGCCGTTGCACGCCGTCAGCGACCAGGATCGGATCGGGCTTGGTCGAGCCCGGCACGGCCTCGACGCCGGCGAAGGCCTGCGCGACGGCGCTGCGGCGCGACGGGGTGGCCGCGGGCTTGGTGAGGTCAGCGGGCATCGAGCGCGAGCTCCCTACGGTCGCCGAACAGTCCTTGCGGTCGCCAGATCATCAAGGCCATCAGGCCGAGCCCCACCAGCATGAGCCGCACCTGACCGACCTGGAACCCGGTGAGGATGGCGTCCGGGATGTAGCCGGCTGCCTTGGCCTGGTTGAGGATGTTGTCGGTCAGCGACAGCAGCGCCCAGAAGATCGCTGCGCCGACGACCGGCCCGAACACCCGCGCGGCCCCGCCGAGGATGACGATCGTGTAGGCGTAGAACGTCGTCTCGGTGCTGAAGTTGTCGGGCTGGACCACCGCGTTGCCCCACGCCGTGATGAAGCCCGCCAGGCTCCCGAGCACCCCGCCCAGCACCAGGCTCTGCAGCTTGTAGCTGTAGACGTTCTTGCCGAGGCTGCGGACGGCGTCCTCGTCCTCCCGGATGGCCTTGAGAACGCGTCCCCAGGGGCTGCGCATGAGCATGAACACGAGCAGGCACGACAGGGCGACCAGGGTCCAGCCGACGCTGAGCACGAAGGTCTGCCGCTCGCTGAAGTTCAGCGGACCGAGCCCGTAGGTGCCGACGGGGATCGGGTTGATCGAGTAGAAGCCCTCGGCGAAGCGTCCCTGGCCGTCGCTGCCACCGGTGTACTCAGACAGGGTGACCGAGCGGAACACCAACCGGACGATCTCGGCCGCGGCTATGGTGACGATCGCCAGGTAGTCGGCTCGCAGACGCAGGGTCGGGGCGCCGAGCAGGAGCGCCAGCAGGACGGCGCCGAGCAGCCCGATGCCGACTCCGACGAGCGTCGGCAATCCGAACGTCGCCACGCTGATGGCGAGCCCGTAGCCGGCCATCGCAAGGAAAGCTGCCTGGCCGAAGTTGAGCAGGCCGGTGTAGCCGAAGTGCACGTTGAGCCCGATCGCGGCCAGCGCGAAGATCACCGTCTCCAGCCCGACCGCCGCCGCGAGGGCGTTGGTGAAGATCACGGACCAGTCCATGGCGCTCCCGGTCAGCCGACCCGCTCCGCGCGACCCAGGATGCCCTGGGGGCGGAAGAGCAGGATGAGGATGAGGACGGCCAGAGCGCCCGCGTTCTTGAGCTCGGTGGGGATCACCAGGGTGGACACCTGGGTGAACACGCCTACGGCGACGCTGCCCACGAGGGCGCCGAACGCGGTGCCGAGTCCGCCGAGGGTCACTCCGGCGAACACCAGGAGCAGGATCTGGAACCCGGTCTGGAAGCTGGCCTGCTGGCCGAGGGCCAGCAGGATCCCCGCCATCCCGGCCAGCCCGGCGCCCGCGATCCACACGGTGGAGATGACCCGCTCGACGTCGATGCCGGACGAGGCGGCCAGCGCCGGGTTGTCGGCGACCGCCCGGGTGGCCTTGCCGATCCTGGTGCGCAGCAGGGCGAAAGCGACCAGGAGCAGCATGAGGACGCACAGGCCCATGGTCACCGCGTCCTTCGGCGCCAGGGCGACCGGCCCGAGATCGGTCGCCGGCTGCAGCTGGTAGTCGACGTACGGCCGGGAACCCCCGCCGAACAGGTAGAGGTAGAAGCCGCGTGCAAACAGCGCCAGCCCGATCGTGACGACCAGCATCGCGATCAGGCCGGTGCCCTTGCGGCGCAGCGGGCGCCACAGCACGAAGTCCTGCGCGCCGCCCATCGCCGCGCAGATGAGCACCGCGATGATCGCTGCCGGCACCAGCTGCAGACCGACGATGGCGTTGAAGAAGTAGGCGACGAGCGCGCCGAGCGTGACCAGCTCGCCGTGCGCGAAGTTCACCAGCCCGGTCGTGCCGTAGATGAGCGAGAGTCCGACCGCGGCCAGGGCGATGATGAGCCCGAAGTTCAGGCCTTCCAGTGCGAGCTGGGGGAGCCGGTCGAGGTCGCTGCGCACCTCCCGGCTGCTCTCGCCGAGAGGGAACAGCACGGACCGCTGTTGCCCGACGTTGACCGGCAGGGTGACCGAGGCGCTGCGTCCCTCCCGGATCGCCACGTCGTCGGGCAGCGTGTCCTCATCGAGTGAGATGGTGTACTCGCCCGCCTCAGGCAGCTCGATGACGAAGGCGCCGGTCTCGTCCGTCTCGTCCTCACCCACCTGTTCGCCGTCGGCCGTCGTGACGGTGATGGTCACCCCCTCGACCGGCTCACCGCCGTTGCGCAGCGCCCCCTGCAGGGTCTCTCCCGCAGCCGTCGCGGCCCCGGGGAGCAGCAGGAGGCACAGGACCGCGAGCAGGGCCCCGGTCGCGGCTCGCACGGCATGGCGCAACGCGGCTCTCCTGGTGTCGCAGCGGGTCAGCTGTGCGGCAGTGCTGTCGCCTGCGTCGTGGAGGATGTCCGACGCAGGCGGATCATGTCGCAGGAGCATAGCCCCGTACGACACGGCCGGAGGTCAGCGCAGCACCTCGACCAGCGCGGTCAGCGCCGGCGCCACGAGCAGCGCGGGGAGCAGGTCGCCGACGGCGACTGCCTTGACGGCCAGCAGTCGCAGGCCCACCCCCAGCAGCAGCACACCGCCGGTGGCCGTGATGGCCGCAACGGCCGAGGCGGGCAGCAGTCCGCCGAGCAGGGCTCCGAGCAGGGTGAGCAGTCCCTGCACGACGCCGACCGACAGAGCGGCCGCGGCGACGCCCCAACCCAGCGACGCGGCGAAGGCCAGGCTGGCGAAGCCGTCCAGGGTGCTCTTGAGAGCGAGCTGCTCGATCCCGCGGCCGAGCCCGTCGGACAGCGCGCCGAGCACGGCAAGCGGGCCGACCACGAAGACGAGCGAGGCGCTGACGTAGCCCTCGACGAAGCGCGTCCGGGCCGGGCCGGCGTCCCTGCTGGTGAGCCGCCGCTGCAGCCAGGCCCCCGTACGCTCCAGGCGGTCCTCGAGCTGCAGCAGGGACCCGGTGATGCCGCCGAGCAGCAGCGCGCCCAGCACGATGAGCACGGTGCCGCCGGAGCCGACCGCGTGGCGGAAGTCCTCGTCGGCGAGCGCAGCGCAGTTGAGGCCCCCGATGACCAGGACGACCAGACCGAGGGCGTCGGTGACGGTGACGCGGGTGCGCTCCGGCAGCCGGCTGCCCAGGGCGACACCGAGACCGGAGCCCACGAGGATCGCCGCCATGTTGAGCACCGTGCCGGTCCCGCGGACCACCCTGCGCGACCCCGCTCCCTTGTTGCTGCGCTATGTGCGCTATGTGCGCCGGGGCGCTAGTGTCCACGTGCCCGCGAAGAGCCTAAGGGTCTGACCCTCCTGTGGTGACTCGAGTCCGCCCTTCCCCCGCCGCGCTCGCGGTGGGCTCACGCGCCCGCCCGGCGCTGACCACCCAGGAGCCGCCGTGGCTCGGAACGGGCTCTGCGTGCGACCGGCGACGGTCGAGGACCTCCCGGCGCTGCTCGCCTTCGGGGAGGAGCTGCGCGAGCTGATCCTGCCGGCTGACGGCGGTCGCGCCCGGGGCCTCCCGCCTGCGGCGCGGGTGCTGCTGGAGCAGCGCTACCGGGAGGCGCTCGCCGATCCGGACCGCCACCTGGTGATCGTGCAGGGGCAGGAGGTCGAGGCGCTCGGCATGGCGCTGCTCACCGTCGCCCCGGCCAACGCCCTGCTCGACCTGCCGGCCGTGCACATGAGCCACGCCGTCGTGCCCGACCGCCACAAGCGCAGGGGGGTGGGCAAGGCGCTGGTCGGGGCGGCTATCGCCTTCGCCGAGCAGCGGGGGGTCGAGCAGCTGGTCGTGTCGGTGCACCCGGGCTCGCGGGACGCCAACCGGTTCTTCGCCCGGCTCGGCTTCGCGCCGCTGGCGGTGCGCCGGGTGGCGCCGGTCCCGGTCATCCGACGACGGCTGGCGCAGCTCGAGTGCGGGCCGGTCGACGCCTTGGGTCCGCCGCGCTCACGGCGCCGCGTTCGGCTGCCGCAGGTCAACCTCGGCCCCGCCGAGACCGAGTCCCAACCCTCCTAGACTCGGCCGGGTGGCCGCCGCGAAGATCGACGAGGGCACGGTCGGCCGGTCCCGACTGCTCCTGCTGGACGGGCACTCCCTGGCGTACCGCGCCTTCTTCGCCTTGCCGGTGGAGAACTTCTCGACCACGACCGGGCAGCCCACCAACGCGGTCTACGGCTTCACCGCCATGCTCATCAACGTCCTTCGCGACGAGGCCCCGACCCACGTCGCGGTGAGCTTCGACATCTCGAAGTCCACCTTCCGCACCGAGACCTACGCGGACTACAAGGCCGGCCGCGCCGAGACGCCGACCGACTTCCACGGTCAGGTCTCGCTGGTACGCGAGGTGCTCGACGCCCTGCGGGTGCCGATCGTGTGCGCCGAGGGCTTCGAGGCCGACGACGTGATCGCCACCCTCGCGACGCAGGCTGAGGCGCAGGACATGGATGTGCTCATCGTGACGGGCGATCGGGATGCCTTCCAGCTCGTGACCGACCGGGTGACGGTGCTCTACAACGCCCGCGGCGTGTCCGACATGCGTCGCATGACGCCTGAGGCGGTGCAGGCGAGATACGGCCTGTCGCCGACTCAGTATCCCGAGTTCGCCGCCCTGCGTGGTGATCCCAGTGACAACCTGCCGGGCATCGCGGGGCTCGGTGAGAAGACCGCCACCAAGCTCATCCAGCAGTACGGCGATGTCGCCTCGCTCGTCGATCATGTCGATGAGGTGAAGGGCAAGGTGGGTGACAACCTGCGCGCGGGGGTCGCGAGCGTCCTGCGCAACCGGCAGCTGACCGAGCTGGTTCGCGACGTGCCGCTCGAGTTCGGGCCGCAGGACCTGCGGCTCGGCCAATGGGACCGGGACGAGGTGCACAAGGTCTTCGACGCCCTGCAGTTCCGGGTGCTGCGGGAGCGGCTCTACGCCACCCTGTCCGCGGTCGAGCCCGAGGCCGACCAGGGCTTCGACGTCGACTCCCGGGTGCTCGGTCCGGGCGAGCTGCGGGCCTTTCTCGGCGGGCTGCCCTCGGGTGTCCGGGTGGGCCTGCAGGTGCGCGGCTCCTGGAGCCGGGGGACCGGTGATGCAAATGCGCTCGGGATCGCCGCCGCCTCCGATCCGGACGGCACCTCACGCGCGGACGACGCTGCTTTTGTCGACCTCACCACGATGGACGCCGACGACGACGCGGCTCTCGCCGCCTGGCTCGCCGACCCGACGGTCGAGAAGGCGATGCACGACGCGAAGGGGCCGCTGCTCGCGCTGCACGCCCGCGGCTGGCAGGTCGCCGGGCTGACCAGTGACACGGCGCTCGCGGCCTATCTCGCGCTGCCCGGCCAGGGGGTGTTCGACCTGGCCGACCTCGCCCTGCGCTTCTTGCGCCGGGAGCTGCGGGCCGAGGTCCGCGACGACGGGCAGCTGTCGTTCGACGGCGCCGAGGCCGATGCCGGAGCAGCAGATGTCGCCGTCCGCGCCCGGGCGGTGGCCGACCTCGCGGTGGCGCTCGACCAGGATCTCGAGCGGCGCGGCGGAACTGCCCTGCTGCGCGATCTCGAGCTGCCGCTGGTCGCCGTGCTCGCCGAGTGCGAGCGCTCCGGCATCGCCGCCGACGTCGACCACCTGACCGAGCTGGAGAGTCGCCTGCGGGAGCAGGTTAAGCAGGCCGCCGAGCAGGCGTACGCCACGGTCGGTCACGACTTCCACCTTGGCTCGCCGAAGCAGCTGCAGGCGCTGCTGTTCGATGATCTGAAGCTGCCGAAGACCAAGAAGATCAAGACCGGCTGGACGACGGACGCCGACGCGCTGCAGAACCTGATCGGCACCCACCCGGTCATCGAGGCGCTGCTCCTGCACCGCGAGATGACCCGGCTGCTGATGGTGGTCGAGAAGCAGCTGCTGCCGACGGTCGCGGACGACGGACGGATCCACACCACCTTCAAGCAGATGGTCGCCGCGACCGGCCGGCTGTCGAGTGACAACCCCAATCTGCAGAACGTCCCGATCCGCACGCAGCAGGGTCGCGAGATCCGGCAGGGCTTCGTCGCTGGGCCGGGTTTCGAGTCGCTGATGACCGCGGACTACAGCCAGATCGAGATGCGCATCATGGCTCACCTGTCCGAGGACGCGGGACTGAAAGAGGCGTTCCTGACGGGGGAGGACCTGCACACCTTCGTCGCCTCGCGCGCCTTCGGGGTGCCGGTGGAGTCGGTCGACAGCGAGCTGCGGCGGCGGGTCAAGGCGATGTCCTACGGCCTCGCGTACGGCCTGTCGGCCTTCGGACTCGCCGGGCAGCTGCGGATCCCGGTCGATGAGGCCAAGGAGCAGATGGAGGCCTACTTCGAGCGGTTCGGCGGGGTGCGCGACTACCTGCGCGGCGTCGTCGTGCAGGCGCGCAAGGACGGCTACACCTCCACGCTGCTGGATCGGCGGCGCTACCTGCCGGACCTGATGAGCGACAACGGCCAGCGTCGGTCGATGGCCGAGCGGATGGCGCTCAACGCCCCGATCCAGGGCAGCGCCGCCGACATCATCAAGCTGGCGATGCTCGGCGTCTCGCGGGAGCTGTCGGCGGCCGGGATGCGTTCGCGGCTGCTGCTGCAGGTGCACGACGAGCTGGTGCTCGAGGTGGCCGAGGGGGAGCGCGACCCGCTCGAGGCGCTCGTTCGCGCGCAGATGGGCGGTGCGTACCCGCTGTCGGTGCCGCTCGATGTCAGCATCGGCGTCGGCCGGACCTGGGACGACGCCGGGCACTGAGGTCTGCTACCCGGCGCAGGGGCCGTGGCTGCCGTCAGCGAGCAGGTGGAGGAGCAAGCGCCGTGGCGCCTGCACGCGCCGCTGCTCGCCCCGCTCGTGCTGCCCTTCGCTGATGGCATGACAGGTGGCGGCGGGGACGGCGACTGAGCGACGCTGATCTTGAGGGCAGGCGGGGGGGTAGTTCGGCCTGGGGGCCTGAACATCTGGGCGGGCGGTCGCTCCCAGGCCGGGCCCTGTCGACGGCGCGACGCCTCGGCTTCGCGTGCTGTTCATCGGACACGCCTCTGCAGGTAGCCAACTGGCCCTGGAGCGTGGACACCATGATCACATGCGCGTGGCCATCGTCACCGAGTCCTTCCTCCCCCAGGTCAATGGCGTCACCAACTCCGTGCTCCGGGTCTGTGAGCAGATGGAGCGTCGCGGTCACGAGGTCCTCGTGGTCGCCCCCGGTCCCGGACCGGAGCACTACGCCGGTGCGCGCGTCATTCGTACGCCGTCCATTCCGCTGCCCTGTTACCGCGACTTCCGCATCGCCCGGCCGTGGGCGGGGATGAGCGGGACCCTCGAGGACTTCCGCCCCGATGTCGTCCACCTGGCGAGCCCGACCGTGCTCGGGGCGCAGGCGGGCTTCCTCGCCAAGCGGATGGGTCTGCCGGTCGTCGCGGTCTACCAGACCGACCTCGCCGGCTTCATGTCCCGCTACCGCCTCGGCGGCGCGGATCGTGCGGTGTGGAGCTGGCTGCGTACGGTGCACAGCGTCGCCGCGCGCACCCTCGCCCCCAGCCGGCACGCCGTCGACGTCCTCACCGCCCAGGGCGTCGAGCATGTCGTGCGCTGGGCCCGCGGGGTCGACATGGCGCGCTTCACGCCGGCGGCCCGGTGCGAGCAGTGGCGTCAGCAGCGTGCCGATCCGGGGGAGGTCGTCGTCGGCTATGTGGGCCGGCTGGCGGCGGAGAAGGAGGTCGAGCTGCTGGCGGGCCTCGCCGATGTGCCGCGGGTCCGGCTGGTCGTCGTCGGTGACGGCCCGCAACGGGCGTCGCTGCAGCGCAAGCTGCCCAGCGCTGCCTTTCTCGGCTTTCAGGGCGGCGCGCAGCTGTCCACGTCGTACGCCTCGCTCGACGTCTTCGTGCACACCGGCTCGCACGAGACCTTCTGCCAGGCCGCGCAGGAGGCGCTCGCCTCAGGAGTGCCGCTGGTCGCACCGGCGGCGGGCGGGTTGCTCGATCTGGTCCAGCCGGGGGACAACGGACTGCACTTCCGGCCCGGCTCCGCGACGGATCTGAGGCGGCAGGTCGTCTCCCTTGTCGACGACGAGGCCAGCCGGCTCGCGATGGGCCTGGGGGCGCGCCGATCGGTGCTCGGCCGCACCTGGGAGGTCATCGGCGACCAGCTGGTCGGCCACTACGAGGACGTGGTCGCATGAGCAGCCGCATCGTCCAGCTCGCCAACTTCGTGACCCCTTCCTCCGGCGGCTTGCGGACCGCGCTCGGCCATCTGGCGGAGGGCTACGCCCAGGCCGGGCACGACGTTGTGCAGGTCATCCCCGGGCCCCGGGCCGGACGCGAACGCACGGCCTGGGGCTGTCGGATCACCGTGCCGGCGCCCGAGATGCCCGGGACCGGCTATCGGCTGCTGGTCGACCGGGCCGCGGTCCTGCGGCTGCTCGACGAGCTCGGTCCGGACCGGGTGGAGGTCCATGACCGTACGACGCTTCGCTGCGTCGGCCGCTGGGCCCGCGACCGCGGCGTCAGGTCACTGGTCGTCAGCCACGAGCGCCTCGACAAGTGGCTGCGGCAGTGGCTGCCGGCCCGCCTGCCGCTGGACGGGTGGGCCGACCGGGCCAACACCACGCTCGCGGCGAGCTTCGACGACGTCGTGTGCACGACCGCCTGGGCGGAACGCGAGTTCGCCCGGATCGGGGTGAGCCGCCTGCGACGGGTCCCGCTCGGCGTCGACCTGGAGCGCTTCCGTCCGGACGCGTCCGGCCGCGGACAGCTGTGCGCCGAGGGTGAGGTGCTCCTGGTGATGGCCAGCCGGCTGTCGAAGGAGAAGCGGCCCGACCTCGCGGTCGGCGGCGCGCGCGAGCTGCTGCGGCGCGGGGTGCCGGTCCGCTTGCTCATCGCCGGCGACGGGCCGTTGCGCTCCTCGGTGGCGGACCAGGCGTACGACCTGCCGATCGAGCTGCTCGGCTTCGTGCCGGACCGCGGCCGGCTCGCCGGTCTGCTCGGGGCGGCGGACGTGGTGCTGGCGCCCGGCCCGGTCGAGACCTTCGGCCTGGCGGCACTCGAGGCGCTGGCCTGCGGGACCCCGGTGGTGGCGAGCGTCCACTCCGCGCTGCCCGAGGTGCTCGGCGACGCCGGTCGGGCGAGCGCCTCCACGCCTCGCTGCCTGGCCGACGCGGTGCAGCAGCTGCTCGCGGTCGACGTCGCGGAGCGGCGCCGGATGGCTCGCCAGCGGGCCGAGCAGTTCCCGTGGACGGCCACGGTGGAGGGCTTCTTGCGTGCGCACGGCCTGCGCGCGCACAGACTGCCGGTCGGATCGGTCGCGGGCGCCGACCGCACTGCCGTGCGGGCACCCTGACGGCGTCTGTTCATCCGGTCTTCACGCGACGCGCTCCCTGCCGTCGCCTCTGACGGGACATCAGTGCGGACCCTGGTCCTGTGGCCCTCGCGACTACCCATCGACCGCTGTGCCTCGTCGCTCTCGGGGACAGCACCAGCTGCGGGGAGGGCGTCGGCGTGCGCGTCCCGCTCGAACGCACCTGGCCCGCCTTGCTGGCCGAGACCATGGGTGCCCAGCACAGCTGCGTGGCTCGGCCCGGCGCGCGGGTCCGCGATCTCCTGGCCGAGCAGGTCGAACCGGCCTGCGCGCTGCGACCGGACGTCGTCACCGTGCTCATCGGGCTCAACGACGTGCTGCGGTCCGCAAGCTGTCCGACCGGCGCGCAGCTGACCTCGGCCCTGCGGCCGTTCGCCGGGTCACAGGCGCTGCTCACCCGGCTGCACGACCCGACCGAGCTGTTGCCGCTGCCCCGGGCGGCCCGGACCGCGGTGCTGCGCCGGGTCGGGCTGGTCAACGCCGCCGTCGACGAGGCGGCCGCGGCGACCGGAGCGCTGGTGTTCGACCTGGCGGGCCTGCCCGGGTTGCGCTGCCGCGACGCGTGGGCCGTCGACCGGCTGCACCCGAGCGCGCACGGCCATGCGGTCATCGCGGCGGGCGCGGCGATGGCGCTGCGGGTGGGAGCTCCGTGCACCGCGGCGACGGCCCTGCCGGGCGCCGGCCAGGTGTCAGGCCGGCTCGCCGAGCTGTTCTGGCTGACCCGGCACGGCCTGCCCTACCTCGCGGTGCACAGCGGACGCCTGGCTCCCGGCGCCCTGGCTGCGCTCGCCCGTCCCTAGCCCGACGTGACGAGCCCAGCGCAGCGTCGCCGACCGGCCGGCCGACACCAGTGCCGCGGCCTGGGACAGGTCACGCGTCCCGCGGGGGATGTCGACGAGAAGCCCCGCGGAGTAGGCGTCCGCGACGTGCGGCAGCACCTCGACCCGCGGGTCGGCGAGGAACGGCCGGACCGTCGCGGTCGACGCCACGGCGCGAGCAGCGGTGAACGAGCGCAGCACCGGGTCGAGCGCCCGGTGCACCCGGTCGACCGGCGCGAGGTAGCTGCGCGGCTCCAGCGAGGCGAGCGCGCAGCCGTCACGGCCGTGGCCAGGACCGGCGGCGCAGTCCGGCCCCGAGGTGACCGGCGCCAGCCCGCAGTCCAGCACCAGCACCCGGTCGCCCGGCGCGGCGACCGCCATCGCCGCGTCGAGCGGCACCCCGCAGACGACGCCGCCGTCGACGTGGGAGTGCCCGTCGCCCAGCCGGACAGGCGGGAGCAGGCCAGGCAGGGCGCACGACGCGACGAGCGTGTCGGCCACCGGTCCGGTGGAGTGGTGCACGGCTGCCGCGCAGTCCAGGCAGGTGGTCGTCACGGTCAGCGGGACGGCGAGCTCGGACAGGTCGTGGCAGCTCACGTGCGTCGTCACGACCCGGCGCAGCGCCGAGGCGTCCATCAGGGAGGTCGCCCCCGACCGGGCCGACGCGGCCACCGACCGCACCCGCGCTCGTAGCGACGGGGCGAGCAGCGAGCGTGAGGTGTCGGCCCGCCACCACGTCGCGAGCGCCTCGGCCCGCGCCGGCGAGGGGTCCTGGGCGAGGAAGGCTGCGTTGAGCGCCCCCGCCGAGCAGCCGAACAGCGCGTCCGGCAGGATCCCGGTCTCGGCGAGCGCAACCAGGCAGCCGGCCTGGTAGGCGCCGAGCGCGCCACCACCGCCGAGCACCATCAGTGTTGCCACGCGTCATCTCCCCGTTGGTCCGGAGTTCATCCTGCACCCTGTAGATGAACGATGCGGCACGCTGCAGGATCTAGGCTTCGCCGCACATCGAGGAGGTGGCGGTGCGGGTCGTCGCGACGTACGGCATCAAGGGTGGGGTCGGCAAGACGTCGGCTGCGGTCAACCTGGCCGCCCTCGCGGCGCTGGCCGGGCGCCGCACCCTGCTGTGGGATCTCGACCCCCAGGGAGCGGCCGGCTACCTGCTCCGGGTGAAGCCGAAGGTCAAGGGCGGCAGCATCGGCCTGTTGACCGGCCGTCGGGACCTCGAGGACGCTGTCAGGGCCACCAGTGTCGACGGGCTCGATCTGCTGCCCGCTGACGTGACGATCCGGGCGGCGGACTCCGCCCTCGAGGACGCGAAGAAGCCCGACAAGCAGCTCGGCCGACTGCTCAAGACGGTCCGCGACGACTACGACCTGGTGTTGCTGGACTGCCCGCCCGGCCTGTCCCTGCTGTCGGAGAACGTGTTCGCGGCCGTCGACGTGCTGCTCGTCCCGCTCGTCCCGGCACCGCTGTCACTGCGGACGTACGAGCAGCTCGAGACCTTCCTCGATGGGCTCGACGGCGCCCGGCCGCGCGTGCACCCGTTCTTCTCGATGGTCGACGGCCGCAAGCGCCTGCACGCCGAGGTGCGGGCGGAGCTGATGCGGCGGACGACGTCGGTGCTGACGGCGTGGGTCCCGGCGGCGAGCGAGGTCGAGCGGATGGGGCTGACCCGGGAGCCGGTTGCGGTCAGCGATCCCACGAGCCGCGCGGCGCAGGCCTATCGCGACCTGTGGGCGGAGCTGGCCGGCCTGCTCGCCTGACCTGGCCTGTGCGCGACCCAGATCGAGGTCCCCGGCAGCAGGGCGCCCCGCAGCGGCGACCACTGCCCCCACTCCCGGTCGTGGCCGGGTGGCCACTCCGGCTCGATCAGGTCGTCCAGCGCGAGCCCGGCCCCGACCAGCTCCCGCACCCGGTCGCCGATCGTGCGGTGGTGCTCCACGTAGGCCGCCTCGCCCCGCTCGTCGACCTCGACGTAGGGGGTGCGGTCGAAGTAGGACTGCCCCACCGTCAGGCCGGCCGGCCCCGGGTCGTCGGGAAAGACCCAGCGCACCGGGTGGGTGACCGAGAAGACCAGCCGTCCGCCCGGGCGCAGGACGCGGGCGCACTCCCGCATCGTGCGCGCCGAATCGGCGACGAAGGGGATGCCGCCGAAGGCGCTGACGACCAGGTCGAAGGCCCGCGACCGGAACGGCAGCTGCTGGGCGTCCGCCTGCACCAGCCGCGGCACCGCCACCCCGCTGCGTTCGTCGAGGCGGCGGGACTCGCGCAGCTGGCCGGCGGAGACGTCGAAGGCGGTGACCCGCGCCCCAGCGGCGACCAGCCAGCGCGCACCCTGCGCCGCCCCGCAGCCGACCTCGAGCACGTCCAGCCCGGACACCTCGCCCAAGAGGTGCGCCTGCGCCTCCCGTACGCCCTCCGGACACCAGAGCAGGTCGACGTCGCCCAGGAAGGCGCCGTGCTCGTCCTGATAGGTGCGCGCCTGAGCGTCCCACCACCGCCGGTTGGCGCGCGCGCTCTCGGCCGGCCCGGCCGGCCGGTGCACGACGGTGCCGTCGTCGGCCACCCGTCACCGCCTTCTTTGCCGTCGCTCGCGCGTGCGCCTAGACTTTCCGGCACGCGCTGCGGGCGCGCGAACCTGCACGCCCGCGCTCGCCGATGTCTGTCAGATGTCTGCTTCGATGTCCGCCTGGCCACGACGATCCGCCCGCTGCGTGAGCACGACCAGCCGATCCGCCCACCAGGGGCAGGTCACGACCCCACCCACGCCGGAGCCGATTCCTTGACCAGCACTCTAGACACACCCACCACGCCCCAGGTCGCCGTCAACGACATCGGGAGCATGGAGGACTTCCTCGCCGCGATCGACGAGACGATCAAGTACTTCAACGACGGGGACATCGTCGAAGGCACGATCGTCAAGGTCGACCGGGACGAGGTCCTACTCGACATCGGCTACAAGACCGAGGGCGTCATCCCCTCGCGCGAGCTGAGCATCAAGCACGACGTCGACCCCAACGAGGTCGTCTCGGTCGGAGATGTGGTGGAAGCCCTCGTCCTGCAGAAGGAGGACAAGGAGGGGCGCCTGATCCTGTCCAAGAAGCGCGCGCAGTACGAGCGCGCCTGGGGCACGATCGAGAAGATCAAGGAAGAGGACGGCATCGTCACCGGCACCGTGATCGAGGTCGTCAAGGGCGGCTTGATCCTCGACATCGGTCTGCGCGGCTTCCTGCCCGCCTCGCTGGTCGAGATGCGCCGCGTGCGCGACCTGCAGCCCTACGTCGGCAAGGAGCTCGAGGCGAAGATCATCGAGCTGGACAAGAACCGCAACAACGTGGTCCTGTCCCGCCGCCAGTGGCTCGAGCAGACCCAGTCCGAGGTGCGCTCGACGTTCCTCGCGACGCTGCAGAAGAGCCAGGTGCGCTCCGGTGTGGTCTCGAGCATCGTCAACTTCGGCGCCTTCGTGGATCTCGGTGGCGTCGACGGGCTCGTGCACGTCTCGGAGCTGTCGTGGAAGCACATCGACCACCCGAGCGAGGTCGTCGAGGTCGGCCAGGAGGTCACCGTCGAGGTGCTCGACGTCGACCTGGACCGCGAGCGGGTGTCCCTGTCGCTCAAGGCGACGCAGGAAGACCCGTGGCAGCAGTTCGCCCGCACCCACGCCATCGCGCAGGTCGTGCCCGGCAAGGTCACCAAGCTCGTGCCGTTCGGGGCGTTCGTGCGGGTCGACGAGGGCATCGAGGGGCTGGTCCACATCTCCGAGCTGGCCGAGCGTCACGTCGAGATCCCGGAGCAGGTCGTCAACGTCGGTGACGAGCTGCTCGTCAAGGTCATCGACATCGACCTCGAGCGGCGCCGGATCAGCCTGTCGCTCAAGCAGGCCAACGAGACCGGTGCGGGCGGCGGCGACGCCGCCTTCGACCCGGCGCAGTACGGCATGGCCGCCTCCTACGACGCCACCGGCGAGTACATCTACCCGGAGGGCTTCGACCCTGCGACGGGCGAGTGGCTGCCCGGCCACGAGCAGGCTCGCGACCTGTGGGAGAAGCAGTACGCCGACGCCCAGAAGCGCTTCGAGGCCCACCAGGACCAGATCAAGCGCATGCAGGCCGCGGACGCGGAGGCGGCCTTGCCGACCTCCTACACCTCGAGCGCAGGCGAGGGGGGCGGCGAGCTGGCCGACGGCGAGCAGGAGGACCCTGCTGCGGCGGCGACCAAGCCAGCCCCCGGGCCGTCTGGCGGCACGCTGGCGAGCGACGAGGCACTGCAGGCGCTGCGCGAGAAGCTCTCCGGTGGCGCGGCCTAGCGCCGCCGCCCGCCGCCCACCCGCCCGCCGCCCGCGCACCCGCCGCCGCCCGCACCCGCCAGGGTTCTCGGTGCCACCAGCGCCCGGCTCGCGCGCAGGACCGGCACCGAGATGCTCCGGGGTGCGGGGCAACTGGTGCTGACCGTCGGCCTCACCGGGGGCATCGGGTCCGGCAAGTCGGCCGTCGGCGCGCTGCTCCTGCAGCACGGCGCGGTCGTCGTGGACGCCGATCTGGTCGCCCGCGAGGTGGTGGCGCCGGGCACCGCTGGTCTGTCAGCGGTGATCGCGGCCTTCGGGCCGCAGCTGGGTCGGGCCGACGGGTCGCTCGACCGGTCGGCGCTGGGCGACCTGGTCTTCCACGATGACGGCGCCCGGAAACAGCTCAACGGGATCGTCCACCCGCTCATCGCGGAACGGACCCGGCTGCTGTTCGCCGCGGCTGAGCGTGACGGGGCGGACGTGCTCGTGCACGACGTGCCGCTGCTCGTCGAGACAGGGCTGGGGGCCGGCTACCACCTGGTCGTCGTGGTGGAGGCTCCGGTGCCCGTACGGCTGGAACGGCTGGCTGCCCGTGGCCTGCCCGGGCCGCAGGCCCAGGCGAGGATGGCCGCGCAGGCGGACGACACGGCCCGCCGCGCCGTGGCTGACGTCACGTTGGACAACACGGGGACGCCGGCGGTCCTGGCCGCACAGGTCCGGCCCCTCTGGGTGGACCGGTTGACGCCCTACGCGCGCAACCTCGCTGCGACCCGGCCGGCACCCCGCGGGCCGGTCGAGCTGGTCCCGTCGCAGCAGCAGTGGCCGGCCGAGGCAGCCCGGCTCCTGGCCCGACTGCGCCGGCGATGCCCCGGTGCCGAGGTCCAGCACATCGGCTCGACGGCCGTCCCGGGGCTGGTGGCCAAGGACGTTCTCGACCTGCAGGTCGAGGTGGCGACGTGGGCGGAGGTCGAGGCGCTCGAGGGACCGCTGAACCGCGGTGGGTTCGTTCGCCGCCCGGACGTGAGCACCGATCCGGTCCGGTTCGAGCTCGACCCCGACCCGGAGCAGTGGCGCAAACGGGTGCATCTGTCGGCCGACCCCGGCCGTGCAGCCAACGTGCATGTCCGCATCGCCGGCACCACGGCCGCCCGGGCAGCGGTGACGCTCCGCGACCGGCTCAGGGCCGACGGGCCGGCAAGACAGGGCTACGCCGCGCTCAAGCAACGGCTGGCCGAGCAGTATCCCGACGACGTCGATGCCTACGCCGAGGGCAAGACGGACCTGATCATGAAGCTTCTGAGGCATACTGGATGATCGGGACCGCGACCTGATCGTGCTGTCCGAGTCGGTTTGCCCCACAGAATGGCGGGTATGCCGTACGGTTTGTCGGTGCCTCCTCCCACACCCTCCGCACACGCTCCGTCACTGCGTGGCCAAGCCTCGAAGGCGACGCGGGAGGTCACCATCTGCCTGGTGGCGGTCCTGCTCATCGGCTTGGGCGCACTTCAGTCCGCGGGCGCGGCCGACAGCTCCCTGGAGGGAGCCCTGTCCGGCCCGGTCGCGGTGGCCCCCTCGCCGCTGCCGGACGGACCGCTGGCTGGCGGACCGGTGCCCGGCCGCGCGGACCGGATGCCGCTCGTGGACGCTCCGCTGCCGGCCGCCCCCGGGGCCCCGGTCGGTCCGGAGCCGGCGCCGGCTCCCGCTGCCGCCCCGGCACCTCCGGTGGCGCGGTGGCTGCCGACCGGCACCGGCATGTGGTTGCACGAGTGGGAGAAGTCGGAGAACGGCGATGCCGGGGCCGTCGTGGCTCGGGCCCAGCGAACAGGCCTGTCGCACCTGTTCGTCCAGACCGGCAGCAGCAAGAAGGGCTGGATCGGTGAGGAGGTGCTCTCGGAGCTGCTGCCCAAGACCATCGGCACCGGCCTGACGATCATTGCCTGGGACTTCCCGAAGCTCGACGACCCCGAGGCGGACGCGCAGCGGATGGCGCTCGCCGCCACCTGGAACCGGCCCGACACCCCCCGGGTGGCCGCGGTCGCGCCGGACGTGGAGACGGCCGCGGAGGGTACGAGGCTCACCCCCGAGCGGGTGACCCGCTACTACGCAGCGCTGCGGGCCGCGCTCCCGCCGGAGATCCCGATCCTTGCCACCGTGCCGTGGCCGAGTGAGAAGCGGACCGGCAAGTACCCGTATGCCGAGACGGCGCCGTTCACCGACGCCTTCATCCCGATGGTGTACTGGTACAACCGGCCGGCCGCGGTCGTGACGGCCACGTCGATGGAGTACTTCAAGCAGTTCGGCAAGCCGATCATCCCGGTCGGCCAGGGCTATGACGGCCGCATCGACGCGCCGTACCTTGCGGCCGACCCGGATCCGGCCGGCAGCGTGCAGGCGTTCGTGGACACCGCCCGCGCCGGCGGGGCGACCTCGATCAGCTTGTGGTCCTGGCAGACGACGGGGGGAGCGCAGTGGGATGTCCTGGCCCGCGCCGCCGCGCTGTTCGCGCCGCCGCCGCCGCCCCCCCCGCCGCCGTCGGCAGCCGAGCCCTCCGTGGTCGATCAGCTGCGATCACTGCTCGGCGTCGGGTAGTCGGCCGGGCGGACCACCTGAAAGTCCGCGTGGATCACCAGCCGACTCGCCGACCTCCGCTGCCGGGAAAGATGTCGGAGTCCGGACGTACCGTGGCCCGGTGACCATCTCCGTCGCTCCGCAGGGAGCTCCGCCACCGGTTCCCAAGCCCAAGGTGACTCGACTCGCCACCGACCTGCGGCGCTCGAACCGGCGTTTCGAGGTGGTCAGCGACTTCGCGCCGGCCGGCGACCAGCCGGCCGCGATCGACGAGCTGGAGCGGCGGCTGATCGGGGGCCGACCCGATGTCGTGCTGCTCGGCGCGACCGGCACCGGCAAGAGCGCGACGACCGCCTGGCTGGTCGAGCGGGTGCAGCGACCGACGCTGGTGATGGCCCCCAACAAGACCCTCGCCGCTCAGCTGGCCAACGAGTTCCGCGAGCTGCTGCCGCACAACGCCGTGGAGTACTTCGTCAGCTACTACGACTACTACCAGCCCGAGGCCTACGTCCCG
>JBBSKF010000019.1:0-32516 GCA_038256525.1 Mycobacteriales bacterium | reverse complement strand
GGAAGGGTGAGGGTGCTTGTCATGTGCGGTGAGACGCAGCACCGGGAGGCCAGGTTGCCTCGTCGTCAGGGGCAGTCCCGACAGGTGCCGAAGACCTCGACGGTGTGGCTGATGTCGGTGAACCCGTGCTCCTCGGCGATCGCCGAGGCCCACGTCTCGACCTCCGGTCCCTCGACGTCGACGCTCTTCCCGCAGGTGCGACACACCAGGTGGTGGTGGTGCGAGGCGGTCGGGCAGCGGCGGTAGGCAGCCTCGCCGTCCCCGTTGCGGAGCACGTCGACCTGGCCGGCGTCGGCCAGTGCCTGCAGGTGCCGGTAGACGGTGGTCAGACCGACCGACGCTCCGTCGCGCCGCAGCAGCCCGTGGAGCTCCTGCGCACTGCGGAAGCCGTCGACGCTGTCCAGGACGGCGGCGACCGCGGTGCGCTGTCTGGTCGAACGCATGCCGGGCAGCGAGCTCACCGGGGGGCCTCCTGCGGCAACAGGGCCACCCCCACCGGGGCGGCGACGTCGGTGGTGCGGCGAGCCCGCCGTACCAGGGTGCCGAAAAGCGTGGCCAGGGCGAACCCGCTCAGAGCGAGCACCACGATGAGCGCGCCGGGGGCCGTGTCGAGGTAGTAGGAACCGAGCACGCCGCTGACCGAGGCCAGCACGCCACTGGCCAGGGCGACCACCACGGTCGCCCGAAACCCCCGCACCAGCTGCTGCGCAGTTGCGACCGGGACCACCATCAGGGCGCTCACCAGCAGCAGCCCGACGACCCGCATGGCCACCGTGACCGTCACCGCCGCCATGACGGCGAGCAGCAGGTTGAGGAAGCGCACCGGCAGGCCGGCCACCCGGGCGTACTCCTCGTCGTGGCAGACCGCGAACATCTGCCGTCCGACGACGGTGAGGGTGAGCAGCAGCGCACCGGACAGCAGGCAGATCAGCACGACGTCGGTGGGGGAGACAGCGGTGAGCGAGCCGAACAGGTAGGAGAGCAGGTTGGCGTTGCTGCCGCCGGGAGTCAGCCCGATGAGCAGCACCCCGCCGGCGATGCCCCCGTAGAACAGCAGGGCCAGGGCGACGTCACCACCGGTGCGTCCCTGCTGACGGACCAGCTCGATCACGACCGCACCGATGGTGGCTGCGATCACGGCGGTGAGCACCGGCGCCGTTCCCAGCAGGAAGCCCAGTGCCACCCCGGTCAAGGCGACATGGCCGATGCCGTCACCCATCAGGGCGAGCCGGCGCTGGACGAGGAAGATGCCCACGGCCGGCGCGGTCAGCCCGACGAGCAGGGCCGCGAGCAGGGCGCGCTGCATGAAGTCGAACGTCAACGCGGTCACCGCAGGCCCCAGGCCGAGCCCTGCATGGACGGGTGCTCGTCGTGCACCGGATGGGCATGGTCGTGGTCGTGCAGGTGCAGGTGGTCGGAGTCCGGCGGCGGTCCGTCGTGCAGGACCCGCCCGTCGGCGAGGGTGACGGCGCGGGTGATCAGGGGGAGCATCGGTCCCAGCTCGTGGGTGACCAGCAGCACGGTCGCGCCGTGGCCGACCAGGGTGCGCAGCGAGCTGGCGAGCGCCTGCTGGTTGGCGGCGTCGACCCCCGCGGTGGGCTCGTCGAGCACCAGCAGGTCGGGCTCGCAGGTCAGCGCGCGCGCGATGAGCACCCGTTGCTGCTGGCCCCCCGAGAGCGTGGCCACGCTCGTCCTGGCCAGTTCGGCAAGGCCGACCGCCTCCATGGCGCGGGAAATGGCAGCGCGATCGGCGGCGCGCATGGGGCGAAGGCCGGTACGCGCCAGCCGGCCGGTGGCGACGACCTCGCGCACGGTGGCCGGAACGCCGGTGCTCGCTCCACCTCGCTGCGGGACGTAGCCGATGCGCGGCCAGTGCGAGAAGCGCCGCACGGGCTCGCCGAACAACGCCAGCCGACCGGTGGTCAGCGGTAGCAACCCGAGCAGGGCGCGCACCAGCGTGCTCTTGCCCGAGCCGTTCGCGCCGAGCACGGCGACCACCTCACCGGCGTCCACCTGCAGGTCGACGCCGGACAACGCGAGCCGCCCGTCGTACCCGGCACTGCCGTCCTGCAGATCGATGACGCTGGAGGTCATGTGCAACCGAGGGCGGTACGCAGGACGGCCAGATTCTCCCGCATGGCCGTCACGTAGTCGCCGGTCTCCGGGGCACCTTCGAGCGGGCTCAGCACAGTCGCCTGCGCGCCGACCTCACGCGCCAACGACTCGGCGACCTTGGGGCTGACCAGCTCCTCGAAGAAGATCGTCGTCACCCCTTGCTCCCGCGCCAGCTCGGCGACCTCGGCGAGGCGCTTCGGCGAGGCCTCGTCGTCGGGGGAGAGCCCGGCGATCGACACCTGCTCCAGACCGTACGCGCCGGCGAGATAGCCGAACGCGTCGTGGCTGGTCACGATCTGCTTGCGCTCGCAGGTGGCGAGGCCGGTCCGGAGCTGCTCGTCGAGCGATCGCAGCTCCTTGCCGAGTGCGTCGGCCCGATCCCGGAAGGCGCCGGCTTTGTCCGGGAGCCGCTCGGCCAGCTGATCCGCGACAGTTTTCGCGATGGTGGCGAGACGAACCGGGTCGAGCCACACGTGGGGGTCGGCGACCTCCTGCCCGGGCGCCCCCTCCCGCAGGTCGACTGCGGTGAGCACGTCGAGGGCGCGGCCGGCCGCCTGCTGGTCGACGGCTACGTCAACGGCCGGCTGGAAGCCCCGGGAGTAGACGACCAGGTCGGTCTCGCTCAGCGCCGCGACCTGCTGCGGAGAGAGCTCGAGATCGTGCGGCTCACCTCCGGGCTCGGTGAGGTTGGTCACCTGCACGTCCGGCCCACCGACCCGGGCAGCGACGAACTCGTACGGGTAGAAGCCGGCCGTGACGCTCAGCCGTCCGGCGTCTTTCGCGGACCCGGGCGCGGACTCGCCCGTGGCGGCGCATGCGGACAAGCTCGACGCGAGGCTGAGGGCCAGGACGAGGCGGGGTGCCAGGTGCATGCTGACACCCTACTCGTTCTGGCATTCATTGCCAATAGGGATCGGCACGTACGCTCGAGCCAATGATGTTCCCTCCGAAGCAGCGGTCTCCGCGTTGACGGAGTCGGAGCTGGACCCAGAGGACGCCAAGATCGTGGTCCTTGCACGGAGCGCCCGCCTGCGGGCGCACGCGCCGCACACGGGGGTGGCCGAGGGCGCTGCGGTGCGCGACAGCGACGGGCGGACCTACGCCGCCGCGACGGTCGAGAACGCCGACCCGGGACTGACGACGTCTGCGCTTCGCGCCGCCGTCGCGGCGGCAGTCTCCAGCGGGGCCCGCAGCTTCGAGGCGGCTGCCGTCGTCGGCGGCGCGCTGGTGAGCGCCGCGGATGTCGCTGTCCTGCGTGAGTTCGGCGTCGGAGTCCCGCTGCTGCTCGCCGGCGAGGACGGCAGGGTGCACCACACCGTCAGCACGTGAGCGGCCAGCCGTTCCGATCGGGCTTCGCCTGCTTCGTCGGGCGCCCCAACGCCGGCAAGAGCACCCTGACGAACGCCCTGACCGGCACCAAGGTCGCCATCACCAGCAGCCGGCCGCAGACGACCCGGCACGCGGTGCGCGGGATCGTGCACCGGCCGGACGCCCAGCTGGTCCTCGTCGACACCCCGGGTCTGCACAAGCCGCGCACCCTGCTCGGCTCGCGGCTCAACGACATCGTGCGTGAGACCTACGCGAGCGTCGACGTCATCTGCTTCTGCGTGACCGCGGACGACAAGATCGGTCCAGGGGACCGCTTCATCGCCGCCGAGCTCGCGCAGGTCACGACCCCGGTCGTCGCGGTCGTGACCAAGACCGACAAGGTGAGCAGCCGGCAGGCGGTCGGCGAGCAGCTGCTCGCGGTGTCGAAGCTCGCCGACTGGGCGGAGGTGGTCCCGGTCAGCGCCGTGTCGGACTTCCAGGTCGGGCTGCTCACCGATCTGCTCGTCGCGCGGCTGCCGCCCGGCCCGGCCCTCTACCCCGAGGGCGACCTGACCGACGAGCCGGAGCAGGTGCTCATCGGCGAGTTCATCCGCGAGGCCGCTCTGGAGGGCGTGCGCGACGAGCTGCCGCACTCGATCGCCGTAACCGTTGACGAGATGAACCTGCGGGAGGATCGGCCCGACGACAAGCCGCTGCTGGACGTCTTCGCCACGCTCTATGTCGAGCGCGACAGCCAGAAGGCGATCGTCCTTGGCACCGGCGGCGCTCGGCTCAAGGGCGTCGGCACGACCGCCAGGCACCAGATCGAGTCCCTGCTCGGCATGCGGGTGTTCCTCAACCTGCACGTGTCGGTCGCGAAGGACTGGCAGAAGGACCCGAAGCAGTTGCGCAAACTGGGGTTCTGAACGTCGCACCGCCACCGGCGGCTCGGCGCGCGGCGATGTGCGGCGGCCCGGACTACCTTTCAGGGGTGAGCCTCTACCGCGACGAGGGCGTCGTCCTGCGGGTGCAGAAGCTCGGTGAGGCCGACCGGATCATCACCGTGCTGACGCGCCGGCACGGCCGGGTGCGCGCGGTCGCGAAAGGGGTCCGCCGTACCCGTTCCAAGTTCGGCGCGACAGTGGAGCCGTTCAGCCACGTGGACCTGCAGCTCTACGAGGGACGCAACCTCGACATCGTCGTCCAGGCCGACAGCCTCACCGCGTACGGCGAATCCCTCGTGCACGACTACCGCCGCTACACCTCGGGAACTGCGGTCCTCGAGACCGCGGAGCGGTTGACCGAACAGGAGCGCGAACCCTCGATCCGGCTGTTCCTGCTCGTCATCGGAGCGCTGCGTGCGCTCAGCGAACGTGACCCGTCGCTGGTGCTGGACGCTTTCCTGCTACGCGCCATGTCGGTAGCGGGGTACGCGCCGGCACTGTCGGACTGCGCCCAGTGCGGTGCGCCCGGACCGCATCGCGCCTTCTCCATCCCCGCGGGCGGCGCGGTCTGCGCCGGCTGCCGGCCGGCCGGCGCCGCGTCACCGGCGCCCGCGGCACTCGCGCTGATGGTCGATCTGCTGACCGGGGACTGGACGGCGGCGGAGATCGCCGACCGACGCACCCGCAGCGAGGCGAGCGGGCTGGTGTCGGCGCATCTGCAGTGGCATCTGGAGCGGGGGCTGCGGAGCCTGCCGCTGGTCGAGCGCCTGTGAGACGTCGCACGGCGGCGGTGCGCCGGGCGGTGCGTCCCCCGACGCCGCACCCCGCCGGTGTGCGGCCACCTGCGCTGCCTCCCGAGCTCGTCCCCCGCCACGTGGCGATCGTCATGGACGGCAACGGGCGCTGGGCCAAGGACCGCGGCCTACCGCGCACCGCCGGGCACGAGGCCGGCGAGTCGTCGTTGTTCGACGTGGTCGAGGGCGCCATCGAGATCGGCGTCGGATGGGTCTCGGCCTACGCGTTTTCGACCGAGAACTGGAAGCGCTCACCCGACGAGGTCCGCTTCCTGATGGGCTTCAATCGCGACGTCATCCGCCGGCGGCGCGACGAGATGCACGAGCTGGGCGTACGAGTGCGTTGGGCCGGTCGGCGCCCGCGGCTGTGGCGCTCGGTGATCCGCGAGCTCGAGGACGCCGAACAGCTGACGAGGGACAACGACGTCTGCACCCTGACCATGTGCGTCAACTACGGTGGGCGAGCGGAGATCGGCGACGCCGCAAGGCTTCTCGCCGTGGATGTGGCCGCGGGCCGCCTCGATCCGGCCAAGGTCGACGACCGGGTCCTCGCCCGTTATCTCGACGAGCCGGACATGCCGGACGTCGACCTGTTCCTGCGCACCTCAGGTGAGCAGCGCACGTCGAACTTCCTGCTGTGGCAGTCGGCCTATGCGGAGCTGGTCTTCCTCGACACGTTGTGGCCGGATGTCGACCGACGTCACCTCTGGCAGGCGATCGAGATCTACGCTGCGCGCGACCGGCGGTATGGCGGCGCGCTGCCGAACGAGCCGTGACGGGCGACACGACAGGCGGGTCGGCCCACATGCTGCGGCAGGACGGCGTGTTCACCTAGCGTGAGCCCCGAGACCTTGGAGGACGGGTGCCTGAGCAGATCACCGCGACGACACTGACGTACGGCCTGCGTGAGCTCGTCTGGGGGATCGAGAGCGAGGTCGCTGTCATCTCGAACCTGTCCCGCCGCATCGACGAGCACGTGAGGAAGGTCAACGCGCTGCGCGCCACCGCCGCCGAACGGCTCGGCCGGCTGGATGTGCTTCGCGCCGCCGTCGACGACCCACATCTGTCGGCCTACCTGAGCTCGACCGTGGTGGTGTCCCTGCCGCAGGTGAAGGAGGAGTTCCCCGAGCGGATGTACCCCGAGCAGATGTCGAGGGTGCGCCGCAACCGCAAAGGGCGAGCAGCTCGATAGCTGCTCGCCCTGTGCGCTCTGCGACCCGGTCGCTCAGCTGTTTCCGTAGATCCGGTCGGGGAAGTCCTCCTCGACCTGGGGCAGCTGCGGCTGGATGGAGGTGTCCAGGAAGGCGCTCAGGTTCACGTCCTCGGCCGCCGCGCGAAGGTCGTCGAGGTGCAGCAGACGGCGGGTCGCCTCCGCGCGCAGGTCGTTGAGGGCCTGCACATGCGTGTCGATCTCACCGGACAGGCTGGAGATCCCGCTCACTTCGCTCTCGATGCCACCGACCAGGCTGCGCAGCGCGGCAGCCAGCGAGCCGGCTGCGTCCGAACTCGAGGAGGCGGAGCTGCTCGATCGTGACGACGAGCCGCCGCTGCGCGCGGGACGGGTCGTGCTGCGCTTGGCCGGGGCCTTGCTCGCGGTGCGTCCGCGACGGCCGGTGGTGGACTTGCTGGCCTTCACCGGCGCCCCGGTGGTGGCTTCGTCGGGGCTGTTTGCAGATTCGATCTCGGTCGGGGTGGTGTCCGGGGTCTCGCTCAAGGTGTCCTCCGTGTATGTCCTGGTGCGCACGCCGTCGCGTGGGTCGCGCTGATCCTGACACGTCATGAGACCGGCCGTATGGCCACTGTGCTTTTCGTGCGGGTTCAGGCCGACAGGCGTCCCACGATTGCGGCGAACAGTAGTCCGATCGTGGCGAGACGGAGCAGTCGGGCCGGGCCCTCGACCACCGGCCATGACAGGTAGGACAGGCTGCCGATGAGCAGCACGAGAGCCAGCAGCACCGGTACGCCGACCGGTGTCGGCGCGGCCAGGCCGGCCACGAGCAGCACGACGGTGGCGACCGGCAGCAGGAACTTCGGCCGAGCCGAGAGCCACAGCAGGGCAGGGGCACTGACGCGCTCGACCTTCCCGCGCAGGCCGGGTGCCGGCGAAGGCACGAGCGGTGCGGCCGGGGTCTGGGACCGCGGTCGTGGCCGCGAACGAGTGCCGGACGGGCGTCGACGCGATCGCGACTTCGGCACAGTGGGGAGACCTTCCAGCGGGGGACCGGCAGCTAGCGTGTCATCCATGCTGGTCGTGACGCGGTTCGACGTGCCGGAGCCGGAGTCCGGCGCGTTCCTGCCGCGGGCACAAGCGGCGCTGGCCGCCTTCGCCGCACGCCCCGGCTACGTCCGCGGTCGAATCTGTCGTGCCGCGGACGATCCGACCGCGTGGTTGCTGACGACCGAGTGGGTCGGCGTCGGCGCGTACCGCCGCAGCCTCTCGTCGTACGACGTGAAGGTCGATGCAGCACCGCTGCTGTCGCTGGGCCGCGATGAGCCGAGTGCCTTCGAGATCCTGCACCGTGACGAGGTGGACGCGCCGCCGGTCGTCCAGAGCAGTCGCCGGGCGCTCGACGCCGACGAGGTCGGGGTGGGGGACGCGTCGGGGCCGGCGCCCACCCCTTCGTGATCCACGGAGACTTCGAGGTGGAACCCGGCGGCGAAAGCACCTTCAACTCCGCGTGGATCACGGGGGCGTCCCAGGTGTGTCGCTCACACCGGTAGCCTGCGAATCCACCCGCCGACCGCCAGCCGGACCGGAGACCGCCCGTGAGCAGCGACCGCATGGACACCATCGTCAGCCTGTGCAAGCGGCGCGGCCTGGTTTTCCCCTCTTCCGAGATCTACGGCGGCCTGCGTGCGTCGTGGGACTACGGACCGCTCGGCGTGGAGCTCAAGAACAACGTCAAGCGACAGTGGTGGAAGGCCGTGGTGCAGGGCCGCGACGACGTGGTGGGGCTGGACTCCTGCGTCATCCTGGCCCGCGAGGTGTGGGAGACCAGCGGTCACGTGCAGGCGTTCGTCGACCCGCTCGTCGAGTGCATGTCGTGCCACAAGCGCTACCGCGCCGACCATCTCGAGGAAGGCGCGGGCAAGGCGCTCGCTGACATCGCCTGCCCGAGCTGCGGCAACCGGAACGTATGGACCGAGCCGAAGATGTTCAACGGCCTGCTCAAGACCCACCTCGGTGTGGTGGAGGACGACAGCGGCCTGGCCTACCTGCGCCCGGAGACGGCGCAGGGCATCTTCATCAACTACGCCAACGTGCAGCAGTCCGCGCGCAAGAAGCCGCCCTTCGGCATCGGGCAGATCGGCAAGAGCTTCCGCAACGAGATCACGCCGGGGAACTTCATCTTCCGCACCCGCGAGTTCGAGCAGATGGAGATGGAGTTCTTCGTCGAACCAGGCACTGACGAGAAGTGGCACCAGGAGTGGATCGACGAGCGCTTCGCCTGGTATGTCGACCTCGGCATCGAACCGGATCGGCTGCGCAAGTTCGAGCACCCGAAGGAGAAGCTGTCGCACTACTCGAAGCGGACCGTCGACATCGAGTACGAGTTCGGCTTCGCCGGTTCGCAGTGGGGTGAGCTCGAGGGGATCGCGAACCGGGGCGATTACGACCTGTCGGTGCACAGCAAGGCATCGGGGGTGACGCTCGACTACTTCCAGCAGGAGACGGGGGAGCGCTGGACGCCGTACGTCATCGAGCCGGCCGCAGGCGTCGACCGCTGCGCGCTGACCTTCCTGCTCGATGCCTATGTCGAGGACGAGGCGCCGAACGCCAAGGGCGGTGTCGACAAGCGGGTGGTGCTGCGGCTCGACCCGCGCCTCGCGCCGGTCAAGGCGGCGGTACTGCCCCTGTCCCGCAACTCCGACCTGTCGCCGGTGGCCCGCTCGCTGGCCGCCGACCTGCGGCGCATCTGGAACGTCGACTTCGACGACGCCGGGGCGATCGGCCGGCGATACCGACGTCAGGACGAGGTGGGCACGCCGTACTGCGTGACGGTCGACTTCGACAGCCTGCAGGACCAGGCCGCGACCATCCGGGAACGCGATGCGATGACCCAGGAGCGGGTGTCGCTAGACCAGGTCGCGCGTTACCTGCATGACAAGCTCGGTCCGCTCTAGCCCGCCCGCCCGCCCGCCCTCTATCCCGCCCGCCCTATCCACTTCCCCTGCGAAAGGACACTTCTGACCCTCCCTGAGGTGTCGGTTTGCAGGGGAAGTGCGATGAGGGTGGGGGTGGCTGTGGACAACCCCGGCGCCGAGTCGGGCGTACGGGGATGCTCGCCTTCGTGGATGACGAGCTTCGGGTGCTGGCCGACTCCCAGGGCGGCGTCCTGACCCGCGAGCAGGCCCTGGCCGGCGGCGTACCGGCCAGTCAACTCGGCACGGACTCGCGCCCGCGCCAGCTGGTCCGGGTCCGTTCTGGTGTCTACGCCGAGGCGGCGCTGTTGAGCGAGCTCGACACCGCACATCGCTTGGCGTTGACGGTCGCAGCCGAGCGGCTCGTCAGTAGGGTTGATCTCGTCGCCGCCGGCGGCACGGCCGCCCTGATGCACCACCTCCTCCTGCTCGGGCGTGAACCGATGCGTCCGGTCCTCATCGAGCGCAAGCACGAGCGTCCCAAGCACCACGGCGCGAGCCGCATCGTCCTGCCGGACGAGACCGAGATGCTGTACGGCGTGCCCGTGACGACGCTGGCGCGCACCGCCGTCGATGTCGCGAGGACGCGCGGCTTCGCCGCCGGGGTGGTGTGCGCCGACGTGGCCCTCGCCAAAGGGGCCACGCTCACCGACCTCGAGCGGCTCGTGGCCAGGAGTTCGCGCTGGCCGGGCATTCGGGCGGCCCGCCGCGCCGCGACGTTCGCCGATGCCCGGGCGGAGTCTGCTCTCGAGTCGCTCGGCCGGGTGCGCTTCGAGGAGCAGGGCCTACCGGCGCCGGAGCTGCAGGTGTGGCTGGGCTCGGCGGACGACCGCATCGGGCGGGTCGACCACTACTGGCCGGAGCACCGCACGATCGCCGAGGCGGACGGCGCCGTGAAGTACGCGGCCGGCACCGGATTGTTCGAGGAGAAGTTGCGCGAGGACCGGCTGCGGGACGCCGGTTTCGAGGTCGTGCGCTACACCTGGGACGAGGCCCTGCGTTTTCCGGAAGTTCTGGCCGCCCGCATCCGGCGCGCCTTCGCGAGGGCCGCAGCCCGCCGGGCCGCATAGCAGCGACTCGCCCCGTCACGCGCACCCACTCACCGGAGCCACTTCCCCTGCGCGGCGACACGCCAGGCGGCCGGAAAGTTGTCATTTGGCAGGGGAAGTCGTCTTTAGCGGTCAGCGGTCGCCGGACGACCAGGACGCGTCAGGGAGTCCTGAAGGGGCGGGGCTAGCCTGCCTGTCCGTGCCCCCTGTGCTGACGGCCCCGCTGCTTGCGCTGCTGCTCGCGGTCGGGCAGGCGCCTTACGGCGAGCCGCAGGTGGCGTTTCGCTTCGCTGACCCGCGCATCGCGGAGTCGAGTGGCCTGGCCAGCAGCTCCACCACCGACGGTGTGTTGTTCACCCACAACGACAGCGGCGACGAGGCCCGTTTCTTCGCGGTGGGACCCGACGGCGCGACGCTGGCGACCTACACCCTGCCAGGGGTGCAGGCCCGTGACTGGGAGGACATGGCGCGCGGCCCCGACGAGCAGGCCCGCAGCAGTCTGTGGTTCGGCGACATCGGCGACAACAACGCCACCCGTACCAACGGCCTGCTCGTGCACCGGGTGCGTCAGCCGGTGCCGGGCGGCGACGACAGCGTCACGACCGAGCGGCCGACCAGCTTCCGGCTGCGCTACGCCGACGGACCGAAGGACGCCGAGGCGCTGCTGGTCCACCCCCGAACCGGAAGGCTGTACGTCGTCAGCAAGCCGCTCGCCGGCCCGGCGACGGTCTACGCCGCGCCGCCGCGACTGGACCCCGCCGGACCGAACGCGCTCGAGCAGGTGGCCCAGGTCGACCTGGAGCCGACCGGCACCGCGGGCGGGCCCGGCATCGGCAGCCTGGCTCAGCTGCTCGTCACCGCCGGCGACATCGCCCCGGACGGCAGCCGGGTCGCGCTGCGCACCTACACCGACCTCTACGAGTGGGCCGTGCCGGGCGACGACGTCGCCGCGGCCTTCGACAGCGCTCCGACGGTGACGCCGCTGCCCGCCACTCGGCAGGGCGAGGGGCTCGCCTACAGCCGGGACGGCCGCGCCGTCCTCGTCAGCAGTGAGGGTCAGGGCGCGCCGGTGCACCGGCTCACCCGGGTGACGTCACCAGGGACGGGCCCGGCGGCCGACGCGTCGCCAACCGGGTCGCCAGTCCCGACGTCCGCCCCGTCGTCGGACCGCCTGGCGGCCCCGCCGAGGGAGGGCCGACCGGCCTGGCCCGTACTGGCCGCGGCGGCCCTGCTCGTCGTCGCGATCTTCGTGACGACGCGCCGCCGCAGGTCTTCCCGCCGGTAACGTTGTTAGATCTTCCCTGACCCGAGGAGCAGCAATGCCGAAGTACGTGTACGACTTTGCCGAGGGCGGCAAGGACTTGGTCGACCTGCTCGGCGGCAAGGGGGCCAACCTCGCCGAGATGACCACCCTCGGCCTGCCCGTCCCGCCCGGTTTCGTCATCTCCACCGAGGCCTGCCGTTCCTATCTGCGCACGCGCGAGTCGCCCGTGGAGCTGGCCGACGAGATCGACGAGCACCTGAGCTCGCTGGAGACCGCGATGGGCCGGCGTCTCGGTGACGCCGACGACCCGCTGCTGGTGAGCGTCCGCTCAGGTGGGGCGATCTCGATGCCCGGCATGATGGACACCGTCCTCAACATCGGTCTCAACGACGAGAGCGTGCTCGGTCTCGCCACGCAGTCCGGCAGCGACCGGTTCGCCTGGGACTCCTACCGCCGGCTGGTCCAGATGTTCGGCAAGACGGTGCTGGGCGTGGACGGCGAGGCCTTCGAGGACGCCTTCGACGAGGCGAAGCAGGCCAAGGGCACCAAGGACGACCTGGAGCTCGACGCCGAGGACCTGCAGGCCATCGTCACCCAGTTCCAGCGCATCGTGCAGGAGCACACCGGCGAGAGCTTCCCGCAGGACCCGCGGCTGCAGATGGAGCTCGCCGTACAGGCGGTGTTCGACTCCTGGAACACCAAGCGCGCCAAGCTCTACCGCCGGCAGGAGCGCATCCCGCACGACCTCGGCACCGCCGTCAGCATCTGCTCGATGGTGTTCGGCAATCTCGGGATGGACTCCGGCACGGGTGTCTGCTTCACCCGTGACCCCGGCACCGGCGCGCAGGGCAGCTATGGCGACTACCTGCAGAACGCGCAGGGCGAGGACGTGGTCGCGGGCATCCGCAACACGCTGCCGCTGCACCGGCTGGAGGAGTTCGACAAGGCTTCCTACGACGAGCTGCTCGACATCATGGCGACGCTGGAGGGCCACTACCGGGATCTGTGCGACATCGAGTTCACCATCGAGCGCGGAAAGCTGTGGATGCTGCAGACCCGAGTGGGCAAGCGCACCGCGGGCGCAGCCTTCCGGATCGCGACGCAGCTGGTCGACGAGGGGGTGATCTCCGAGGACGAGGCGCTGATGCGGGTCACCGGGGCCCAGCTCGCCCAGCTGATGTTCCCGCGGTTCGGCTCGACCGAGCAGGCACCCGTCCTCACGACTGCGATGGGGGCCAGCCCCGGCGCAGCCGTCGGCAAGGTTGTCTTCGACAGTGACACGGCGGTCGCGTGGAGGGAGCGCGGCGAGCAGGTGCTTCTCGTCCGCCGCGAGACCAACCCGGACGACCTGTCCGGGATGATCGCAGCAGCAGGGATTCTCACCAGCCGCGGCGGCAAGACGAGCCATGCGGCGGTCGTCGCGCGCGGCATGGGCAAGACCTGCGTGTGTGGAGCGGAGGAGCTCGAGGTCGATGTGCACGCGCGCACCATCACCGGCCCGGACGGCACGGTGATCGCCGAGGGGGACGTGCTGTCGATCGACGGGACCAGCGGCGTGGTCTACCGCGACGAGGTGGCGGTGACGCCCAGCCCGGTCGTGCAGTACTTCGAGGGAGAGCTCGAACCCGCCGACGGCGACGACCTCGTACAAGCCGTGCACCGGCTCGTCTCCCATGCCGATGGTCTCCGTCGGCTGGGGGTGCGCGCCAACGCCGACAACCCCGAGGACAGCCAACGGGCCCGCCGCTTCGGTGCGCAGGGCATCGGGCTGTGCCGCACGGAGCACATGTTCCTCGGTGACCGGCGGCAGCTGGTCGAGGACCTCGTGCTCGCCGACGGCGAGCAGGAGCAGGCCGCCGCCCTCGCCGCCCTGCTGCCGCTGCAGCGCGAGGACTTCGTCGGGATCCTGCGGGCGATGGACGGCCTGCCGGTCACGGTGCGGCTGCTCGACCCGCCGCTGCACGAGTTCCTGCCCGACTTCGTCGAGCTGCAGGTCGAGGTGGCGGTCGCGGAGGCCACCGGTTCGGAGGTGGATCCGAAGCGGGAGGCGCTGCTCGACGCGGTCCGGCGGCTCCACGAGAGCAACCCGATGATCGGGCTGCGTGGCGTACGTCTGGGCCTGGTCATCCCCGGGCTGTTCGGCGTGCAGGTACGCGCGCTCGCCGAAGCGGCCGCGCAGCTGCGGGCCGAGGGGCTCGATCCTCAGCCGGAGATCATGGTGCCGCTGGTGAGCGCGGTGCAGGAGCTGGAGATCGTCCGCGAGGAGGCGGAGCGGATCCTCGCCGAGGTCTCCACCGACACCGGGCAGGAGGTGGCCACCCTGATCGGCACGATGATCGAGATCCCGCGGGCGGCGCTGACGTCCGGTTCGATCGCCGAGTCGGCGGACTTCTTCTCCTTCGGCACCAATGACCTCACCCAGATGGGCTACGGCTTCTCCCGCGACGACGTCGAGGTGTCGTTCTTCGCGCGCTACCTCGAGCTCGGCGTGTTCGGCGTCAGCCCGTTCGAGTCGATCGACGAGTCGGGCATCGGCCGGCTCGTCCGTATCTCGGTGGAGGAGGGTCGGGCGGCGAAGCCGGACCTGAAGATCGGCGTGTGCGGCGAGCACGGCGGCGACCCGGCGAGCGTGCACTTCTTCCACGACGCCGGACTGGACTACGTGTCGTGCTCGCCGTTCCGGGTGCCGGTGGCTCGGCTCGAGGCCGGTCGGGCCGCGCTCGGGCTGGACGTCAGCGACACTGGGTAGGTGCTGTTTCTCGTCGTCCGCCGGGCTGTGGTTGCGCTTGTCCTCGTGACCCTTCTCGTCGTGGGGGGCACAGCCGCCGGAATCTGGTACGTCGCCCGCGGCGACGCCCGCCCGGTCAGCGATGTGATCCTCGTGCTGGGCGCCGCGCAGTACTCGGGCCGGCCCAGCTCGGTGCTCGAGGCCCGGCTCGAGCAGGCCAAGAAGCTGTTCGACCAGGGCGTCGCGCCGCGCGTGGTCACCGTCGGCGGCAGTCAGGCGGGGGACCGCACCACCGAGGCCGAGGCGGGCGCGAGCTATCTGCGCGAGCGAGGGGTCGACGAGGTCGTTGCCGTGAGCGAGGGCATCGACACGCTGTCCAGCTTGGAGGCGGCTGCCGTGCTGCTCGACGAACGCGGTTGGAAATCAGTCGTTCTCGTCACCGACCCGTGGCACAGCCTGCGTGCCCGGACCATGGCCGGTGATGTCGGCATCGATGCGGTGACCTCACCCACCCGGGCCGGGCCGTCGGTCCGCACCCGCAAGGTCCAGGCTCGCTACGTCGCCCGCGAGACCGCCGCGATCCTCTACTACAAGGTGTTCGGCCGCAGCAGCGACGCGGGGCCGCAGGCGGTCTGACCCCCTGGCTCAGCGGCGGCCGTGCAGCAGCCGCACGGCCCCTACCAGTGCAGCGGTGACCCTCTCCGGGCGCTCGAACGACGTGAGCGCCACCGGCAGGGCGAACCGCTGCCGGGTGATCGCCTTCGCACGGGAGAACTCGCGCAGGCCGTCGTCGCCGTGGATGCGTCCGAAGCCGGACTCCCCGACCCCGCCGAACGGCAGTCCGGGGACCGAGGCGAACGCGATGACGGAGTTGACGCTGGTCATCCCCGAGCGCATCCGCCTCGCGATCTCGACCCCCGCCTTGGACGAAGCGGCGAACACCGAGCCGGCCAGGCCGTACGACGTGGCGTTGGTGCGCCGTAGCGCCTCTCGCACGTCGGGGACGCGCGTCACCGTGACGGTCGGGCCGAAGGTCTCCTCGGTGACGGCGCTGCTGGTCTCGGGCACGTCGACGAGCACGGTGGGGGTGACGAACCGTCCGTCGATCGTGCCCCCCGTCAGCGCGCGACCGCCAGTGGCGAGTGCGTCGGCGATGTGCCGCCGGATGACCTCGACCTGGCCCGGCATGGTGATCGGGCCGTACGACGCGCCTTCGCCGGCGCCGGGTCGCAGCGCGGCGGCGCGGGTCGTGAGCTCCGAGACGAAGGCGTCGTAGGAGGAGTCGGTCACGTAGACCCGCTCGATGCCGATGCAGGTCTGTCCGGCATTGCTCATCGCGCCCCAGAGCGCGGCGTCGGCCGCCGCCGCGACGTCGGCACCGTCCGCGACGATCATCGCGTCCTTGCCGCCGCACTCCATGAGGACCGGCACGAGGCCTTCGGCGCAGGCAGCCATGACCTTGCGCCCGGTCGCGGCTGAACCGGTGAAGGCGATCTTGTCGACGCCGGTGCGGCAGAGCGCGGCCCCGGTCGGTCCGGAGCCGGTCACGAGCTGCAGCACGTCCGGGCCGCTGGGCACAGCGCGCTGCCATGCCTCCACCAGCCAGGCGCCGACACCGGGGGTGTGCTCGCTCGGCTTGAACACCACCGCGTTCCCGGCTGCCAGCGCGTAGGCCAGCGAGCCCATCGGGGTGAAGACGGGGTAGTTCCACGGGCCGATCACGCCGACCACGCCGAACGGCGGATACTCCAGCGTGCTCGCCTGATTAGCGGCCAACAGCCCCGAGCGGATGCGCCGCGGTCCGAGCACACGCCGCGCGTTCTTCGCGGCCCAGGCGATGTGGTCGACGGCCAGGGTGATCTCGAGCACCGCGTCCGGGAAGGGCTTGCCGTTCTCGGCGTGAACCAACCGCGCGAGCTCCGGCAGCCCACGGGCGATCTCGCCCTTCCAGGCGGTCAGGGAAGTCCTTCGGTCGGCGAACTCCAGCTCGCCCCACCAGCGCGCCGCCTCTTTCGCGCGCGTGACAGCGGCGAGGACCTGCTCGGCCGAGTGCACCGGCCAGGTCGAGAGCACGTCGCCGGTGGCCGGGTCGAGCGAGTCGAAGGTGTCGAGCGCAACGGCGGTCAGGGTCGAGGTCATGTCCCGAGGGTAGGCTCGTGAGCGCTGGGCCAGGCGCGGCCCTACGCTGCTCGCGATGACCTATGACGACCACGCGCGCGCCAGGCTGGTCCCCGAACACGGCAAGCGGGAAGGTCGCACGGCGTTCCAACGCGACCGGGCCCGGGTCCTGCACTCCGGGGCGCTGCGGCGACTCGCGGGCAAGACCCAGGTGGTCGAGCCGGGTGGCCCGGGTGTCGCTGTGCCGCGGACCCGCCTGACCCACTCGCTGGAGTGCGCGCAGGTGGGTCGGGAGCTCGGCGCGTCGCTCGGCTGCGACCCCGACCTGGTCGACGCGGCCTGCCTCGCCCACGACCTCGGCCACCCGCCGTACGGTCACAACGGCGAGCTGGCCCTGGACGAGATCGCTCGGCAGTGGGGGGGTTTCGAGGGCAACGCCCAGTCTCTGCGAGTGCTGACCAGGCTCGAGGTGAAGGTCGTCGATGCGGGGCTCAACCTCACCCGGGCGGCGCTCGACGCCGCGACGAAGTACCCGTGGAAACGGCGCGAAGGGACTTCGAAGTTCGGCGTCTACGACGACGACCTGGCGGTGTTTACCTGGCTGCGCGACCGGGCGCCGGGCGAGCGGCAGTGCCTCGAGTCGCAGGTGATGGACTGGGCCGACGACGTCGCCTACTCGGTGCACGACCTGGAGGACGGCATCATCGCCGGCCTCGTCCACCCGACCGATCTCGCCGACCCCGACGAGCAGTCGGCGCTGTGCGAGCTGGCGGCGTCGTCCTACAGCCAGGAGAGTCCGGCCGACCTGCAGGAGGTCCTTGGCGGGTTGCGCGAGCTGGCCTGCTGGCCGACGACGTACACCGGGACCGCAACTGCGCAGGCGATGCTCAAGGCGGCCACCAGCACGCTGATCGGCCGGTTCTGCTCGACCGCGCAGGCCGCCACGCAGGAGGCGTACGGGACCGAGCCGCTGCGCCGCTACGACGCCGAGCTGGTCGTCCCGCACCGGACCCGGGCCGAGTGCGCCCTGCTCAAGGCGGTGGCTGCCCGCTACGTCATGGCCCGGCCCGGCGTGCTCGCGGCCCAGGAGCGCGAGCGGCAGGTCGTCTCCGAGCTGGTGCTGCTGCTCGCCGACCGGGGCGCACCAGCGCTGGAACCCCTCTACGCCGAGGCCTGGCGTGCTGCCGCCGACGACCGGGCCCGGCTGCGGGTCGTTCTGGACCAGGTCGCCTCGCTCACCGATGCCGCCGCCGCCTCCCTTCACGCCGGCCTGAAACAGGGGTGACCGACCCCGAACCACAACCGGCTGCGGAGTCCTAGACTGCCGGACGGGCCCACTCCCCCCAGCGGGGCCCTTCGCGTGACGCAGGATCGGAGACAGCGTGGCTGGGCGCATCCGTGACGAGGACGTGGTGCTCGTCCGCGAGCGGGCGGCCATCGCCGACGTCATCGGCGAGGCGGTCCAGCTGCGACCGGCCGGGGGTGGCCGGCTCAAGGGGCTGTGCCCGTTCCACGACGAGAAGACGCCCTCGTTCAACGTCAACCCGGCGCTCGGCTACTACATGTGCTTCGGCTGCGGGGAGTCCGGCGACGTCATCAGCTTCGTCCGCAACACCGAGCACCTGTCGTTCGTCGAGACCGTCGAGCGCCTCGCCACCCGGTACGGCGTCCCGCTGCGCTACGAACAGGGCTCGGCCGCGGCCGGCCGGCAGAGCTCGCAGCGCACCCGCCTGGTGGCCGCCCACAGATCGGCGGCGGACTACTACGTCGAGCAGCTCGCCACGCCGGAGGCCGTTGCCGCGCGGCAGTTCCTCGCGCAGCGCGGCTTCGACCAGGACGCGGCCGCGGCGTACGGCGTGGGTTATGCGCCTGCGGGGTGGGACTCGCTCGTGAAGCACCTGCGCGCAAGCGGCTACAGCCAGGAGGAGCTGCTGCTCGGTGGGCTCGCCTCGGAGGGGCGGCGCGGGCCGGTCGACCGGTTCCGCGGGCGGCTGCTGTGGCCGATCCGCGACCTGGCCGGCGACGTCGTCGGCTTCGGCGCCCGCAAGCTGTCCGAGGACGACAACGGCCCGAAGTACCTGAACACCGCCGAGACGCCGATCTACAAGAAGAGTGCGGTCCTGTACGGGCTGGACGTCGCCAAGAAGGAGATCGCCAAGCGCCGGCAGGCGGTCGTGGTGGAGGGCTACACCGACGTCATGGCCTGCCACCTGGCGGGAGTCCCGACAGCGGTCGCCACCTGCGGGACTGCCTTCGGCTCCGACCACATCGGCCTGATTCGGCGACTGCTGATGGACCAGGACGAGATGCGCGGCGAGGTGGTGTTCACCTTCGACGGCGACGCCGCCGGGCAGAAGGCCGCGCTCAAGGCGTTCGGCAAGGAGCAGCTCTTCGTCACACAGACCTTCATCGCGGTATCGCCCGAGGGCATGGACCCGTGCGAGCTGCGGCTGGCCCGCGGCGACGTGGCGGTCCGGGACATGGTGGCCGCCCGGGTCCCGCTGGTGGAGTTCGCGGTGCGCTCGGTGCTGACCGGCTACGACCTGGAGACGGCCGAGGGGCGGATCGGTGCGATGCAGAAGGCAGCGCCGCTGGTGGCCCAGATCAAGGACCGGGCACTACGACCGGAGTACGCCCGCCGGCTCGCGGGCTGGCTCGGCATGGAGGTGGAGCCGGTCGCCGCACGGGTCGCCGAGCTCGCGGCCGGTGGCCGGGCGCCCACGCAGCGCCGGTCGCCGCTGCCGGTGCGGCCCGACGGCGCAGCGGTCGCGGTGGAGCGGGAGCTGCTCAAGCTCGCCGTGCAGCTGCCGGTGCTCGTGGCCCCTCAGTACGACGCCATCGCTGACGAGTGCTTCACCGTGGCGGAGCTGCGCGAGGTGCACCAGGTCGTCGCCAAGGCGGGCGGCACCGCCGGCGCCATCGGCGGTGAGGCATGGGTGTCTGCCCTGCTCGAGGCGGCCCCGAACGACGAGGTCCGGTCGCTGGTGACCCGGCTCGCGGTGGAGGCTCCACTGTCGGATCTGGAGCCGGATGACCGCTATGCCGGTGCGGTCGTGGCCCGGGTGCAGGAGCTGGCCGCGACCCGGGCCACCGCTCAGGCCAAGGCATCCCTGCAACGCGTCAACCCGGCGGAGGAACCCGAGCGCTACTCCCGGTTGTTCGCCGAGCTGGTGAGTCTCGAGCAGACGGTGCGTGCCCTGCGTGAGCGTGGCATCGGGGCGCTGTGACCGCAACGGCGCCCGCACCGACCCCCGCAGCGGACCTCGCCGCACCGGGACCGCTGCCGCTGTCGCCCGAGGTGACGCTCGCCGTCGGCTCGGCGGAGATCCAGGCGCTGGTCGAGCGGGGCCGGACGTCCGGCGCGCTGTCACCCGACGACGTCACCGCGGCCCTGCTCGCCGGTGACCTGCCGCCGGAGGCGTTGGATGCGGTGCTGCTCGCGCTGCAAGCCGCCGGGATCGAGGTGGCCGATCCGACGCAGGACGCCGAGCCGGTCGATCGGGAGCCGGCCGGAGCTGGGGCGACGAGCGACCCCGTACGGCTGTATCTCAAGCAGATCGGCAGGGTCGCACTGCTGTCGGCGGCGGAGGAGGTCGAGCTGTCCAAGGCCATCGAGGCCGGCCTGTTCGCTGCCGAGCGGCTCGCTGAACCGGCGCTGTCAGCGGCTACCCGCCGTGACCTCGAGACACTGCAGGCCGTCGGGGTGTCAGCGAAGCGGCGCCTGGTCGAGGCCAACCTGCGACTGGTCGTCAGCATCGCCAAGCGCTACGCGGGACGGGGCATGCTGTTCCTCGACCTCATCCAGGAGGGCAACCTCGGGCTGATCCGGGCGGTCGAGAAGTTCGACTACACGAAGGGGTTCAAGTTCTCCACGTACGCGACGTGGTGGATCCGGCAGGCGATCACCCGGGCCATCGCCGACCAGGCGCGAACGATCCGCATCCCGGTCCACATGGTGGAGACGATCAACAAGCTCGTCCGACTGCAGCGCCAGCTCCTTCAGTCCCTCGGCCGCGAACCGACCGCGGAGGAGCTGGGCCGCGAGCTCGAGCTGCCGCCGCACCGGGTCCAGCAGATCCAGAAGCTGGCGCAGGAGCCGGTGTCGCTGGACACCCCCATCGGAGAGGCGGAGGACTCCCGCCTCGGGGACTTCATCGAGGACGTCGACGCGGTGCGGCCGGGTGAGGCCGCGTCGTTCCTGCTCCTGCAGGAGCAGTTGGCGGCGGTGCTGCACGACCTGTCCGAGCGCGAGCGGCAGGTCATCGAGCTGCGGTTCGGGCTGCTCGACGGGCGGCCGTGCACCCTCGAGGAGGTGGGTGCGAAGTTCGGTGTCACCCGTGAGCGGATCCGTCAGATCGAGAGCAAGACGTTGCTCAAGCTGCGCCACCCGAGCCGGGCGGCGAAGCTGCGCGACTACCTGGACTAGCCGCGGCCGAGGTTAGGCTCGATGCCGTGCCCCGCATCGGTCGTCGCAGGCCGCCCGCGGCTGTTGGCGATGTGCCGCTCGAGGCGGGGGAGCGCCGCCTGGCGTGGGCGCTGACCGTGACCGGCGAGCCGGTCGTTGCGACCGACCTCGGCCTGCGCTGTGCGGGTGCGTCCCGGCTCGACTGGCCGGACGTCGAGCGGGTCAGCTGGCAGCGGCCGCAGCTCACCGTCTTCGCCGTCGCTGCCGTCGCGGGGGCTGGTTCCCGGCGGCAGGTCGAGCTTGCCGACGACGGCGGGTTGCCGGAGGTCGTCCGTAGCCACGTGACAGCGAGCATCGCGTGGAGCCGTCATCACGCCTTGCGGCCTGCGGGCGGAGTGCGCATCGTCGGCCGCCGACGGCCCGGTCGTGAACTGCTGGACTGGCAGCTCGTCTACGACCCTGACACCGATCCGACGGACCCGGATCGACGGGCGCAGGCCGAAGCACTGCTGCTGGATGCCCGCCGAACCATCGGGTGACGGCGGACAGGCGTCAGGGCTGCGAGCGCGCCGCGAGGATCGTGCCGGCACCGACACCGACAACGAGCACGCCCGCCAACAAGGCCGTTCCGGCCGGGACCTGGGCCGGGTCGGCCGGGCCGGGAGCGGCGACCTCGGCCGGCGGCTGTTCGACGGGCAGTGGCTCGATCGGCGCGGGGACCGGCTGATCGGGCGCTGCCGGCGGGACAGCGGCTGGAACGGGCGCAGGAGCTGCCGGGTCGACGGCGGGAGCAGGCGGGACGGGCGCGGCGGGCGGCGGCGGCGGCGGTGCAACCGGAGCAGGCGCGTTCGACGGCTGCGCGGCTGGCACCACACTCGCCCCGACAGCCGCCTGCGCGTCGACCCTTCCCCGACCGGCGTTCTCGAGCGGACGGGCGGTGTCGAGCATCCGGGCGAGGACCTGTTCGCGGCTTCGCGTCGGGTCCTGCCCGAACAGCAGGGCGGCGACCCCGCTCACGTGCGGCGCGGCCATCGAGGTCCCGGCGGCAATGGAGTAGCGACCGCCTGGGAACAGCGAGGTGACGCAGTCCTCCCGGGTGCAGACGTTCGGGGTGCGGGGGTCCCCACCCGGCGCGGCGATGTCCACGCCGGCGCCGCGCTGGCTGTATCCCGCCAGCTCCCCGCTCGGTCCGGTGGCCGCCACGATGAGCGCGGAACCGCCGTAGGTGTCGGCGACGGGCAGGCTGGCGTTGCCGGCCGAGAACACCACGAGCACGCCTGCTCGCGCGGCGAACTCGACGGCGCGGGGGATGGTCGAGGAGGCGGACAGACCTGGGACGTCCGGCCCGAGCGAGAGGTTGATGACGCGGGCGCCGTTCTCGACGGCCCAGCGGATGCCGGCGGCGACGTCGTCCGGTCGTCCCACGCACTGTCCGGAGGTGGCGTTGAAAGCCAGCACCCGGACCGGCAGGATCTGGGCACCGGGGGCCACGCCGAAGGAGGACGAGGCGACGGTGCCGGCCACGTGCGTGCCGTGGTCACAGGCGTCGCTGGCCGCGGGACCCGGCTTGCAGGCCGCCTGCAGGCAGTCGGCCCCCGGCAGCACCCGACCCTCGAAGTCCGGGTGGGCGCCGTCGACCCAGCTGTCGAGGACCGCGACGACGGCGCCTGAACCGATCTGTCCAGCTGCCCGGGCGCCAGGCACCCCCGCCTGATCGCCGTGCCAGGACTGCTGGTTGGCGGTGGCCGCGACGGCCGGGCTCGAGAGCAGGACCGCAAGGCCGGCGGCGAGGCCGGCAAGGCGACGGTTCATACCAGAACGGTACGTGGCGATTCGCTCGTGCGCTGCAGGTTCACGCCGCGACACGGTCAGCCGGCCAGTCGGGCGGCCTCCGGCTCCCGCAGCAGGCCCAGCACGGCAGTTTCGATGGCGCCTTGAAAGGCCGGCGAACCGTACGAGGCATCTGCTCCGAGCGCCTCGAGGTCGGCGGCGATGGTGACCCCGTGCCGATAGAGGTCGATGACGCGCGGGTCGATGTAGCTGGCCCGGCAGACCGCGGGGGTGTTGCCCAGCTGCTCGGCCACCTCCCGGACCACCCGCGAGACGGCACGCTTGCGGCCGCTGTCACTCGCGGCATGGGTCGAGACGGCGAGGCCGATGGCCGCCATGACGGTTGCGGACCACGTACGGAAGTCCTTCGCCGTGTCGTCCCCGCCGGTCACCTCGCGCAGGTAGGCGTTGATGTCACTGCTGCGCACGTCGATCCAGGCGCCGGCGCGACCCGGCCGGCTGCGGTAGGCCAGCAACTCCTGGCCGCCCGTGCGCCGCTGCTTGAGCTGGCGGACCACCACGCCCACCTCGGGCTCGACCAGCACCTTGTGCCAGAGCTTGCCGCTCTTGCCGGTGTAGTCGAAGACGACGCAGGGGTCCCCGGATGCGGTTGTCGTCATGCTCACGTGCTGCTTGAGCAACGTCGCGAGGCCGTACGACTGGTTCTCGCTTGCGTACTGCTCGCCGCCGATGCGGAAGAAGCCGAGGTCGAGCAGGCGGACGGCGCAAGCCAGCACGCGCCGCCGGCTCAGCCCGGGGAGGACGAGGTCGGCGCGGATCCGTTCCCTGGCAGTCGGCAGGCGGGCGGCGAAATCCAGGATGCGGTCGTGCTTGTCGAGGTCGCGTTGCACCCGCCAGGCATCGTGGTAGCGGTACTGCCGTCTCCCGCGCGCATCGACGCCGGTCGCCTGGATGTGCCCGGACGAGAGAGGACAGATCCACACGTCCTCCCACGCCGGCGGGAGAACCAGGTCGCGAATGCGCTGCTGGACATCGGCGTCGTGCACCGGCTGACCGGCAGCATCGACGTACCGAAATCCCTTGCCGTGCCGAAGTCGGCGGATGCCCGGACCCGAACAGGAGACGCGCCTGAGCCGGACCACGGCGGTCGCCTACCCGCGCGCGCCCGAGGTCACGGGCGGCTGACGCCCGGAGCCGTCACGCTCGACTTGCCAGCGGCCACCGGCGCGGAGCCGTAGCTCGTGTCGACGACGATCACGTCGTCCTCCTTGGCGCCCTTGGCCGCCTTGCTCGCCTTCTCCGAGATCTTGTCGGCCTTATCGTTGATCGTCTGCTTCGCCGTCTCGGCCACCTCGGACGCGGTGTCCTTGACGTTCGCCGTCGCGGACTGGACTGCCGGCATGCCGGCGACCTCGCGGAACTTCTCCTCGATCTGCTGGTAGCGCTCCCTGCCGGCCTTCGCGCCGAGCACATAGCCGGCGCCGAAACCGACGACGAGGGTGAGCTTCTTCAACATGGGGGCCTCCAGGCGCGTTCCAGTAGTGGATGTTCCTGCTGCCCCTACCCCGCCCCGGGCGCAGTCCACCATCTATCCGGCCGGCAGGTCCCAGGGGTAGTCGGTCAGGGCGCCGAACTGACCGTCGCCCACCTTCTCGATCGTCCACAGGCTCGCACCCACGGCGCCGCCTCGCTTCGCGACGTCGAGGAAGCGCCAGGTCTCGGCCCGGGTGGGGAGCCCGGCCCGGCCACCCTCGGTGCCCATGTCGTAGGCCTGGCCGACCGGGGCCACCGGCAGCCACCGGCCGAGCTCGGTCAGCGATTGCTCGACCAGCGCCCCGGGCTCGTTGCAGGACCAATAGACCATCGGGACGAACAGATCGGCGTACGGCTGGAACGCCTCATAGGGAAAAGACTTGCGGCGCAGCGGCGTCGGCCTCGGCACCGTCGCGGCCACCGGCCGCTCGCCCGCGAAGGACCGTACGAGCGAGAGGTAGAGGGCGACCCGCTGCGGCGTCGCGTGGGTGCCCTCCGCGCTCGTCTCCACGTCCGGTGCGAAGGCGTCGATGCCCGTGTCGAGGGCGGCCTTGGCGCGCTCGGCGTCAAGGACCGGGTCGGACAGGAAGGGGAAGTCCCAGGCGATGACCTTCAGGCCGGCCGCATGGGCGGCGGGGACGAGCTCAGGCAGCACGCGGTCGCCGTAGTAGCCCTGCCGCGATCCACCGGTCCGGACCCAGATGTTCTGCAGGCCGGCGTTCTGCGTCCGGGCGACGATGGCGGGGACGTCGAGCTTGGTGTTGGGCCAGTTGGTGACCCAGATCCCCTTGCCGCTCACGGCGTCGAGGCTGGCTGCCTTGGGACCGGGCGGAAGGGCGGCAGGGAGCGCCTCATCAGGGACAGCCGGTGCGGGCAGCGGCTTGGCGACGAACGGCTTGGCGCCCGGCCGCTTCGGAACGGGACAGCCGGCCTGCGGTGGCTCGGCCGGCGCCGGGAGGGGCCCTGCTGCGGCTGCCTTCTCGGGGGCGGCGGGAGGGGCGGGCGGGGGAGCCGGCACCTCCGGCGCCGGTGGGGCTGGGGCGGTCGGGGCGAGCGCTTCGGTCAGCGGCGATGGGGCCGGGGGCAGCCCGGCCGGAGCCAGGTCACCTGCCTCCACCACGGTTGCCGCTGGGACGGTCTGGGCCGTGCCCGCGCTGATCGTGGCGAGGGCCAGCACGGCCGCCGCCGTGACCGACACGAGCCGCTCCGCCCTGGTCATCACCCGGTCAGTGTCAGTCATCGAAGGCGGCTTGTCTCGGCGATCCCGGTGAACAGTCGGTGCGCTAGTCTTGCCCTCCGCAGCCGGTCTGCCGGTGCGATCCCCCGTAGCTCAATTGGCAGAGCATGCGACTGTTAATCGCAGGGTTTCTGGTTCAAGTCCAGACGGGGGAGCCCCTTCTCAGGCCGCGACAAGCGGAAACAGGTTCACGGCGCTTCCGCCGCCGGACCGGATCAGCCCGGGGTGGGCACATGGTGGGCACGGATCTCGGTGACCGTGCGGGGGAATCATCGCCGCCGGCGCCACTCGGCACCATGTCGCGCCCTTATTGATCTTGGGCAGGTTCACGTCGGCAGGGGCCGATGGGGCCGCCTGGGAAGCTTCGGGCCCCGGACGAAGAGTTGCTCGATCTCGATCTCACGAGCGAGGACATCTCCGCCATGGCTGCAGAGATCAAGACTCCGCGTTCCATCGAAGGTGCCCCGCCCGGAGCGGAAGCCCAGATGGAAACCCGAGCGTCGCTTGTACCCGGCTCGGCATGTCCTGAGGCAGGTACATGTTCGGGTTCTGGCTGTTCGGGGCCGCAGCGCGCATCACCCTGCTGTACGCGCATGGCCTGAGGGGGACCGCCCTCCGGCCCGGGAACAAGGACCGCGAGTGGAGGATCGAGATTGACGGGCAGCGCCACAAGGGCTGGAGGGCGAGCTTCTACGTGACGGATGGCAAGTCACGCCAGCCCATGTCGCTCCTGCACCTCCCAACGCCTCATGTCTCTGAGGCCGGGAGCAGCTGGGGGTCGCTCGGCCGGCCTCGGTCTCGTGTCGCATCCCCGCTGACGCAACATCTGCCTAGTCTCGGTTGCGGCCATCAAGGCCAGCGCCGACTCCCCACCGGTGCGACGCACCGGTGCAGAACATCCCGGATGACGTGATCATCAGTCACGTGCGGTAAGTATCTCGCCGACGGAACGTGGAAGTTCACCAACCGGCCGCGGCCGCTGAAGGAACCACCCGAACTCGACGTGTCCTGGCTGTTGGGTGAGCTCACTGCGCACGAGGCCTTGGTGGCTGCCTACGGGCGTGACAACTACCGACCAGGTAGGGACGCGGTGAGACACGTGCAGGTGGGAACGCTCAGGGCGGCGGGCTTCGTTGTCGAACACACACCCAGGTTGGGATCCAAGATTCACGTCTCGGTGTTCTGGTCTCATGGGGACTGGGGTGACAGCCAGGCCGAGTTGCTGGATAGCCTCTGCAAGGGAGGAGCGACCTGATGTCGGACTTGATCCACGTTGAGCACGGCGCTGCGCCCTGGCAAGCGAGTCACGACGCCCGTTTGATCAAGCAGTACCGCTACTACGACGTGCCGTTTACTGGGGTGATCGAGCAGGACGGGCGTCAATACCTGTTTCACTGCGCCAGCCGACCCGACGAGGACCTGACCCTCTGGTGGTACGCCGACATCACCGCCGATGAGCGTCGCCATCTCGAGGATGGGCCTGCGGAGGAGTTCGACGCGCGCTTCCGGGATCTGCATCTACGCGGTTGGTGCCGCATCGCCTTCGCGACCGAGCGGCTCGGCATCGTCGACTTCACCGACGCTGAGCTGACACCAGAGGGCGTTGCCGAGGCCATGGAAAGGTTGCAGGGCCGACTTGACGCACTCGGCCGCGATGCCCACGACTTCACCGTTGACCTCGTCCTGACGTAGGAAGCCGACTACTCCGTCTCGTCGTCCGGCTGGCCGCTGAACGGGTGCTCGGTGATCGCCCGCGCTGACGTAGAAGCTTCGCGCCTCAGCGTTGCCCTCGTCGTCGGGCGCCACACCGTTCGCGGCCCCAGACCGCCCGCTTGCGCGGCCGGCCCGGGGTCCCGATCGTCGGGAGCTGGAGCCGTGCTGCCCGGGGGCGGGCAAGACTTCGAAGCCGAGCGGGCAGGACTCCGACCTGCCGTCATCAGCGTCCTCCACCGGGTGCGAGGGGCAGCCCGAGGTAGATCGCGAGTTGGTCTGCAAGCCGGTCGATCTCGGCTGTGGCCAGGAGTCCCCGTCGTTTCAGCAGTCGAGTTCGGGCCACCGGCTGAAGTGCGGTGACGTCGGCGTATGACTGGTTGTCACGGGTGAGTCCGGCGTCGCGGTCGAGTGCCACGTGGGTCTGGTCGGGTCCACGAGTACTGGTCACCGGGATCACGGCGACGTGACCGAGCCGGGTGTTCAGCATGTTGAGGCTCAGCACCACCGCCGGGTGGAGTCCGGACCCATCGAAGTCGACATCCCAGACCTCTCCACGGAGCGGTTCAGGCAGGGACATCGGAGCGGGCGTCATGTCCTCCCGGCCGGACGCCGACCGGCAGGGGCTGTTCGTGGTCGGCGTAGAAGTCATCCACGCTCCTGGCCATGCGCTCCTCGGCAGCACGCCTATGCAGCAATTCGAGGGCGGCCTTGACGATCTCGGTCCGGCCGTCAAGTCCGAGCAGCTTCGCGTCGTCGCGCAACTGTGCAGCCAGCGCGTGGGTGATGCGTGCCTGCCAGGTCTCGGATGCTCCGGTGGTGGTCGTCATCCGTATACGTTCCGTACACGGGTCGGTGTCAAGGGGCGACAGCCCCGTCACACCGCCGTGACGACGCCTGTCATGTCCGGATGCACGTCGCAGACGTAGTCGTAGTCGCCCGCCGCCGGGAACGTCACGGTGAGGGTCTGCACGTCCGGGCCCGACTTCAGGGTCGTCTTCTCGTCCAGGCCGGAACCGGTGACATGGAAGTTGTGCGGTACGCCCTCGTCGTCGTTGCGGTAGGTGACGGTCACCGGCTGCCCTACCGGCACGAAGATCTGGGTGATGTCGAAGCTGGTCGCCGGTGAGCTGACCGTCACCTCGGTGACCGGTGCCGCTGCCGTCCCGGCCGCCTTCCCGCTCCCGCCGGAGCTGCCCCCGGCACCCCCGCTTCCGCCGCACGCGCTGAGCAGTCCGGCGAACGGGGCGGTCAGCGCGAACACGAGCAACCGGCGTCGAGTCAGGGTCATGGCGTGCTCCTGGTCAGGATCGGCTCTGCTGCTGTTCGACGAGCTGTCTCAGGTCGACGGTCAGCTCGGAGGGTGTCGGGTTGGACCCCCACAGCATGAGGGACTGGTCGTCCGCGCCGAAAGCAAAGATCTGCACGCCGTGCGTGACGTCGACCGGGTCGGCGTCCGGCGCGAACCCCGGGAGGTCCACCGGGACGAAAAGGCCGGCGGCGACCGTGTCGAGAACGGCTGGGTCGCCGGTGACCCCGCGGTAGGTCGGGTCGAATCGGTCGAGCCAGCCGCGAAGCACCGACGGCGTGTCGCGGACCGGGTCAGCGCTGACCACCAGCACGTCTACCGACCGGCGCAGCTCCGGCGGCAGGGCCGCCAGGGCGACCGTGATGGTCGAGACGGTGAGCGGGCACTCGTCAGGGCAGTTGGTGTAGACGAACGTCACCAGCGTCACGGGCGCGCGGGTGTCGGCACGCAGGTCGAACGGTCCGTCGTCCGTGCCGGTCAGGGTCACCGCCGGCAGCGGGACCGGCGGATCGACGACCGTGCCGGTGTACGTGACGGGCGCTTGCGTCGGGCGGCCGGCCGAGGAGAGCGCAGGGCCCCCCGCGCAACCGGAGAGCAGGCCCACGACGACGGCCGTCACCGCCAGTCGGAGGGGACGTACGGTCCGCTCGGGCTCAGACATGCTGGCCGGTCCGCTCCGCGGATGACGCTTTCGTGCCACTCCCCACCGACAGGGCCAGGATGACGACGACGAGCACTGCCCCGCCGACGATGGCGACCAGGGGCAACGGACTGACGGCAGCCGGTCGGCGGTCGCCCTCGAGCACGACGACGGCGTCGCTGAGGCGGTCCGGCGCGTGCAGCAGGAAGGCGGCGGTACCCAGCCCGGCACCGGCATTCACCGTCACCTCGACGTTCCAGGCCTCAGATCCCAGGTCCGGAAGGGTGAACCGGTAGACGTTCGCGACGCCCTGCGCGGCGATGGGTCCGACCTCGGATGTCGGCGCCGTGGCGTCGGTGGATCGCGCGGACACGGCGACGTCGGCGCCGTCCACGGGCCGGCCGTCGGCGTCCTGAACGATGACCGTGTAGTCGTCCTGATCCGCGGCGCCGCCGCGCACGCCGTCGTAGGCGAGCAGCTGGTACGGGCCCGCCCGTTCGGTGAGGGCCGCGGCGCCATCCTCGTGTGCCCCGGCCGGAGCCGCCGACAGGAGCACCAGGACCAGGCTGGTCAGCCCTGCGCCGAGGCGTGGTGGCAGGTGACCCCGCATCCGCGTCCCTGCCCTCCGTCCCGAGAAGAAGTGGTGCCGATCCTTCGAGCACCGTATCCGTGGAACCGGCCGCCGACCTTCCCGAAGGAACGGTTCGGGTCCGAGCGGGGTCATACTGGAAGCCGAGCAGGAACAGCGGGCGACGAGAGGGTGGAGTCCACGCGATGACCGACACCGACCGGGCAGACCCGAAGGCGACGCCGGTGGCGCCGTTGTCGGCGACCCGCCTCGCCGCCGTCCCGATGATGGCGGGTGCCGGCGTGCTGATCGGCAGCTGGGTGGCAGCGTCCATCTTCGTGGGTCCGCAGCTCGACCTCGGCCCCCGGCGCACCGAGCTCGAGTTCGCCGATCACGTCCTGCCCGGGGCGGTCGTCATCGTCATCAGCCTCGCGGTCGTGCTGGCCCTTTTCGTCGGACGACGGCTGCGACCCAAGGCCCCGAGTCTGCTGTTCTACGCCGGTCTCGGCATCTCGCTGGCCGGTGTCTGGACGACCGCGACGCACGTGCCCTTGGTCATCCAGGCACTGCGCGACCAGGCCCCGTGGTCGGCGACCCTGAACTACAGCATCCCCGCCATCTTGTTGCTGCTGTTCGGGATCGGCTGGCTGTCTGTGTATCGCGGGCCGTATGCGACGCCGGCCGAGCCGAAGCCCTGACCCAGCTGAGCGCACGGCGGCCGCTGGCCCTGGCGATCCTCGCTGGGCTGGGCCTGCTCGCCGCCTTCCCGCCGGTCGGGCTGTGGTGGACGGCTCCGCTCGGGATGGCGGCGCTGTTCGCAGCCGTCCGGGGGCAGGGCCTGCGCAGGGCCGCGGCCTACGCCTTTGTCGCCTATCTCGTGGTGTTCCTGCCACTGCTGGAGTGGACCCGCTTCCTCGGGCCCGTCCCGTGGCTGCTGCTCGCCGTCCTGCAGGCGCTGATCGCCGCGTTGCTCGGACCGATCGTCGTCGCCGTGGAACGGTCCGTGGACGGCCGTCGGTGGTCCTCGGCGCTGCGCGTGGTCGGGCTGGTCGGCGCCGTGATCGCGGTCGAGGCCGTACGCGCCCGGCTGCCGTTCGGGGGTCTCACGTGGGGACGGCTGGGCTTCGGGCAGAGCGAGGGACCGCTGCTGTCCTGGGCCGCGCTCGGCGGCACTCCGCTGGTCGGCGCAGCGGTGACCCTGACCGCTCTCGGGCTGCTCGGTGTCGCACGCCGGCTGCCAGGGCGGGAAGTCGGGCCAGCGTTGACCCCGCGTTCGCTCGCCCTTCCGGCCGCCCTGCTGCTCCTGCCGGTGCTGGCGGCGCTCGCCGTCCCGACGCCGGTCGACGGCCGCCCGGTGCGGGTGGCGGCGGTGCAGGGCAACGTGCCGGGGCAGGGGTTGGACGCGTTCGCCGAGGACCTCGTGGTCCTGGACAACCACCTGCGCGAGACCGAGCGGCTGGCCGCCGACGTCGCGGCCGGTCGCACGCCACGCCCCGACCTGGTCATCTGGCCGGAGAATGCCTCCGACCAGGACCCGCGGCGCTCGCCCCCGGCCGCCGAGCGCCTGGACGCGGCGGTCGCGGCGCTCGGCGGCCAACCCTTCCTGCTCGGCGCGGTCCTTCGTGACGGCGCGCGCGTCACCAACGCCCTGACCGTCTACGGTCCCGGCGGTCTCGAGGGCCCGGTGTACGGCAAGCGGCACCTGGTGCCGTTCGGGGAATACCTGCCGTTGCGCTCGCTGGTGGAGCAGGTCTATCCCGCCGCCCGCACCCTGCTGCCCGCGGACTTCACGCCCGGGGACATGGTGGGACTGCTCGAGCTCGGCGGGGTGCCGATCGCGGTGGGGACCTGCTTCGAGGTGGCCTTCGACGACCTCCCCCGCGCCGCCGTCCGCTCCGGCGGGCAGCTGCTGGTCCTCCCGAGCAACAACGCCTCCTACGGCCGGTCGGCGCAGAGTGCCCAACAGCTCGCGATGGCCCGGCTGCGCGCTGTCGAGCACGGCCGGTCGACCGTGGTCGCGACCACCAGCGGGATCAGCGCGCTCGTGCTGCCGGACGGCGTCGTGATTGCGCGGTCCGGCCTGTACGAAGCTGCCGTGCTCACCGCTGAGCTGCCGCGTCGTACGACGCTCACCGTGGCCACCCGCTACGGCGATCGGGTCGAGCAAGCACTGGCCGCCCTCCTGGTCCTGCCCCTGCTGATCGGTCTGCGGCGACGCGGTCGCCTGGAACCAACCGGACACCGTGGGCGTCTGGACGAGGACCGAACCGAACCCGTGGGAGCGCCGACCCGATGACCACCATGACGGCCGAGCGCCCCGCCGGCCAGGCCGAGCCGGTGACGCCCCGGGACCGCTCGCTGCTGGCCACGCCGGTGCTCGCGGCCCTGTTCGCCGTCCTGGTGGGGGTGATCGCGGGGGCCGCCTACCTGCAGCCGCAGCCGCCCACGCAGGACTCGGTCGAGGTCGGGTTCGCCAGGGACATGTCGCGACATCACGCGCAGGCGGTCTTCATGGCCGAGGCGGTCCGTGACCGTACGGACGACGCCGAGCTGCGGACGCTGGCCTCGGACATCGCACTGACCCAGCAGGCCCAGATCGGGATGATGTCGGCCTGGCTGAGTGGCTGGGGCCACAGCGCCACCGCCAGCGGTCCGAAGATGGCGTGGATGGGCACGCCGACGTCGGGTCTGATGCCGGGCATGGCCGCACCCGCGCAGACCGCGGAGCTCGCCACCCTGCCGGTGGACCAGGCCGAGGTGCAGTTCCTGCAACTCATGGTGGCCCACCATGCCGGTGGCGTCGAGATGGCCCAGGCGGGCGTGGATCTCGCCGACGATCCGCAGGTCGTCCAGCTGGCCG